>DASQLH010000174.1:0-31543 GCA_035630155.1 Chthoniobacterales bacterium
GTCCGGATGCTCAACGTCCGCATGCACGACATCGGGGCCGTCATGCAGCAATGGGGCACGGGCTCCGCGAAGGTGCTCGCCAAACATAACGCCGCGACGCCGGGCGATCCGCACCCATCGGGGATTTTGCCAGAGAATTAACAGGAGGAAACAGAGAATTGGATTCTGGACCTCCGTTTCCTCTGTTTCCTCCTGTAAGATCTCTTCATACCACCAAGGTCCAATAGCGGCCATCGGCGCGGATTCGGCAGACTCCGGCCATGAAAGCGAAGATCTTATTTTCAGTCGGGCTCGGAACGCTGGCCCACCCTCAAATCACGCCAGCTTTAACAGGAGATAACAGGCGCAACAGAGGTTTACGACATGATCTCTCCCTTCCCTCTGTTTGCTCCTGTAGAATCTCGGGGTTCTGAGCTAGCTCGACATGGCCCAGAACGGCAAGTACCCGAACATCGCCGGCAAAGTAGCGCTCGTCACCGGTGGCAGCACCGGCATCGGCCGGGCCACGGCGCTTCTCTTCGCCCGACATGGCGCCCGTGTGGTGATTGGCGACTTAAATCCGGAAGGGCACGAAACGGTTGAGATGATTGAGCGGGCAGGAGGTTCGGCGCTTTTCGTTGAGACCAATGTGTGCAGCGCCCAGCAGGTTCAGGATCTTGTTGCCGCCGCGGTGAAAACCTATGGCGGGCTCCACTTTGCCTTCAATAACGCCGGCATTCTTCCCGCCGGGGCTTTGCTGGCCGACGTCGAGGAAGCCGTATTCGATCACGTTCTTTCCGTCGATGTGAAAGGCGTGTTCCTCGCGATGAAGTATGAGATTCAACACATGCTGGGCGCCGGAGGCGGAGCCATCGTCAATAACGCATCGATCGCGGGGATGATTGCCGATCCCGGCATCAGTGCCTACGTGGCGGCCAAGCATGCCGTGATTGGTTTGACGAAAGCCGCCGCGATCGAGTACGCGAGCCAGGGCATCCGGATCAACGCCCTCGCACCGGGATTAGTCGAGACCGGCATGACCCGGCACTGGTTCGACGACGAGAACATCCGCACCAAACTTTTGGCCAACACCCCGCTGGGTCGCGCCGCGCGTCCCGAAGAAATGGCTGAGATGGTCCTCTTCCTCTGTTCGGACTCAGCTTCCTTTGCGGTCGGGCAAGTGTTCGTCGTCGATGGCGGCTATACCGCGCACTGAGCAGAGGAACTCCTTCACAGGAGAACGGAGGTAACTGAGGTTAGGGACTGAAAGCGAATCCGTCTCTCTGTTTTCTCCGTTTCCTCCTGTTGGACGTCTCTGGCGCTTGGTACGACCAAGGTCCAATAGCCCAATCGAGACTGGGGCTGAGAATCTAGCGAATCAAATTCAGGACGATCGTGCCTGCCGCATCACCTAAACCATGAACGCACCACCAACCAACTTCAGCGCCAAATTCCGAAGCCGCCGCGAAGCGATGCTTCTGCTCGTCTTCCTGGGCGTGGCGCTGCTTCCGCAACCCGCGCACGCCTCCTTATTCAAAGGAGAAGCGCTCGATACCGTGGCCAACGTGATGTCCTGGATCGTGCTGTTCGTCGTTCCGATCGTGCTCATCAGTGTCTTCTGGCTGGTGCACATCCTGCCGGAAAAAATTGCAGAGAAAAGAAAGCATCCGCAGGCCAAGGCGATCCAATGCCTTTGCCTCCTCTCGCTCTTTTTTGGCGGGTTGCTCTGGCCGCTGGCCTGGCTCTGGGCCTACTCGAAGCCGGTCCTGCATAAGCTCGCCTACGGAACTGACGTGGATGAGTCGCACGGCCATGAAGCCGAGCCGAAGGATGAAACCGAGCAGCTGCGGGCCCGCGTGGCGGAGCTCGAAAGCCAGCTCAGCCGGAAAGGAGCCGTCTAATGGAAATTCTCCTCCTCGGTATCTACACATTTTTCGCGTGGCTGGTTTTCTTCAAGTTCAAGTGGCTGCCCTGGAACATCGTCAGCCAGGTGATCACGATCACGATCCCGATTATCGGCCTGACCCTGACGATCCTCCTGCTCAACATCGTCGCCCCTTCCACGAGCGATGTGCGGGTCGTAAATTACGTGGTGCAGGTCATCCCGCAGGTGAGCGGGCGGGTGACCGAGGTGCCGGTGCAGGCGAATCGGCCCGTCAAGAAAGGCGACCTGCTTTTCAAGATCGATCCGGCTCCGTTTGAAGACGCAGTCAAAACGGCTGAAGCAAAAGCACTCGAGGCGAAGGCGCGGCTGATTGACGCCTCGGACAAGGAGAAGGAGCTGCAAGAGCTGCAAACCATCGCCGATTCGCGCATTACCTCGGTGGAAGCGAACCTGGGACTCGCCAATCAGCGTGTCGCTCAATACCGGGAGCTTGCCTCCAAGGGCGCGGGCCGCATCTTCGATGTCGAGCAGGCGGATACCAACAAGATCGCGCTCGAATCGGACCTCGACAGTGCCAAGGCCCGCCGGGCTGACATTGGTTATCAACTCTCGGCTCGCGATGAAAACGGCGAGCTGGTCCAAATCGCCATCGCTCGCGCGAACCTGGCCGCGGCCGAGGCGGCGCTGAGCAACGCGCGCTGGCAGCTCGCCCAGACCACGATGATCGCCCCGGCCGACGGCACTGTCATCAATCTCCAGCTTCGCCCCGGCCAGTACGTCAACAACATGCCATTCAAACCTGCGCTGTTGCTGGTCGAGAACGAGCAAATGCTTCTCGCGCTCTATAAACAAAACGAGCTGCGCAAGGTGAAGCCCGGGCAGGAAGCCGAAGTCGCACTGCGCACTTACCCTGGCAAGGTCATTAAATGTAAGGTGGACTCCATCGTCTGGGCCCAGGGACAGGGCCAGCTCCCCTGGACCGGCAACATTCCCGAGAGTGGCGCGGCGCCAAATCCCGAGGGGCGTTTCGCCGTTCGCCTGACGACAGACGGCAAGGACAAAGACCTCTTTCTTGCCGCCGGGGCCCACGGCCAGGGCGCCATTTACTCCGACAGCGGCGCGATGCTGCACATCATTCGCAAAGTTATCCTTCGCGTCGGGTCGAAGACGGATTGGCTCATCCTGAAGCTGCATTGAGTCTATGAATTGCATCACGCTTCGGATCTTTCTCTCCCTCCTCACCGCACTTGCCTTCGTTCCCGCTTCCCGCGCGGGGACTGACGCAAAGGACTTCGTCGCCGGCCCGCCTCCTTTCGAGGAAATGCTGCGCCGTCCCCTCTCGCTCGGCGAAGCCTTGAACATCGGGGCCACCCGGAACGCGACCATCCTCGCGGCCAAGAGCGAGGTCGAGGCGCGCTATGGCATCGCGATCCAGGTGCGCGCCATTGTCCTGCCCAAGGCGCTGGCCGAAATCGGCTATTCAGTCAACCAGGATTCGCTCATCGAGGCGAACGAAAACAGCACGGTCGGGCCGATCGTTAACAATCAGGCCTGGAGCTCCGACGTGCGCATCGTGCAGTCGATCTACGAAGGCGGGCGAATGCTCTCCGCGATTCGGCAGAACAAGCTAATTCGTGAGCAGGCCATGCTCGATTTCCGCACCACTGTCGCGGATGTGCTTCTCCAGGTCCGCATCGCTTATGACGACGCACAGCTCGCCGCGCTTCAAATCAGGTTGCGTCAGCAATCGTTCACCTTGCTCGGCTCACTCTCGGAGAAGGTGGCGGAACAACTCGCAGTTGGTCTGGTTTCGGAATTCGAAGACTTGCGAGCAAAAGTTGAGCAGGCCAATGCCGCCACTCCCCTCGCCCTCGCCCGGCAGGATTTCGTCATCGCGAAACAGCGCTTGGTGCAATTGATGGGTTACGACGAACCGGTCACCGCCGCGAACAACCTGGGACTGCAACTAACCACGCCACTCCGCTCTCCGGCTTATAACGGCGAGCTGGCCACGGCACTCGCGGCCGCTGAAGTGCAAAGAACTGAGCTCGCCTCTCTGGCTGTCGCCCAGAAGCTGGGGGATGAGGCGGTTGTCGTCGCAAAGTCCGGCTATTTCCCAAGCGTGCAGGTATTCGCCGGCTATGGGGTGCTGAGCCGCGCGCAGTCGCGTGATCCAGGCGATCCTGTCCACGGAGCGCTTACCGGCATTCAACTTTCCTGGGCGATTTTCGATGGCCAGTTTACGGCCGGCCGCGTCATGGAAGCCCGCGCACGGCGCGACCAGATCGGGCATAACACCGACGACGTCAGGCGGCGCGTCGGGTTGGAGGTCCGCACCGCATGGGAGCGAATGAGGCAGGCGCGCGTAATCCTGGAAACGCAGGGCGGGAATGTGAAGGCCGCGGACAGAACGATCGGGCTCGCGGAGACTCGCTTCACCACCGGAAGCGGCACGCAGCTTGAAATCCTAAGCGCACAGACCGCGCTCACGGATGCGCGCGACTTCTACGCGACGGCCTTGCGCAATTATTCCGTCGCCTATTCCCAACTGCTCCGCGCCACCGGCGAAGACATGTCCACGGCCGCCAGTTCCCGCAGGCGCTAGCTGCTGCAACGCTCATGGACGTTCAACACTACGACCTGGTCGTGATCGGCGGCGGCCCGGCCGGAATCTGCGGAGCGAATACGGCAGGAATTTTCGGCAAGCGCGTCGCCCTGGTGGAAAAACTCCGCGAGGTCGGCGGCGCCGGGATTAACACCGGGACGCTTCCGAGCAAGACCCTGCGGGAAACGGCGCTGATCCTCTCCGGCGCGCGTTCGCGCGCGCTTGTTGGCGTGGACCTTTCCATAAAGCGTGAGGCAACCGTCATGGATTTCATGGGCCACAAGAACAACGTGGCGACACAGGAGCGCCGGCGACGCGAAGAACAACTCCGCACCAATAACGTTCAAACGTTTCAGGGCGCGGCCAGTTTTGTCGATCCCAACACCGTCCGCGTCGGCGAGGAAACCTATCTGCGCGGTGAAAAAATCCTGATCGCCACCGGCTCGTCGCCCGTGCGTCCGCCGGAATTTCCGTTTGAACATTCGAGCGTCCATGATTCGGACGAAATCCTCGAGATCGGGGTAATGCCCAAAACCATGGCCGTAATCGGCGCAGGCGTGATCGGCGCGGAATATGCCTGCACCTTCGCCGCTCTCGGTGTCGAAGTGCACCTGATCGACGGACGCGACACGCTGCTTGGTTTTCTGGATCGCGAAATTTCGCAGGCCATCGAACGCGCGATGGTAGAGGCGGGCGTTCGTTTCCATTGGAAAGAAAAGGTGACGCGTTGCGATGCGCCTCCGGACGGTGACGTGACCCTTACCCTAACGTCCGGCGCAACGCTGGCCGTGAACGACGTGCTGGTGGCGGCAGGCCGCCAGAGTAACACCGGCGACCTTAACCTGGCCGCCGCCGGCATCACTCCCGGCAAACGCGGATTGATCAATGCGGACGCGCAGGGGCGAACCGAAGTTCGGCACATATTTGCCGCCGGTGATGTGGTCGGCGCGCCGGCGCTCGCGGCCACCGGGATGGAGCAGGCGCGCCTGGCGGCGTGTGCTGCGTTCGAAATTCGACAAAAGGAAGCAGCGGCGCCAATTCTTCCGACGGGAATCTACACCATTCCCGAAGCAAGCATGGCCGGGGAAACCGAGGAAGCCTTGCGGGAGAAAAACATTCCATACGTGGTCGGCCGCGCCCGCTATGCCGACAATCCGCGCGGCCAGATTATTGGCGATGAGCACGGCCTCCTAAAACTGCTCTTTCGCCGCGAAGACATGCGTTTGCTGGGCGTGCATGTGGTGGGCGAACAGGCGACCGAGGTCGTCCACATCGGTCTCGTCGCCATGCTTGCCGGAGTGGGTGCGAATGTCTTTAACCGCGCTTGTTTCAATTACCCGACGCTGGGTGAGCTTTACAAAATGGCCACCTACGAGGCGATCCTGCGCCGGGATGGCGTGCTTCCAAATTCGTAAATCACACAATGCACTCAAGACTCCTTGCCGCGACGATCGCCATCATACTCGCCACGATGATCGGGCAGACGGCCTTCGCCGCCCCAATGCCCCAGCCGTCATTCCACACCAAAGGCTCACCCACCGGCAAGCCAACCGGCCCGCTCAAGCCGGGCGAGTATTGGTGGAATCCGCGGGTCTCGCCGGCCGGTCCGGTCGTGTTGCTCGTGAGCCTGCCTTTGCAAACGATGCACGTTTATCGCAACGGCATTCTTGTCGGCCGCACATCGATCAGCTCGGGGACGAAGACCAACAAAACTCCGACGGGCGTCTTCACCATTCTCGAGAAAAAGCAGACTCATCGCTCAAAGAAATACGACAACGCACCGATGCCGAACATGCAACGGCTGACCTGGAGCGGCATCGCCATGCACTCTGGCAATCTGCCCGGCTATCCGGCCAGCCACGGCTGCATCCGGATGCCTTACGATTTCTCGACCCTGCTCTTCGGGATCACCGGGAGCGGCGGGACCGTGGTGATTGGCGATGACGTGAAGACGCAACCCCGCTTCGCCGCGGATCCCGGCGTGATCCTCGCGCCGAAGGATTTTACGCCCGAGATGCTGAAGCCGCTCGGGACCGGCGAATACCAATGGAATCCGGAGCGCAGCACGAGCGGCCCGATCACCATGCTCGTGAGCGCGGCGGACCGGACGCTCTACGTTTATCGCAACGGTGAGCCGATCGGGCGCGCGGCCATTGAGGTAAACGGACGGCTCGGCGGCCACGTCTTCACGTTACTCGAAGGTGTGACCGCGGAGACCAGTGCGCTGGTTCCAGGACGTCCGGCGCGCATCTGGATGAGTGTGCAAAGCGATGCTGCGAGCCGCAACGCGGATGTCGCTGCGCTCGCCAAACGGGTCCGCATCTCGCCGGAATTTGCCGGCAAGGTTTACGACACGCTCACCCCCGGAGCGACGCTCATCGTCACCGACCAGCCGGCCGTGCGCAAAGCGATCCGAGATTTCACCATCCTCGCCGATTGAAAACGAGTCATGGTTGAGAAGTCCGCCCATTCACCCAAGAGAAAGTGGATCGAGCCAGTCGTGGCGCTCCTCATGGCGCTGACCACCTTGTGCACGGCCTGGTGCTCGTATCAATCCGCGGCGTGGACCCGGCAGAGCAATCGTTTGATGAACGATGCAAATGGGATGGAGCAACGCGCCGGGCTGCTCGAAGTGCAGGGCAGCCAGGCGCTGATTGTTCACGCCTCGATGTTCATGCAACTCGTCGCCGCGCACCACGCCGGCAACGAACAGCTCGTGCGATATTATGCCGAGCGCTTTCCGCCCGACGTGAAGAAAGCGTACGACGCCTGGCTCGCACAGGAGCCATTCGCGAATAGCTCCGCTGATCCACACCCATTTGTGCCAAAGCTATACGAGGTCCGCGGCGTCGCCGAAGCGGCCGCGGCAAGAGCTGAGGCGGCAAAGCGCGTCGGCCAGGCACGCGAGGCGGGGAATCGCTCCGGCCAATATCTCGCCAACACCGTCCTCTTTGCCACCGTGCTCTTCTTTGCCGGCACGGCGGGGAAATTCGAGCAGCCGCGAGTGCGGCTTTCCGCCGCGGCCTTTGGCGTCGCGGTGTTCGTCTTTGCCGTCATCCGGATGCTCCTCATGCCGGCGGCTTGACTACCACATTTCCAACGCGCGGAGGTTGACGCGCACTGAGCGAGGATTCGACGCCGCAGCCCTACTGCCCCGGCATGGGACCAAGGTCCAATACCGGAGGTGGGGCGGAACCGAGCAGAATCATGGCGAGGAAAATTAATGAAGCCATCATCCACTCGACTCGGATTCGTAAACCAGACATCACATGCTGCGGTAATCATAGCCTGCATCGCATTGCTCTCGGCGGGCAACGCGGTGCTGCGGGCGCAGCAAACGCAACCGGCACCGGCCGCACTACCGCCGAGTGCCACGCCCGCACCTGAGGCGCCCAAGATTCCGAATGATCAATTGGATTCGCTCGTCTCGCCGATCGCTCTATATCCCGATCCGCTCCTGGCCCAGACGCTGGCGGCAGCCACTTATCCGCTGGAGGTCATTCAACTCCAGCAGTGGCTGGCGAAGAACCCGAACTTAAAAGACAAGGCTCTCGCCGATGCAGTGGCAAAGCAGAACTGGGATCCGAGCATCCAGGCGATGGCGGCGCTGCCCGATGTGGTGAAGCAGTTGGCAGAGAACGTCGCGTGGACCACGGACCTCGGGAACGCGTTCCTGGCGCAGCAGGCCGATGTGATGGATGCGGTGCAGCGGATGCGGACGAAGGCTCAGACTGCCGGGAACCTCAAGCCGAGCAAGGAACAAAAAGTGGAAAGCAAACAGGTCCAGGGAAAGACCGTAGTGGTGATTGAGCAGGCGGATCCCAAGGTGGTTTACGTTCCGGCTTACAACCCCACGATTGTCTATGGACCGCCCGTTTATCCTTACCCTTCAATCTATTATCCGCCGTACGTGGCAGGGAGGGTCCTCGCGTTTGGCGCGGGCGTCGCCATTGGGGCGGCCTGGAACGGTAACTGGGGCTGGAACTGCGGCTGGGGCAACAACAACGTCAATATCAACGTTAACAACAATTACATAAACAATTTCAACAAAACGAATGTCAACCAGCGCATCACCAACAACAGCGCCTGGCAGCATAACGGGCAACACCGCGGCGGCGCTCCCTACTCCAACAGGACTACGGCGCAGAAGTATGGCGGGACTACCCGCGGCGATACCCTATCCAATCGGCAGACGACTGCCCGGAGCCAACTGGATAGCACAAGGCAAAGGCCCGCTACGAGTGATCGCAGTCTGGCCAGCGATCGACAAAAACCAGCGCTGAGCGATCGAAGCGCCAATGCGCCATCGAACCGGCCGCAAAATCGCATGAGTGGCGACACCGACCGAATTGCCAATCGTCAGGTTTCCAAAAGTCCCAGCCCCAGGACTAACAATGCGTTTAGCGGCCCTTCCAGCGGATTCGATAGAAGCTCGGCTTTCGCCAGCCGCGATCGGGGTTCTCGGAGCATGGCGTCCTCCCGCAGCAGTGGCATGCGGGGCGGCGGGCGGCGGAGGTAAACCAATGAAAATCAAATCAAACATCATGATCTCATCAAGAATCACCTTACTAGCCTGCGCGGCCTTTGTGTTGTGTGTTCCAATGCTTGCTTTGGAGGCGGCGCCGGAGGCGGAACAAAAAGGATTCGAGGACTCTAAAAACGCCGCCGAAGAGCTGATCAAAGCCTGCGAAACCTTTGATGTGCCCGCGCTGGCGAGCATTCTCGGTCCGGGCAGCGAGGACCTGATTTCTTCCGAAGATGCGGTTCAGGACAAGAGCCGGGCGACCGCCTTTGCGGCCAAGGCGCGCGAAAAGAATTCAGTGGAGATGGACAAAAAAGATGCGAACCGCGCCATCCTTTCGATCGGGAACGAAGAGTGGCCGCTGCCGATTCCGCTGATCAAGCGCAAAGGGAAATGGTACTTCGACACCAAAGCTGGCCGCGATGAAATCCTCCATCGGCGCATCGGAGCGAATGAGCTGAACGTCATCCAGATTTGTCGCGGCTTCGTGGAAGCCGAAGAAGAATATGCCCTGGTGAAGCACGACGATTCCACGGTGAATCAATACGCGCAACGCATTATCAGCACGCCCGGGAAACACGACGGATTAGCGTGGCAAAACCCGGATGGCACCTGGGGAGGGCCCATCGGGGAGGGAGTCGCCAGGGCGCTCGAGGAAGGTTATTCGGATAAGAGCAAACCTTTTCACGGCTACTATTTCAAGGTTCTGAAAGGGCAGGGCCCCGCCGCGCCGCTGGGGGAAATGGATTTCCTGGTCAACGGGGCAATGATCGGCGGGTTTGCGCTCGCGGCCGCGCCGGCTGAATACGGCGTTACGGGTGTGCAGACGTTCATGGTCAGCCATACCGGAATTGTTTATCAGCAGGACCTGGGACCGGAGACTCTGAAGACCTTTCAGAGCATGGAGCGTTTCAATCCGGACAAGACCTGGAACGCTACCGACGATCAGTGGCCGGAAGAGAAAGAAGTGGCGGCGCAATAATAGGCTAACCTGTTAGCACAGGTTGCCGTTAGCAATCCGGTGAGGACAAGCTGGCTTTATGAACTCGACACGCTCTGGATTGTCGTCGGCTTGTTGGTCGCGATGGCGCTCGCGGGGGAAATTGGCTCCAGCGTCGGCAACCGCTGGCAGCCGCGCGCGGATGCCATTCGCCGCGAGCACATCGGATCGATTCTCGGTTCATTGCTTGGGCTGCTGGCTTTGCTCCTGGGATTTACCTTTGCCATGACAGCCGCCCGATACGACACGCGGCGCCAGCTTGTGGTCAACGAAGCCAATGCGCTCTGGGGATTATTCGAACAGAGCGACCTCCTTTCCGAGGCGTCACGGGCAGAGTTCAAGCAACTGTTAGGAAAGTACGTCGCGCAGCGTGCGACCGTCGCGCGCCTGCTACGGGACAGGACTGATAGTGAACTTGCGGAAGACGAAGCCCGCTCCGAAAGCATCCAGGAGCAAATGTGGTCGGTTTTAAAAGGAGCCGCCGAGGACCAAAAGCCCGCGGCAGTCGCCGCTTCCTTGCTCGACCGGCTCATTGATGCTGCCGCGCTCCGGCGTGAACGCCACTTCGCCTGGGAAAGCCGCGTGCCGGATTCCATCGTCTGGCTGCTCTTGTTCGGAGCGCTGACGGTCATTACCGTTCTCGGGTTTTTTGGCGGGCTCGGAAATCATCGCGGTCTCCCGGCGCGCATCGCGGTCACTCTCCTGCTTTGCGGGACGATCTACGTGACGCTCGATCTCGATAAGCCCCACCAGGGACTCATCACGGTTAGTCAGAGTCCGATGCTCCACCTTGAAGAAAGGCTCAATCGCGACACGGAATCGAAAGGCTGATCGCACCCTCTAAAAATCATGCACCCTAAATACATCCTGACCGTTCTCACAATCACGGCGGCGAGGGCCTTTGCTCAGATCGACTCCACGCCTTCCCCCTCTCCACCGGAGACCACGTTCGAGACGGCCGGCCTGGTGGAAACAAAATTGTTTGTGCCCCAGGAGTTGATGAAAGGGCGACTCCACACTGTCCACCAGCAAGCGGAAAACGACGGCTTGTCGAACACCTACTTCCTCTACTCAGGAGAGAGGGTTTTTGAGGTCACGACTGGCATCGCGTTGCGCACCCGCATTCGCGAGCTTTACGCAATCGACAAGTTGCGCGGAATGAGCAAGACGGATGAGTTCGGCAAAGCGCTGGCCAACGCCGGAAAGAAGAAACTCGAAAGCGCCAAGGGGATCGTAAGGGATCCGATCGGCGCGATCAAACGCGTGCCGAAAGGCGCCTCGCGCTTTTTTGGCCGGATCGGTGAAAGCATGAAAGGCGGCACTTCCGAAAGCGAAGGGCCCGGGATCCAGAGCATCACCGGGGTGGACAAAGCCAAAGTCGCTCTCGCGGCCAGGCTCGGCGTTAGTCCCTATTCGACCAACGAGGAACTGCAAGAGCAGCTCACAAACACCGCGCGCGCGATGGCCGGTGGGGGCTTCATCGTGAACGCTGCGACCGCCGCGGTGGGTGGTGGAGCCGGTGAAGTGCTTTCGGTTCTCAACCTGAACCAGAACCTGCAACAGACCCTCGCCACCGCCACGGCTTCGGATTTGCGCATCATTAACCGCAAAAAACTTTTTGCGCTCGGAGTCAGCCGCGAGAACGCGGACGAGTTCCTCATGCATCCCTGGTATTCGCCCTGGCACGAGACAATTATTACGGATGCGCTCGCCGCGATCGGCCTGGACCCGACCGCGTTTCTCGGAAAGGCCTGCCAGGCGCTGACCGAACAGGACGCAGATTACTTTCAGCGCCTCGCGCAAATTCTCGCACGCTATCACAAGACGAAAACGCCCCTGAGCTCGATCCAACTCGAGCACGACAGGGCTTGCGCGATGGACTCGAGCGGAACTCTGGTGGTGCCGCTCTCGTGCGATTACGCGATTTGGAACGAACACGCGGCCGGCCGAATAGAGCTCTTCACGCAGCTACCTCAAAGTCGGAGTGAGATTAAGGGACTGGCCTTATGGGTGGATGGAAAAATATCAGAACGCGCCGCGCAGGAACTAAAAAATGGAGAGATCGATCTCGCCACAGACGTGCTGGCTGAGGCCTCAAAACCCAGCACGCCATGATGTGCGCTGCATCGTCATGAGTTCGCACGGCGCGGAGCACGCGAAATGATCCGTGTCCCATGATGCGCCAAGCAATCCGCTTTGTTTGCTTCGCAGTTGCCGGACTGATCCTCCTTCTCGCCACGGCCTGGGCGGCCGGCGCGCTCTATTTCGACCTGCCGGTCAAATTATTGCGCGTACCACTCGCGATCATCTACGGCGCCGCCATGCTCGCAACGCTCATCCTGGTGAGAAAGCGCGCGCGTGGCATGGCCATCGCCGCGATTGGTTTTGCAGTAGTGCTCGCCTGGTGGCTGACCCTGAAGCCTCGCCAGGACCGCGACTGGAAGCCGGAGGTCGCGGCCTTGGGTTCGGCAGTCATCGAGGGCGAACAAGTTACCGTCCACAACGTGCGCAACTTCGAATACCACACCGAGACCGACTTCACGCCGCGCTACGAGAGCCGCAGCTACGACCTGCAAAAGCTCCGCGGCGTGGATTTGTTCGTGACCTACTGGGGTTCACCGGCCATCGCGCATCCCATCCTCTCCTTCGACTTCGGCGAGGATGGACGCGTCTGCTTTAGCATCGAGACGCGTTCGCGACGCGGCCAGAGCTATTCGGCTATCGGGGGTCTCTACCGGCAATTCGAGCAGATCTACATCGCGTCCGACGAGCGCGACGTCATTCGTCTGCGTTCAAACTTTCGTCACGGAGAGGACGTCTATCTCTACCGCTTCGTCGCTACGAGAGAGGGGGCGCGCTCTGCCTTTCTCGAGTACATCCGCACCCTGAACGACCTCCACGAGCGCCCGCGCTGGTATAACGCCATCGACAACAACTGCACTACCGCAATTCGGCATCAGCGCACCGTCGCCGAGCGCGCGCCGTGGGACTGGCGCATGCTGGCCAACGGTTATGCCGATCAAATGCTTTACGAGCGCGGGACGATCGATCGGCTTGGCCTTCCTTTCGACAAACTTAAGCGCAATGCCCATATCAACGCGCGGGCCCGGGCGGCCAACGATGCTCCCGATTTCTCGGAGCGCATCAGGACTCATTTCGCCATTTCACCGACGCGCCGGTGATTGCGTGGCAACGTTCCGGGGAGCGCACGCGCCCCCGCGTGCTGGTTGCGGCGCCTCGCCGCAACGAACTTTCCTGGAAACGTGAGCCGCCCTTCAGAAAAGTTCGCGCTGGCGGGGCGCCAGCGCCAGCACGCGAGGGCGCGTGCGCTCCCCAGAACAGAGAAGCCGCTTCACAAGCACTAGTCCACCAGGGCAAGAGTGACCGCCGGCTCGTTCCGTCGAAGTTGAGAAGGTGGATTCGTCAGGGCCTGCATGTCATCGAAGGCCGGCCTGGCAGTCGCCGACCTGTTTCTGAGATGCAGTTTGAGAATTCGGCGTATTTCGGCAATGCCTTCAGGGTTCTGATGGGTTCCATGACCCGAGGGCACAATCTTGGTCGAACGCGCGCCGTCGAGATGCGAACTCCAGTAGGCCACCACGCCATCGCTGCTGTCGGGACTGTTGCCTCTTCCACGATCGCCCACGATCTGGTGGTAGGGAATTGTGTCCGCGGGCGGGCGCTTGTTCATCGCGACGACAAAGTTATTTTTGGGAGAGAGCGTGTCGATGGCGTTCGGCATGCGGCGCAGGTGGTATTCGCTTTTGGACTCCGTGGCGGCAGTAGCCAGATCGGCGCCGACCAGCACCAGTTTCTTCGGCAAACGGACAAGCTTGGTCGCAATCTTGCCGATCCAGTTCGACGCCATCTCACTCCCACGATGGGGCGTGGAAAGGAAGACTGCCCGATTGATATCACGGCGATGCTGGTAGACCAGGGCGCTCGCAAGCAGTTCCTTATCCTGCTGCGGGAGGGGCGTGTCGGCCGGTGAGGCCTCGAAAAGTTCGCGCCATATTTCGTCTCCATTGCTGCTGGAGACCATAAGCCGCGTCAGCAATCCTCCCATGCTGTGGCCGACCATTAGAATTGGCTTGTGGCCGGGAAAGGCCTTGTCAAACCGGTCCAAGTCGTGGCGTAAGAGCGCCGCGGAATAGGGGAAGGGATAGCCGCTCGGGTAGGTGAAGAACCAAAATTGATAAGCATCGCGAATCTCCGGATCGTCGAGCAGAGCATTGAACATGGGCATCCAGGTTGCCGACGTGTCCTGCAATCCGTGCACAAAAACGACCGGAATCTTATTTGGATTATAGGGCTGCAACCGATAGAGCAGTGCCGTGTCCTGATATTTTCCCGGATGCAGGAGGCGCGTCAGGCCGAGCTTTTGCGGTTTTTCGCGAACGAGAAAAGTGGCCACGGCGGTGCTGAAGTCTCCGGCCAGCGGGAAACTTCTTCCTCCAAGAGCGACTGTGTTCTTAGCCAGCGGATCCTCGAGCGAAATTTCGCAACGATTTCCCTGAAACGTCGCCACTGCCGTGACGCCATAATAGATGTGCTCAGTGCGGAGGAATTGCTTCTTGAAGTCATTGACCGCCGTCCGCCGGATCGCGAGCAGCGGCGCACCCAGGCCGACCCTGCGCGCCCGTTCGTGGAAGGCTGTGCCCCCGACCGTTAATTCGTCGCACGGAACAAATTCGTAATCGGCCGGGTTCCACAGAGCCCGGGTGTCTTTGCGATGCGTGACGACATAACCGGGGGCGGCCAAGGGCTGCGACCACGCGTCGATTTTTTCCTCCCGAATCGTGGAGAACACGCGGGCCAGGGCAAAATTGTAATCACGCAGCGCAGCCGCATCCTTCGGTTGCTCCCGCAAACGAGCTGCGGCGGCCTCCGCGGCGTTCAAATACTTCCCAATCGCTGCGAGCGGCTCGCGCTTCTGAAGCTTTTGCGCGGCAATGATTTCCTGTTCCGCCGCGGCGAGCTGGCCGTCCGCGGATGCCGATGCTTCATACCGCGCCCTGGTGTTTTTCACGCTGGCCAGCGGATGTCCGCACCCAGCGAGGAAAAGGGCCAGGGCGATAACCAAAAAACGCTTCATGACTCCTGGAGTGTGCCTGGTTCGCCCCGATGAGCGCTATAGGACTTTAGTGCCATGCCGCTCACCTCCACGGCCCGAGGGCGGGCCGTCTCCAATAAAATTACCGGAATCGCTCCGGCGTCGGCTCAGGCGTCGGCTCTATGGCCGGAGGAGGGGTGGCTGAAGGTTCAGCTTCGGGCTTTGGAGCAGGAGTCTCTTTTTTCTTCGATTTCTTCTTCGGCTCCGGTTCGTCCTCGGACTTTCGCTCCACGAACATGCGCCGCTGGAGCGTGCTCCCAGTTTGCAGGGGCATTACGACTGTTTCGTACTGCTTTCGCTCCCGCTGCACCTTTTTCTTCTTAGGTGGTTTTGGTTTCGGTAATGACGCCCGGTAGAGCGATTCGCAGCCGGCCCCGCCAAAGGCGAAACACAAGATGGCTAAAATGGCGATCAAACGGTGGTGCATATGGACAATGGTTCCTCCGCCGGAGAGGCAATCAGGAACTGATTGCGTGGGCAAGAATAACCGAAGGCGCACGCCGTTTTTTCCGCCAACCGGACCACGATCGAGTCGCTTCCCTCCCCGCGGAAATGTTTGGTATTGAAGCGCCCTCGGATGCCGTTACTGTGCGCATCTTTATGTCCGGCCACGTCCTAACCCGAAGCGCGCTGATCCTTTCCGCCCTGGCCTTCCTGGCCAGCTGCGCGGAACTCCCGCCGCCCAGAACGGTCGGTCCCGCGTCAGCTCCGACTCCCATGCCTTATACCTGGCACGGCGATGGTATCCCCGGCGCTGCCAGAATCGTCGTCAGTATCGGGGAACAGCGCGCTTATTTCTTCAAGGGCAAAACGCTTATCGGCGAAACGGCCGTTTCCACGGGCAAAGCCGGCTTTTCCACGCCGCCCGGCCAGTATCGCGTGGTCTGGAAAAACAAAGACCATATCTCGACCAGGTTCGGTGATTACGTGGACGACCTTGGCAATGTCGTCGTATCGAATGTCGATTCCCGCGATCGCCGCCCGCCCGGGACCCATTTCGACGGCGCGCGCATGCCGTACGCCATGTTTTTCAAAGGCGGTTACGCCATGCACCAGGGTTACGTCCCGCCATATGCCGCTTCGCACGGATGCATCCGTCTGCCGCCCGTAATCTCCGAGCTTTTTTTCAATGCCGCGCCCTTGGGAACGCCGGTCCACGTGAAGCAAGGACCGGTCGTGCGCGTTTCTTCCCCGCCGATTCCTGTTCATCCTCCGCCGCTCACGCCTGCTGCTGATTTTGCTGCCGCCCCTCCAACTCGACCCGTTCCTGTTCGTGCTCCCTCTCCTACCCCAATGGCGAATCTTGCTCCCGCCCCTCAAACTCGACCTCCCGTTTCTGTTCGCGCTCCCGCTCCTACGCCAGCGGCGAATTTTGCTCGCGCTCCTCGAACTCGACCTCCTGTTCCGGTTCGTGCTCCTTCTCCTACCCCAGCGGCGGCGAATCTTGCTCCCGCTCCTCGAACTCGACCTCCTGTTTCTGTTCGTGCTCCCGCTCCTACGCCGGCCGCGAATCTTGCTCCCGCTCCTCGAGCTTTACGCCCTGTTCCTGTTCGTACTCCCTCTCCTGCCCCAGCGGCGAATCTTGGTCTCTACCCTCGAACTCGACCTCCGGTTTCTGTTCGGGGTCCCGCTCCTACCCCAGCGCCGATTCTTGCTCCCGCTCCTCGAACTCGACTTCCTGTTCGTGCTCCCTCTCCTACCCCGGCCCCGAAACTTACTCCCGCTCCTCGGGCTCTACGCCCTTCGCCTACCCCGGCGGCCACGCCAACGCCCGCTTCCCGAGCACGTGCACGTGCAAATGCGGAACGCTCTCGGCCGCGTTCGGACCGCTATTGATCACGACCCGATAACCGGACTTCAACAGGTCGCTTCCTGCCACTCTACGCGACGCGCGCAGCAGCCTCAAAAATCCTGTAAAAGGAATTTGGACGCGCAGCGACTATCCTATGTAAGGAGTCTCTTTGATTCGCCAAGAGCAGGATACGCAGTTCGCAAAATGGATGAAGGAGCATTCATCGATTGCCCTGCGGACAGCGCGGGCCTTCGAGTTCGATACCGAGGCTCAGGCAGATCTCCTTCAGGAAATCCTGGTGGCCTGGTGGCGCTCGATCCCGAATTTTCCGGTGTCCGGCGATGCCAGACAATGGCTCTACCGCGTCAGTTTGAACTCCGCGCTGACCTGGCAGCGGCGTGAGTGCCGGCGTCATCGGGTCATCGACCGGGCGGCGCCTTTCGCGCAGTTAATTGAGAGCACCGCGCAACCTGTCGATCCGGTCGACCGCGATGCAATCAACGATCTCTATCGCGCGATCCGCCAACTGCGCCCGGCGGAGCGCGCGCTCATCCTTTTGCATCTCGACGGATTTTCCTACGGCGAGATCGCCCACACCCTCGGGACCTCCGCGAACGCCGTCGGCAGCCGCCTTACTCGCACCCGCGAAAGCCTCGCGAAATTATTGAAAGGAAAACCGCACCACCATGAACGCGTCTGAATTAGAACATCTTTGGCAGAGACAACAGCCGATTGAATTATCGCCCGAATATATCGCGCAGATCACCGCCACCGTGGATACGGTGGACCGGAAATTTCGCCGACGAATTTGGTGGCGTGATCTGCGGGAAATCGCCGCAGTCCTAATCTTGGCAGTATGGTTCGCGCTCTCCGGCCAGACCTGGCTTCGATGGCTGGCCATCGCAAGCGTCCTTTTTGTGGGTGCCTGGATTATCAGGAGCCGAATTGTTGTCAGGCCCGATCGAGACATGCCAAGCGTCATCGAGCGGCTTCAGCAGATGATCCGCGAAACGGAAACGCAGATCCATTTGGTGCGCTCTCTCCTGTGGTGGTATTTGCTCCCCTGCGCCGTGGCTTTATTTATCATGGTGCTGGATTCCCCACCGCGGAATCTCAGTTCGTCACAGCTGCTGATTTTCCTCAGTCCGATGCTTCTCCTTTCCTTCGTGATCTATTGGTTGAATCAATCGGCAGTTCGAAAAAAGTTGGTGCCACGGCGCGAAAACCTCCGTCGCGCGCTGGCGGAACTCAGCCAGCAATCTTAACCGGGCGGCCACGCCAAAGCGCGCTTCCCCAGAACATGCAGATGAAGATGCGGAACGCTCTCGCCTGCATCCGGGCCGCTGTTGATCACGACGCGGTATCCTGATGTCACCAAATCGAGTTTCTCCGCCACCTTGCGCGAGGCGAGCAGCAGTTTCCCGAGCAACGGGCCATCCGCATCGGTAGCTTCAGCCAACCTCGGCACGACCCGCTTCGGCACGATCAATATGTGGACTGGCGCCTGCGGATTTACATCGCGGAAGGCAAGCACGTCATCATCTTCCCAAATAATGTCGGCCGGAATCTCACGCCGGATGATCTTTTCGAAAATGGTCACGCGACATTCTGCCGCGTGTGACGCGGACTAATCAAGGTGGATCGCGCGCTCCGCCGCGCGATGTTAGAAAAATGCGGCGAAGCCGCGTAATCTTGGAGACGGCACGCCCTCGTGCCGTTAAGAGCAGCGCCGCCTCATCCCACCGGCCTGAGGGCAGGCCGGCTCCACCTCAGCGCATGAAACAGCGCAAATGCTGCAAGTCGGGATCGATGCCCAGACGCTCGCGCACGAAACAAATTACTTCCTCCCGCAACGTGTCGCAGGTCCGCGTCCAGGTTTTCGCGCCGCGCAGATGTTTCACGCACGCCTGCAAATCGCACAGATGCAAACTGTCCGCGCCCGCGCTCACCAACGCGCTTATCCGTTTCTCCAAGCCGTCGAAAAACGCGAGCTCATAGCCGGCCCCGGCTTCCTGCGCAATCTCCAAAAGCGAAAACGAAATCGGCGGCGGCGCCGGCGCGAAATGCGGCACGATCTCCTTGTAGCCGATCACCTTCAGGACATAGCGGACGGTCTGCGAAAGTTGATCGAACGGCACCACCGACTCGTCGTTTCGCAGCCGCAAATAAAACGCGATGCTTTCCGTGACGTGGTCCGTCAGCCACCATTTCGGGTAGCCCGCCTCGTTCGCCGCGCGCGTGATCGCAGCGCGGAGCCACGCCTGGTCGAACTCGAAGAGCTGCCCCGAATCGCAACGCAGATAAGGAAATTCTTCTTTGAACGCGACCATTTTCTTTAGACTTTCGTTTTGGCTTTGGGTCCCGCCGCGGCGGGAGTGGCAGGCTGCGAGCCGCCTGGCGCCATCTCGGGCGCGAACAATTCTGGCTGAAGGGAATTCGGCTTGATTCGGCGGCCGAGCGCGTGGATGGCATCGACAAATTGGTCCACCTCCTCGAAATGCTGATGGACCGACGCGTAACGCAGATACGCCACTTCATCGATCACCCGCAATTTTTCCAGAACCTTGGCGCCGATCGTCGCCGATGAAACCTCCCGCCCGCTCGTTTCCAGCTCGTGGATGATGTCATCCACCGCCTGCTCCAGCGTCACGAGACTGATCGAACGTTTCTCGCAAGCTTTGGCCAGACTGTTCACGAGTTTGCGGCGATCGAACGGTTCATGGGTGCGGTCGCGTTTGATGACGCGGAGATCGGAGCGCTCGATTTGCTCGTAAGTGGTGAAGCGGTACGCGCACTGTAAACAAACGCGGCGGCGGCGGATGCTGGAACTATCACGAGACTGGCGAGAGTCGATGACTTTATCGTCACGAAAACCGCACTTGGGACAACGCATAGTGTCGGCGGAGTAAGTAACACACCATTAGTTGTGGCGTCAACGCTTTCTTCACGTTTCATGTTGAGCTGCGTCGAAGCATTTCTCGATTCTCTTCTTCGCGGGCCGCGCGCCGTCGTGTCCCACTATCCCTAATCGACGCGTCCGCTCTTGCCCAGCCACGTCGAGCGCCAGCCGAAATTCAAAAAACCCGCAACTCCCGCCCCGCCAACTCCGTAGATGTATGCAGGGCAGTCTAATGAAGCGCGCGGAACATCCCGCGATGTTTTAGACGACCCGCCAAGACCCACTATTATGAACCTGACCGATACTATTCGTTCCATTCAAAAAAAGCTCGGAACCATGTCCGAGTCAGACATGCTCGCCGAGCTCCGCAAACGCAAGGATTCGGACACGGCCTTTTTCGTCTGACATGCGAGCGACCGGTCTGAACCCAGCCGGGGCCGGGATCCCCACCGCCAACATTCGGCGGCACTTTCCCTCAGCATCAACTCTCGCCATGTCTTCGGCTCGGTTCTCTGCAAATCGGCTCCGACGCATAATTCTCGGAGCGTTCATGATATTGATAACCGCGTTGGCAGCCAATGCTCAAACAGCCCCGGCAAAACTCAACCCCGCGGAAGAATGGGTTATCGAACAAGTGAAGGCAGGAAAAATCGCCGACCTGAGTGAAAAATTCCCCAACAAAGAGGACCGGAAGCTTGGAGCAACGTTCTTGGAGGATTTGCTGACGGGCGGCAAACCGAATCGAAAAGGTGTGCGACTCTCCGGGGCGATTATTGATGAGGAGATTGATCTCACAAATGCGCAAATCCTTTTCGAGGTCCGGCTGCAAAAATGCGAATTCCGCAGGAGCGCGACCTTCGTACGGGCGAATTTCACCAGCTCTGTGTCATTTAACTCGAGCCTGTTTAAGAGGGGTGCCGACTTCAATAGCATGAAAGTCGGGGATAGTGCTTTTTTTAGAACGACCGGCTTTGAAGGGCCGGCGGATTTTAGCTGGACAGAAATCGCCGGCAATTTCGAGGCGGATTGGGCCCAGTTTAATGAAAATGCGGAAGCCAGTTTTAACAGCATGAAAGTTGGAGGCGCTGCCTCTTTTGAGAAGGCTGTCTTCGAAGGGCGAGTAGACTTCAGTTGGAGTCACATTCTCGGTACTTTTGACGCAGAGGGGACGAAGTTCAAGAACAAGGAAACGGTAGCCAATTTTAACAGCATGAAGGTCGGGCATAACGCCTTTTTCAGGGAAGCTGTCTTCGTAGCGCCAGCGGCCTTTAGCGGCGCCGAGATCATCGGCCAATTCGACGTGCAAAAGGCGCACTTTGGAAACGAAAAAGAGGGGGCAAGCTTCAATACAATGAAGATTGGAAGCGCCTTTTTTCAGAATGCAGAGTTCAAGGGACCCGTGGACTTTCGCTTCGTCGACGTCAATTGGATCAGTTTGTCCAGCGTTTCCTGGCCGAGGAACGGTCGCTGGTTGGACATGACGGGAATGACCTACGAATACATTCGTGCGGACGCCCCGGGACTACAGCCCCACGACGCGCTCTTGAAGTTAATCGATCAATCGCCTTTCTCCCCCGCTGTATATGGAAACCTGGAGGCCTTCTTTTTGCGGCAAGGTTACCGTGCCTACGCAGATCAGGCGTTCATCGCGGGGAAACGACGCGAACGCAGAGAACATCTTTCCGGATTTGAGCTAGTTGCCAGCTGGCTGCTAGATCAGGTCGTCCGCTACGGGAGGCAGCCGTCGCGCGCAGGTGTTTTCTGCGCGTTCTTTGTGGCGTTTGGCGCCGCCCTTTTCAGTCCTAAGAGAATGGAACTTCAACAAGTGCAGACCACGCCGCGCACTTTCAATCGCTTCTGGTATAGCCTGGGCCTCTTCCTTCCGGTTGTAAATCTCGAGTCCGACAAGGTGTGGAAGCCAAAGCCTGACCAGACTTTTCTCAGAAACTACATGCGTGTGCACATTCTTTTGGGATGGATTCTCGTCCCTCTTGTTCTCGCCGCCCTCACTGGACTCATCAAATAACTGGGTCCCGCGTTCGGGCGGCGCAGCCATTCGGCACCCCTGGAACCGCTGCTAAAATAGGCGCTCGCCGCACTCGCGGTCCTTCCTCCCGCGAGTTCGACTCGCCGCAAAGGCGGTTGCGCAAAAAGAACCCGGCGCCGTTTGGCCTGCTGTAATCAGGATTCTGCCGCGGCCGTTTTTCGAAACGAATTTCGACAGCAGATTGGTTTGGGCGTGGTGATCAATTTCTGCACTCACTCTTTTGCCTGTTTCTTTTTCTCGCCAGGATTCTGAATTCCTGAATTAATTCGATTTCGAACTGAGCATTCGTTGCGAATCCCCCAGGATAGCAGGGCGATCTCTGCGAGTGACTCAAACCAAGTTACCCCATAACGGGATCACCTCATGAACGCACTCGAACAAGCGCGCTTCGACATGATCGAGCGTGTCGGAACTTTCGGAACCAACGTCGAGGAGGGGCGAATGGCGCACCGCCAACCACGTCGAGCAGCAGCCGCCAAAGAAAAAGCCGAAACTCCGGTCCCTCCAAAGCCGTAGAACCAGCCGAGGTCTTGCGTGACACCGCGACCATAACCCAACCATCCAATTATGAGCCAAACCGATACGATCCGTTCCATTCAAACGAAGCTCGGCACCGACGCGGATGGCGAGCCCGGGCCGAAGACTTGGACTGCCATCCATCTCGCCATTGTTGGAACGAAACCCGCGGCGGACGCCGGGCTCGATACGACGATTCGCGCCGTCCAGAAAAAGCTCGGCGCCTTTGTGGACGGCAGCCCAGGCCCCGAGACCTGGGGATCGATTCACTTGGCGGTAGTCGGGGAAAAGGTTCCCGATGAGGTGAAGAAAGCCGATACGCCAACGCTGGAGGGCGATGGCAAGAAAGCGGATTCGCGCAGCGAAGGCAATATCGCGACCCTGCATCCGCGGGTCCGACCGTTCGCGCGCGCCCTCATCGAAAAAGCCGCCGGTCGGGGCATCATCATCAAGGTCATAAGCGCCATGCGCACCTACGCCGAGCAGGACAAACTCTTTGCGCAAGGGCGCACCGAACCCGGCGACATAGTGACGAACGCGCGCGGTGGCTTCTCCAATCACAATTTCGGACTCGCCTTCGATATCGGAATCTTCACCGGGAGCACGGACCCGGAGAAAGCGAAGAATTACGTCTCCTCCTCACCTTCCTATGACGGGATCGGCGTCTCGGGAACGGACCTCGGACTCGAATGGGGCGGCAACTGGAAAAAATTCAAGGATAAGCCGCACTTCCAGCTCCGTCCCGGCTGGGCCGGCGGCATGGAGGAAAGAGAACTGCTCGCTGAACTCCGCAAACGCAAGGATACGGGCAAGGACTTTTTCGCCTGATGCTTGGCTGCTTCCTTTTCAAACATTAACTCAAACACACCACACCATGGCTAATTCAATAGTGCAGAAGATCCAAAATGTCCTCGGCTTGGAAGCCGATGGTATCTGGGGGCCAAAATCCCAGAAAGCCCTTAACAGCGAGATCGGCAAGACCGCAGGGGGTGGAAATCCTACCCTCGCCAAGATTCAAAAACTCCTCGGAGTGGAGGCAGACGGATTCTGGGGGCCCCTCTCCCAACAGGCCCTCAACGATGAACGCGACGCAGTCGCAGGCACAGGGGGAGCGAGAGGGACCGGCTTCAAAGCGGAAGCCTCCAGTTTCGCCGATCCGGCGGATGTCAGGGCGTTTGAGCGTTGCAAGGCCCAGGGCAAGTCCGACCAGGCGTGTTTCAAAGTGGGCGATAACGGCATCGGACAATTCGGGAAAATCACGGCACAAGATCACACAGCGATGGTCGCCATTCACAAGGACGACATGATCACACGATGGGGCAGTGTAAACGCCGCGGCTCACCGCATGGTGAACGTGACGATCAATGGAAAAACAATTCAGGCTTCGGTCGAGGACCGTCTCGGCGTGCCCGGGCGAATCGATCTCAACCCCGCTTGCGCCAAGCAACTCGGCTTAACGCCGCCATTCCTGATAAAGAATTGTGTCTGGAGCTGGGTCTGAGGCTCAGCAGCGGGTTACCCTTTAAAAGTCAACAAACTCAACACCGAAAACCGAATTCGTCATGAGCACCAAAGCTGGAGGCGCAAGATCGTTAATGAGAACCCTGGCAAAAGGGGTTAGTCGCCTCCTGAACCCAAAGAAAAAAAAGGCAGCGGCAAAGAAAAAGAAGCGACCGAACAAAAAAAAGAGGGCAGGGACTGGCGGGGCCCGTAGGTAAGCAAGGCTAAACAATGACGATTTCTGATCTCAAGGAAGAATACTACTTTGCTACAGGCACCGTTAGCACCGTCGTCCGCCAAATGGCGTTGGCCGGCATCGCAATCATATGGATCTTCAAGGTCGGCAAGGACGAAAGTGGTGGTATTCCATTCACGCCTGCCATGCTGGTTCCCTTGCGGCTGTTCATATTGGTCTTAGTGGCAGACTTGCTGCAGTACGCTTTCAAGAGCGCTGTTTGGGGAGCGCTCCAGCACCACTATTGGAACAAGTTTAAAGATCCGGATAAACTGGTCGAACCGTCACGCTTTTGGAACTGGCCGACAAACACCCTGTTTTGGGTGAAAACGGCGTTGTGTGTGTTCGCGTACTATCAACTGTTTCTTTTGGTATACGGGAGTCTCATAATCCCTCCGGCGCCCTAGGCCGCCGGCAACCAAACGTAAAAGGGATCGACTGGGGACAACGACGCTACGCCTATTCCGTCGCTGTCTTGGCAGTCGCCTTCCGCGCCGGCGCCTTTTTCGGCTTCGGCGCTCTCTCGGGGAATAGCGGTGATCAGTTTCTGGACCTGCTCTTTCGGGATTTCGCGTTGCAAAAATCACTTTGCCGACGCGGAAGGTGCAGGTTTTCTCTGCGGAGACCTGGCAAAACAGATCTGCTCCCGAAATTCATTTCGAAAAAAGGCCGTCTTCGAAACCGACTTTGCCTTTTTCCAATTTTAGATGCGCGGAAAAGGGAATCCGGGCACTGCACGACGCGCTCGGTCTCTGTCCCGTTTGCCAGAAAGGGCCAGGTCTACGCGCTCGATAATTCCTACGCCTGCGAGAACGCCGAGACCAACAGATCGAGGTCCACGGTATTTCGGATGTAACCCAAAGTTCCTACGATCTCTAGATGCTGTTGTCTCGTGCCCCCAGCCACGCGACAGCCAACGCCAACTCCCCTGTCTGCTCATCGGCGCCCACGCGGTCCTCGCCGGCGAGTTTGAGAATCCCCGCGATATCCTTTTCCACAACAAGTCGGAAGAAAACCGTTCCCACTGGCTGGATCTGTTCCGAGAGCTTGGTTATCGCTTCTTTCACGGTGTCACGGCCTTCGCCCAATTCGAGCCTCCGGATGAAACTGGTGTTCCGGTCGATCTGATGTTTGTCGACGCAACGACGTGGCAAAAACTCGCTCAGGATGCAGTCGAAGCAGATTTAGGCGAAGTGCGCGCGTTGGTGCCGCGACCGGAATATTTGGTCGCCCTTAAGCTTCACGCCGCCGTCAGCCCGACCAGGAGCAAACCGGAAGTCGACTGGGAAGACATCCGACAGATCGTGCGCATCTGTGCGCTCGATCCGAGTGATGAATCTTTCCGTGCGCTGATTTTGCGATATGGTGGCGAAGATGCGCTCGCGCGAATCCACAAATTCGTCTCCTAATCGGGAAACGCTCGCGTGCGATTTAAACCTCCCAGTGTTTGACGAGCCGCTGATGGAACCTTGGCCCGTTAAAATGTCATGGTTGCAGGCCATGCGACATTTGGCCCGCACTCGCGGCTATGTCCGCAATTTCGAGTCTCCCCAAGACCGGCTGCGCGAAAAAAATCCGGTGCCGTTTGTGCTGCCCTGATCAGGGCTTCGTGGCCGCTGTTGTTTTTCGTGACGCCTTTTTCGGCTTCGGCGCTCTCTCGGCGAATTCGAAACCGACTTTGCCTTTTTCCAATTTTAGATGCGCGGAAAAGGGGCGGCCTTTTTTCGAGATGAATTTCGGGAGCAGATCTGTTTTGCCGGCGGAGATCAATTTCTGGACCTGCTCTTTCGGGATCTCGCGTTGCAGAATCACTTTGCCGACCCGGAACGTGCAGGTTTTCTCCGCGGAGACGGCGTTCTCGCAGGCGTAGGAATTATCGAGCGCGTAAACCTGGCCCTTTTGGCAAACCGGGCAGAGGCCCAGTGCCTCGTGCCGCGCCGGATCGATCGTAATGGCGCCTCCGGGCTCACTGTTCTCAAATTCGAACTCAGGTTTGAATTCCTCACCTAACTTCACTGTCGCCGTAAACGGCCGGCCCATCTTGCTGCGAAATCCTTCCAACGGGCCGACCTTGCCTTGTGTAAGGAGCGCCTCCACTTCGCCCGCCTCGAAGAGACGGCCCGCCATCGTTTTCCACACGATCAGGCCGCAGCTGGCGCATTTGAACGTGCGATAATCCTCCTCAAACGGACCGCCGCTACATTTTGGACACTTCACAGTGAGTGGCGCGAAATTTCCGCTGACGCTGTCCCCCTCAAAGTTTTTCGCCTTCTCCACGATCTCGCGCGTGAAATCCCGGATTTGGGCCATGAAGTCTTTGCGCTTCATCTCCCCCTGCTGGATTTGCTTGAGCTTGTGCTCCCATTCGCCCGTCAGCTCCGGCGAACAGAGCGCGGGCACTCCGATGCCGCGCAACAGCGTGATCAGCGCCAGCCCTTTCGCGGTCGCGATCAATTCGCGTCCCTGCCGGCGCACGTATTCCTGAAAGATAAGACCTTCGATTATGGCCGCGCGCGTCGCCGGCGTGCCAAGACCGTTGGCGCTCATCGCTTCCCGCAATTCTTCGTCCTCGACCAATTTGCCCGCGCCTTCCATGGCGGAAAGCAGCGTCGCTTCATTGAAACGCGCCGGCGGTTTCGTCTCATTTGCCTTCACCTCGATATCGACCACCTTCGCCGGTTCGTTAGGCGAAATCGGAACGAGCGACGCGCCGCCTTCATCATCGGCCACAGCCGCTTCGCGTCCGTAAACAGCCAGCCAGCCTGGATCGACGATGATCTTTCCATCGGTGCGGAAAGCGTCCTTCTCGACGCGGGTAATCCGCGTGGTCACTTCGAATTGCGCCGCGGGGAAGAAGACGGCGATGAAGCGCCGCACGATCATGTCGTAAATTCGCTGCTGAACTTCATCGAGGCCGTGCGGGACTTCGCCGCTCGGCACGATGGCGAAGTGGTCGGAAATTTTTGCGTTATTGAAGATGCGCTTCGACGGCTTCACCATCGAGATCGCCTTGCGCGCGTACTCGGCGAGCGCCGGATCCTTTATTTTCCCCAGAGTCGCTTTGACTGTCGAAATGTAATCCTCGGGGAGATAGCGCGAGTCCGTTCTCGGATAGGTGATGACCTTGAACTTCTCGTAAAGCTGTTGCGCGATTTGCAGGGTTCGCTTTGCGCTGAAGCCGCGCCCGTTCGCATCGCGCTGGAGGCTGGTGAGATCGTAGAGCAACGGCGGGGCCTGGGTCGTCGGTTTGCGCTCTTCGGTCGCGATACCGGTCTTGCCGAGACAACGCTCCTTGATCGCATCCGCGTCCCCCGCCTCCCAAATGCGCTCCGCGCGCGCGTCTTCGTCGCCGTTCTTGGTGAAATCTTCCCGGAACCAGCGCCCGCGATATTCTCCCGCCTCGACTCCGAAATCGCCGAACACTTCGAAGTAGGGCCGCGACTTGAAGGCGCGGATTTTTTCTTCGCGCTCTGTCAGGATGGCAAGAGTGGGCGTTTGCACCCGACCGACCGGCGTGAGCTGGAAACCGCCCGCCTTGTTGTTGAACGCGGTCATCGCGCGGGTGCCGTTGATGCCGACAAGCCAGTCGCTTTCCGAGCGGCAAACGGCGGCTTTGGCCAGCGGAATCATCTCTTCGTTCGTCCGCAGATGGGCGAACGCGGAGCGGATCGACTCCGCGGTCATCGACTGGAGCCAGAGCCGGCGGATCGGTTTTTTGCTCCCGGTCAGCTTGACCAGGTAGCGGAAAATGAGCTCGCCTTCGCGGCCGGCGTCACAGGCGTTGATCAATTCGGTCACATCTTTGCGCTGGATGAGGCGCTTGAGCTGGTTGAAACGCGGCTTCGATTTCTCGATCGGCTTCAACTCGAACTCGTCTGGAATGATGGGCAGGTTGGCGAAGCTCCACTTGCCGCGCTTCACATCGAGCTCGCTCGGGAGACAAAGCTCGACCAGGTGACCGACCGCGGACGAGATGATGTGGTTCTCGTTCTCGAAGTGGTCGTCGACCTTCTTGAAGCCGCCGAGCGCGCGAGCGAGGTCGTTCGCGACGCTGGGCTTCTCGGCGATGATGAGCGACTTGGACATTATGGTTGCGGGGAGCTTCAGCGACGCGGAACCTGGGCAGTCCCGTTCCCTTCAAGGCGGGGAGGGTAGAAGAGACCCCGCCAATTCGCAAATCGGATTTCTGGGTAGGGACGCCGCGCTGCGGCGTCCGGAGGGCGGGCGGACCTCCTCGGACAGCGGACGCCGCAGCGCGGCGTCCCTACCTTAGAATCACCGTTCGGACGTCGTCACTGAATTCTTCGAGCCGATCGAGCGCCTCGTTCACGGCCCCCGCCTCCAGCGAAATGGTCCGGATCACGCCGTGCGAAAGATCAAGCTTCCGCGTGCGGACCAGATCGAGGAGCAGCGGAATTTCACTGGCCAGATGGTCCGACACGCCGATGATCTCGGCCTCCTTGTTCAACAGCTCGGAATAGGGCGCGACCTCGAAACTGTCCCTGGTCAGTCCAACGATCGCGGCGCGGCCGAGGATCGCCAGCGACTGCACGGCCTGCCGCATCGTGAGCGCCAAGCCGACCAATTCCAGCGCCACATCCACCCCGCGGCCCCTTGTCATTTCGCGAAGCTGCTCGACGGGATCGCGGGTCGTCGCGTTTACGGGAATGGCGCCCAGGCGTTCCGCGAGCTCGAGCTTGCGGGGATTGATGTCCACGGCATAGACCTCCGTGGCGCCCAATTGGCGGGCGATTTGCAGGGCCGAGAAGCCCAGGCCGCCGACGCCGAAAATCGCGACCGTTTCACCGGCGCGCAGTCGCGCCTTCTGCAAAGCATGCAAAGACGTGGCGGAGGAACACATCAGGATTGCGCCCTGTTCGAATGGGATTTCGCCAGGGAGATGAAAGAGGCTGCGCTCCGGCACAACGATGAATTCGGCGTACCCGCCATCGCGATGTTTACCAATCATCTGCGCTGCCGGACAAAACTGTTCGGTGCCGGCCAGGCAAAAGGCGCATTGCCCGCAGGTGACGAGGTAATGGACGCAAACGCGATCGCCGGGCGTGAAGCTCTGAACTTCGGAGCCGACCTGTTCCACAACGCCTGCCACCTCATGGCCAAGCGTCAGCGGCAGCGGCGCGACCGATGAAACTCCCGCCCGGTAATGCGCATCGGAATGGCAAATCCCCGCAGCTTTGATACGAATCAGGACATCACGAGACTTGACGGCGGGCAGCTCGATCTCCTGCTCTGCCAGAGGCGAACCGATTGCAGTGAGGCGGATGGCTTTCATGCGCAAACAGAGCGTAGCACAGGCATCTTGCCTGTGGGGCCGGACGGGCGTCTCGCCCGTCGAAACAAACGCATAACGGGCAAGATGCCCGTTAGCCCCACAGGCAAGATGCCTGTGCTACCACGCCTACCCAAGCTTAACGAAATATTTTCCCGGTAATTGTTTTACCAGGCGCTTCAGCTCGAGGCGCAGAAGCGTGGAGGAAACGATGCCGCTCGGCAATTCAGATTCCGCCGCGATGTCGTCGATCGACGTTTCGGTCGCGCGAATCGCTTCATAGACGCGGCGTTCGTCCTCAGTCAAAACTGGGAGCGCGCGCACAGCCGCATCGGGTGCCGGCTTTGTTTCGGGAAGCAGAATCTGCAAATCATCGAGCAGGTCGTTCGCATCCATGACCAGCTTGGCCCCTTGCTGAATGAGGCGATTCGAGCCCTGCGCGCTCGGCGCGTTGATGTGCCCGGGCACTGCATAAATTGAGCGGCCCTGCTCGAGCGCCTGCGTAACGGTGATGAGCGCGCCGCTGTTGAGACCCGCTTCGACCACGAGCAACCCGTGGCTCCAGCCGCTGATGATGCGGTTCCGCATCGGAAAGGTCTGGCGGTCCGGTTCGATCTCCATCGAGAACTCGGAGACGATCGCGCCATTTCCGCTGCGAATCTTCTCCGCGAGCGCGGCGTTTTCCGGCGGATATAACTTCGACAATCCGGAACCGATGACCGCAATCGTTCGTCCTTTCGCGGCGAGCGCGCCTTGATGCGCCGCGGTATCGATGCCGCGGGCCAGACCGCTAATCACGGTGAGACCGGCGTACGCCAGCTGATAGGAAAGCTTCTTCGCCGATTCCATTCCGTAATGGGTCGTGCGCCGCGAACCGATGACGGCAATGGCGTGTTGATCGCGCTCGGTCAGCTCGCCCCAAACATAAAGCACGATCGGCGGCGCATGGATCTCGCGGAGCTGGCGCGGATAGAGCGGCGATTCCGCGGTGATGACATGGGCGCCGAATTCGCGGATGCGTTGCAGCTCCGCGGGCAGATCGACGATCGTTTCCCAATTGACGATTTGGTCCGCGACGTCGTGGCCGATTCCCTCCACCGCGCGCAACGCGTCGCGACGCGCAACGAGAACGCGATCGGGGGTTTCGAAAACTTCCAGGAGCTTGCGCAAGCGCACCGGCCCCATGGTCGGAAGCATGTTGAGCGCGATGCAGGCCTCGGTGGGGGTCATCGATTCAGGAGCGGCTGAACGTCGACGGCTCGACGGAGTCTCGCCCTACCAACAGATCAGAACGGAATTTCGTCGTCGTCGGGTTCGGAGGGAGCGGGTGCTTTGGGGGGCGGCGCGGATCTGCTGCTGGAACGAGGCGTGCCGGAGCTTTCCTCATCTCCACCACCACCACCTCCACTGCCGCGGGGAGAGCCGAGCATCTGCATGTTTTCGCCGATGACTTTGAGCTTCGTCCGTTTTTGTCCGGACTGCTTGTCATCCCATGAATCGAGCTGAAGCCGGCCCTCGACGAAAACCGGGCGGCCTTTTTTTAGATATTCGCCGGCAACTTCCGCGGTCCGTCCCCAAAAGGTCACGTCCACGAATGTGACCTCTTCGCGTTTCTCGCCGTTATCCGCAGTGTAAGTGCGATTGACCGCCAGACCTAAATCCGTGACGGCTGTTCCCTTGGGGGTGTATCGGACCTCTGGATCGCGGGTGAGGTTTCCGAGGAGGATGACTTTATTGAAACTGGCCATGCCGCCGTTCTAGCGGAATTACTTGGCCTCGGCCAACTTTTTCGCGGACCGCTCCTTCTTCTCCGTTTTCGGGCGGAGCTTCTGGTAATGCTGGCGGTAAACTTCCGGGTCGAGCTTGAACTTGGAACGCAGCTTCGTGATGAGCTGAGGATCCGCATGGAAAATGAAATTCACGTAGTGGCCTGCCTCGAGCTCGCCGGCGACGTAGGAAAACTGGCGCTTGTCCATCTTCTGCACCTGCTCGATCTCGGCGCCTTCCTTCTGAAATTCAGACTCCAGGCGATCGACGACATCCTTGACGGTATCGTCCCTGCCCTGGGTATTCAGGACGAGCAAAGCTTCATAACGGTTCTTCATGATTCGGGAATTTTGTTGAAAAGGTTCATCGCGGAAAGCACGCCTTTGTCAATCG
>DASQLH010000175.1:0-3280 GCA_035630155.1 Chthoniobacterales bacterium
AGGTCGAGCGCGCTCCGCTTCGACGCGAAAAGTGTGAATAGTTTTTCATTTATCCATTTTGCTTATTGAATGCTTTTCCGTAATGGAAAGAATTGTGGGGCCGATTTTTCGAGGGGAAAAATGAATGGAAAACAAATTTCTTTTGCCAAGGGGAGGCCGATTTATAGAGTTGCCGCCTCTCTCTGGACTCGCTGCGATCAACCTTAAATTCACCGACCTCTGAGCGCCGCACATCCTAACCACAACTTTGCGCCGTTTTTATCTTGGCGGCTGCGCGTCCCCGGAAGCACAGTTCGCTGAGCGTTTATGGCGAACTTCTTTCCACGCTGGACGAACTGGCTGCCGCTGAAAATCGCGATCTGCGGCATCGTCATCGTCTGCGGGTTGACCGCCGGAACCTGGTATTACATTACTCCGAAATACACCCGGGTCGGATATCAGCCGATCCAGCCCGTGCCGTTTCCGCACGACGTGCACGTGGCCCAGCTCGGGATGGATTGCCGCTATTGCCACAATTTCGTGGACGTGGCGGCGCATTCGAATTTGCCGAACACGCAAACCTGCATGGCCTGCCACGAGCAGGTCCAGAAGGAAAATCCGAAGCTCGAGCCGGTGCGGGCGAGCTGGAAAACCGGGCAGCCGGTCGAGTGGGTGCAGATCCATCGCACGCCTGATTATGTTTATTATGATCACTCGGCGCACGTAAACCGCGGGATCAGTTGCGCGAGCTGCCACGGTCAGGTGAACCAGATGGCGGTGGTGCAACACGACAAGCCCCACAGCATGGCGTGGTGCCTCGAGTGTCATCGGCATCCGGAAAATTTCCTCCGCCCGGAAACGCAGATCACGAATCTTGATTGGAACCCGGAATGGGAAAAGCCGGCGGACTTCGTGGCAAAATACGGCCAGCCGAAAGGCGAGACGGATGATTGGTCGAAGAAGGAAAAGCTGACCCAACAGGAGATCGGCCGAACATTGAAAGAGCGTTGGAACATTCAGCCGCCGCTTAATTGCCAGGGGTGCCACCGATGAGCGCGCATGATTTTCTCTGGGGAGCGCACGCGCCTCGCGTGCTGGCGATCGCGCCCTCGCGATCGCGAACTTGCTTTAAATGGGAAAACATTTCGGCGAGGGCGCCGAAATCAGCACGCGAGGGCGCGTGCGCTCCCCAGAGAAGAAAATGAAACGCATCTTCGAGCATCCACCTGAGCCGCAAACCGGGAAGCGCTACTGGCGCAGCTTGGGCGAGCTGAGCGACACGCCGGAATTCCGCGGCTGGCTCGAGCGCGAATTTCCCAGCGGCGCGGCCCAGCTCGAGGGGGACGAATGGTCGCGGCGCGGCTTTTTGAAATTGATGGGCGCTTCGATGGCGCTGGCCGGATTTGGCCTGACGAGCTGCCGCCGGCCGGAAGCGCACCTGGTTCCGTTCACGAAAAGCGTGGAGTGGGCGATCCCGGGCAAGTCGCTCTTTTACGCGACGGCGATGCCGCGCCGGACTGGCGCGCTCCCGCTCGTCGTCACAACCCACGACGGCCGGCCAACCAAGATTGACGGCAATCCGCTGCATCCCGCGAGCGGCGGCGCGACCGACGTTTTCGCCCAGGCCTCCATTCTCGATCTTTACGATCCCGCGCGTTCCAGGCGCTTCGTCGAGAAGGGCGAAAAGGATGAGAAAGGGAAGAAGGTCGAGAGCTTCGAGAAACGGGATCGCGCTTACTTCGAGAATTACCTGGCGGAGCTTCGCACCAAGATCGCGGCGGACGGCGGCGCGGGCCTCGCCTTCCTCGTGGAAGAAATTCACTCGCCCACGCGAGAACGCATGCGCGCGGAATTGCTGAAGGTTTACCCAAAGATGCGCTGGTGCGTTTACGACTCGCTTCTGACCGAGGCGCAGAGTTTCGCCACGCAGCTCAGCTTTGGCGAAAACTCCCGCCTCGTTCCGCGCTTCGAGCGCGCCGATATCGTCCTCGCGCTCGACAGCGATTTCCTCGATTGCGGCGAAGGCGATCTCGCAGGCGTCCGCGCCTTTTCTTCGCGCCGCCGCATCGGTGCGGCGAAAGAGACGATGAATCGGCTCTACGTTGTCGAGAATCGTTTCACGCTCACCGGCGCAATGGCGGATCATCGGCTGCGTTGTCCGGCGAGCCAGATTCCCGCGTTCACCCGCGCGCTGGCTGGCAAGATCGCGGCCGCGACAAAAGATCAGGGTCTGGCCTCGACCATCGCAACGCTCGCCGAGCCGGCCAACGCGATGAAGTTCGACGAGCAATGGCTCACCGAATGCGCGAACGATCTCATGGCGAAGCCGGGTGCGAGCCTGGTGGTAGCCGGCTCGCACCAGCCGGTCGTGGTGCAGTTGATGGCTTACGCAATCAACGCGGCTTTGAAAAACGTCGGCGCGACCTTGATCGTCCGCGAGTTCGCGCGCGCGCCGAGAACCAACAGCATTCTCCAGCTCGCCGGCGAGATGAATGCCGGTCGCATCAAACAGCTTTTCATCTTCGGCGGCGACCCGGTTTACAACGCGCCGAAGGGTCTCACCATCGATCGGGAGACACACGCGCCGGTCGATTGGCCCGACCTGCAAAAGAAAGTGCCGGATATCGTTCGCCTTGGTTATTACGAGGACGCGACCTCGGAGCTGAGCCGCTGGCATGTGCCGGCCGCCCATTATCTCGAGGCCTGGGGTGACGCGCTCACTTCGGACGGCGCCTATCTCGCGGTGCAGCCCATGATTCTTCCGCTCTTCGGCGGGATGTCGGAAATCGAATTGATGAATGCCGTGCTCGGCGGCCCGAAAATCGAAGGGCCGGAGCTGGTCCAGGAAACATTTCGTGTCAGCGCGCCCCCGGGAGATTTCCAGACGGCGTGGTCGCAACTGTTGCGAGACGGCTTCGCCTCGCACGTCGTGCTCAAGGAGAAACCGCCGACCTTCAACTCGAACAACGCCGGCGGCGTCGCCCACACGCTTTGGGCCACCGCGCCCAACCCGACGCTCGATGCGCCGGAGATCGTGCTGACGCGCAGCTATGCGATGGACGACGGCCGTTACATCAACAACGGCTGGCTCCAGGAATTGCCCGACCCGATCACGAAGCTTACGTGGGACAACGCCGCGTTGATGAGTCCGGTGATGGCGAAGCATCTCGGCGTCGCAAACGGCGACCTGATCAATATCGCGGTGACGGAAACGACGAAGGACGCGAAGCAGAATCCGATTCGGCGCGAGCTGGTCATCGCGGCGCTGATTTCGCCGGGGCACGCGGACAATTCGATTTCC
>DASQLH010000176.1:0-9735 GCA_035630155.1 Chthoniobacterales bacterium
TGCCCTGAAGCTTACCGGCCCCGACGCGCCTTCGGATGAATGGGAAATCGTCCCGACTTACGACGCGAAATGCCTCGTCGCTTACCTGATGTCTCTCGACCAATCCCACGAATTGAAGGAAGCAAAGTCAACCGTGGTCGCAGCTTCATCGCCTGCGCCTGCGACAGCGCCGGAGCCGGCCAAGGAGGAGAAGAAATGAACGAGAGTTCGTCTGCTCCGGAACGTCGGGTGCGTCAGGGCATGGACTACGGCGAAACCGACGATGTGCATCAGCAACATGCCGCCATCCAGCGCGAAAAGATCGAGCCGCGGATGGGTCTCGAGCCGCTCTCGCTTTGGTTGATCGCTGTTTACGGACTCGCTATCTTTTTCGGCGGCGCTTATCTCGGCCGCTTCTCCGGCAATTTCAGCGGCGATGGGCTTGATCCGCTGGGCGGCGCGCCGCGGGTGTCAAAGACCGGCGCGACCGGACCGGGCGGAGCGCAAACCCAGGAACTCTCCCCCGCCGATCGCGGCAAAAAGATTTACTCGGCGAACTGCGCCGTCTGCCACCAACCCAACGGGCTGGGGGCGGCAGGACAGGGTTATCCGCCGCTGGCCGGCTCCGAATGGGTCACGGGAAGCACGAAACGCCTTGGCATGATCGTACTGAAAGGCCTCCAGGGTCCCATCACGGTGAAAGGCCAGCAGTACGGCACAGCCGTGATGCAGCCGTGGGACAAAACGTTGAGTGATGCGAAGATCGCGGATGTTCTCACTTACATCCGGCAGGAGTGGGGGAACAAGGCCGCGCCGGTTTCTCCGGCAGGCATCGCCGCTTTGCGCAAGGAGCTCGCGAGCCACCCCGATTCCTTCACGGAGGCGGACCTCAAAGCTGTGCCGGACGATGCCGAGGTTGAGGGCGGCGAAGCGCCGGGCGCACCGCCTCCTCCCGCGCCGCCGCCGTAGTCTGTAGCCGCCTTGGAGACGGCACGCCCTCGTGCCATGGCTTTCGACGTTATCTCGACCTAATACCCAATCCCCCCGGCCTGAGGGCAGGCCGGCTCCAAAGCGCGGCGAGCTGGGACGCGTTGGTTTGTTGTTTCCGGGCCAGTTGCCGGACCGTTCAAACAGTCGATCGGATTTGCGCTCCTACTCCCGAATGAGAGAGGGCGTTTTAACGTATCGGTGTTTTTATCCAGGGGTACCGACGCCGCCAACTGGGGAGATACCCGGGGGGTGAGAACAACTGTTTGCCAGCGGTTTATTCTGTTTGGCCGCTGTTTGTTCCAGGATCTTTTCCGGCTTTCTTAGCTCCCATGGCAGGACATCGACGGAACCAGCACCGGTCTGACCGATAAATTGGTCGAAGCCGGTTTCGCCCCGTCTAACGGAAATGAAAGCGCCATCTGGCCGACGTTGCGGCCTGGCTTTTTCACTGGCATTCTGAGGGACGCCAGTGGGGCCAGCGGTCTTGGCTTGGTGGAATTCTACGAATACTAGGTCTGGAAGTTCCAACACGATTCGATCCCAGAAATCAAAATAGAATACGCAACATTAGCCCCGGTTTTGCCGCCTGCGGACAGAAACCGGGGCTAATTTCCGTCGGAGAAGTCATTGGCTTTTGCACTGGCCTTTCGCGTCTTGCTGTCTGAAACTTCTTTGCGGCCCTCCCTGAGCCCCTGGATGAAGCGAAATTTCCCGCCCAAAGCCATGACCGCGGGCTTTTCCCTCCTGGCGGCGGGGCTCGGGCTGGCGCTCGGCCTCGGTCAGGCCAGGGCCGGTTCAGCCACCTGGCTTCCGACACCCAATAGCGGCGACTGGAACACCGCGTTAAATTGGACGTCCGGCGGTCCGCCCAACGGCGCCGCCGACTCGGCAAACTTCGGCTTTTCCACCGTCACTGCTATCTCGCTTTCGGCGAACACGCTGGTTAGCAGCATCGAGTTTTTCCCTGGCGCCTCTGCTTATACAATCACTTCCAGTCCCGGCGTTGTGCTGAGCATTAGCGGCGTCGGCATCATCAATAACTCAGGACAAGTCCAGAATTTCATCACCGCCGCCGGCATGGGCGAGACGATCGGAAACCTCAGCTTCAGTAATTTCGCGACCGCCGGCACCTTGACTTCCCTTACCAACACGGGCGGAACGAGCACCGCGGGATTCGGCGGGAGGACCAGCTTTTTAGACACCTCTAATGCCGGCGGCGCCTCTATCACCAACCAAGGCGGGACGGTTTTCGCGGCCCAGAGCGGCTATACGCAGTTCTTCGATGATTCCAGTGCAGCCGACGCGAACTTCAGAAATGGCGGAGCTGCTGCCAATGGCGCATTTGGCGGTGCCACGCTGTTCTTGGGAAACTCCAACGCTGGGCAGGCCCACTTCGTCAATGAAGGCGGGCTTGTTCTCGGCGCCGGGGGCGGATTCATTCAATTCAGCGATCGCGCTAGCGCAGGGGACGGCGTGTACACCAATCAGGTCGGGACAGTCACTGGTGCGGGGGTAGGCATTATTCAGTTTTCCGGGGCGTCCACTGCCGCGAGCGGCACATTCACGAATTTCGGAGCTACGGTGGAGGGAGAACCCGGAGGCGCGACCGTTTTCCTGGATAACTCCAGCGCAGCGAATGGCAGGTTCTCGAACCGGGGCGGTCGAAATATTTTAGCCCACGGTGGCGCCATATTATTTTTCGGCAATTCCACCGCCAGTGACGCAGTCATCGTTTCCCATGGAGGCGAATTTGCAACGGCCGATGGTGGTGAAACCAACTTTTTTGACTATTCGTCGGCGGGAACTGGCACCTTTACGAACAAGTGCGCCCAGGTTGCTGCTGCCGCGGGTGGCTTCACTCAATTCTTCAATTCATCGACTGCGGCCAATGCCTTTTTTACAAACGAGGGTGGCGCGGAAAACAACCGAGCGTTCGGTTTCATGAATTTCTTTGACGATTCCACTGCCGGCCACGGCACCTTTGTTACCCATGGGGGGGCGGTATTCGGTGCCCTCGGCGGCAACATGTTCTTTCAAGACAATTCATCTGCGGGCGAGGGCACTTTTACCACTTACGGAGCCATGATGCCTGGCGCGGCTGGCGGCACCTTGTACTTCGATGGCAACGCGAGTGCGGCAAATGGCACTTTCACGACGCACGGAGGAATGGGCCTCGGCGCGCCCGGCGCTCAGATGAGTTTTTTCGGTAGCTCCACGGCGGGAAATGGCAGCTTCACCATCAACGGCGGCGCAGTTGACGGCGCCTTCGGCGGCCGAACGGATTTCTTTACCAACTCGTCCGCGGCCACTGGAACTTTTATCCTTAACGGTGGCGCGGCTCCGGGTGCGTCGGGCGGATTCCTGAAATTTTGGGACGAGTCCACCGCGGCTGAGGCCATTTTCGTAATCAATGGCGGCACCGTCCCCAAGATTGTTTCGCCGGCTGCGACGGGAAACGGAGGCACGATACAGTTCATCGGTAACTCCAGGGCGGGAGAGGGCACCTTTATCAATAACGGTGGCGTAGTGAGCGGCGCTTCCGGTGGTCTTATCACGTTTGCCTCCAATGGCAGCCTTGGCAGCAGCATCTTTGTTAATAACGGCGGGGTAGTGAGTGGCGCCGAAGGGGCTTTGTTCCAGTATTTTGGACGAGACGGGGGCACCGCCACACTCATCGCCAATGGCGGCGCGGACGGCGGCGCGGGAGGTTCCATTATCTTCTTTGAAGAGGCCGATGCGCGAGGCGCGCGCATCCAGGTTTTCGGCAACGGCAGCTTTGACATTAGTCCGAGCAACGGCGCCAGCGTGCGGGTCGGTTCGCTCGAAGGAAGCGGCCTCGTCTTCTTAGGCGCGAATGACCTGAGCGTCGGGGGCAATGGGTTGGATACGCTCTTCTCCGGCAGCATCAACGACGGCGGATTCAGAGACGGAACCGGTGGATCACTCACCAAGACCGGCCCGGGAATACTCACCCTCTCCGGCAGTAGCAGCTATTCCGGCGACACGGCTGTTCTAAATGGTTCCTTGATTGTGAATGGCTTCATCGCCAGTCCAAATGCTTTCGTCAGCGCCGCAGGGTTACTGGGGGGCTCCGGCTCCATCCGCGGCAACGTGTTCAATTCAGGCTTTGTCAGCCCCGGCGACTCCGGACCGGGAAGACTGTCGCTCCACGGCAATTACGCGCAGAGCAGCGGCGGCACGCTCCGGATTGAGATCGGCGGTCTAGCCTTCGCTCAGCACGATCTGTTGCAGCTGAATGGAACCGCGCAGTTGGACGGCACGCTTCAAATCATCCGGCTGAATAATTTCCGTTTTCTTCCGGGCGATAGAGTGACTTTCCTTGCCGCGGCCGCCGGCGTGAGTGGGACGTTTTCCACGGTCACGAATCCTTTCAATGACACCATTGTTCTGACCAGGGTGCTCTATGAGGCGAACCAGGTGTCATTGGAAGCGGTTCAGGGATCTTTCGCCAGTTTGCCCGGTCTCACCCCGAACCAGCGGGCTGTTGCGGATAGTCTGGACGCCGTCGCGGCAGAGTCGCCTGGAGACGAGCTGATCGCGTCCCTCAACACCGAGCGGCTCGCCCATTTGCCGCTCGCGTACGATTTGATCGCGCCCGACGAGCTGGCCTCGATCTACGAAACCGGCTTTTCGCGGGCCCAGATGCAATCGCTCAACCTGCGGCGGCGCATGGAGCAGATAAGAGCGGGTTCTACCGGTTTTTCTGAAAGCGGCTTTAACCTCCGCGGGAACGGAAAGGAGCACGCGGAGGGTAAAACTTTGGCGAGCAACGCTTCCGTGGAAAAGCCCGCGCCCCTCTTCGCCTCCTCCCCGGAGAACCGTTGGGGAATGTTCATCACCGGCGCGGGCGAATATATCGATATCGACAACCACGACGGAAATGCGCCGGGTTATGATATTGAAACGGGCGGCGTAACCCTCGGCCTCGATTTTCGGCCCGCTCCGAATTTCGCCCTGGGCGTCAATGCCGGATACGCCCACAGCTCGGCCGATCTTGTTAATGACGGACGACTGACTGTGGAGGGAGGCAAGGCCGGCGTCTTTGCCACGTATTTTACCGGCGGCTTCTATCTCGATTCTGCCGTGGGCGCCGGCTGGAATACTTACGAAACGCAACGCAGATCTCTGCGGAACAATACGCAGGGATCGACGGACGGCGCCCAATTCGAAGCCATGATCGGGACCGGTTATGAGTGGGAAAGAGGCGCCTGGCGTTTCGGTCCCGCCGCTACCCTCCAATATGCTGACGTCGGCATTAACGCTTTTCAGGAAGGGCGTTCGCTGGGCGCGCTCGAGATCCTGGAGCAGGATGCATCGGCCTTCCGCAGCGCGCTGGAGATCAAAGTATCCTACGATTGGAAGGCGTCGGGCCTGATAGTCAGGCCCGATCTGCGCGTAGGTTGGCAGCATGAATACGCCGATCGAAGCTACCCGATCGAAGCGCGTTTCGGCTCCGGAACGGGAAATGCGTTCACCGTGCGGGGTCCTGCCATTGATCGTGACAAGGCGGTGTTGGGCGCCGGATTGACGCTCCAGTGGAGTTCGCGCGTTGCGACGCACCTTTATTACCAGGGGCAATTGGGCCAGAACCATCAGTCCCACAGCGCCGGCGGCGGAGTTAGCTTAAGCTTTTAGGGCGGCGGGGGCCGCGCGATTCTACCGGATCGGCAAGGCCCGGCGCGGGTTGCCTCGCGTATAGTATGGAGACCATGGTCCAGCACACCGACTTCGACGAACCGAACACGCGCGAAGTTATCGTCATTGGCGGCGGGATCGCCGGGTTGTCCGCGGCGATTTATCTCGGGCGCGCGCAACGCGACACCCTCGTCATCGATTCCGGCCATTCCATGGCAAAATGGGAGCCGGTCGTGGAAAACTATCTTGGTTTCCCGGATGGCGTGGGCGGGGAAGAGCTTCTGCGCAACGGGAGAAAACAGGCGGAGCGTTACGACGTCCGTTTCGCTCAAGACGAAATCAAAACCGTCTCCGCTCGGGAATCCGTCTTCGTTCTAAAGGGAAAAAAGAAAACGTACCGGACGAATCGATTGCTCCTGGCCACTGGGATTTTTCATCTGCCACCCGAGATTCCCGGCGTGAAAGAGTGCTTGGGCCACAGCATGTTTTTTTGCAAGGATTGCGATGGCTGCCGCGTCCGCGAAAAGCGGATCGCGATCATCGGCGCGAACAACGAGGCGGTCGAGTACGCACTCGGGATGCTTCATTATTCTCCCTGCGTGATCGTGGCCACGAACGGCAAAAGGCCTTCGTGGGACAAACGGCATGCACGCTGGCTGGCCGAATACGAAATTCCCATTGCCCGCAAACGCATTCGCGACGTCGACCATCGAAGACGAAAAATTCGCGCGCTCGATTTTGTGGGAGGCGCGTGCGTCAAGATCGATTACCTCTTCACCACCCGCGGCGACATTTTTCACAATACCCTGGCGAAAAAGCTTGGCGCCAAGCTTGGTTCCGATGGCCAGATCAAGGTGGACCAATGCATGCGGACGAGCGTGCCGCGACTCTATGCCGCCGGTTGTGTGACGCCGGCCAATTGCCAAATGATCATCGCCGCCGGCCAGGGGGCGGCCGCGGCCCAGGCGATCAATCGCGATCTCTTCGAGGAGAGCCTGGCGACGCATTCGCTCCGGCGTTTTCGCGAAGCGCAGATCGAGGAAGCGAAAACGGTCCCGGAAGTAACGAAGACAAAATCGTAGCACAGGCATCTTGCCTGTGGGGCCAGCGGGCTTCCAGCCCGCTGTTATTTTTGGTTTCAACAGGCGGGACGCCTATTGGCCCCACAGGCAGGATGCCTGTGCTACAGCTTCGCCGAAATAATCTTCCCGATTTCTCGAAGACCGGTTTCATCCTCGGCGTCGAAGCGATCCAGCTCCGGGCTATCGACATCGAGAACGCCGAGCAGATGAGAATCTCCGCCCAGGAGAGCGACGACGATTTCGGATCTCGACGCAGTGTCGCACGCGATGTGGCCGGGAAATTGGTTCACGTCGGGAACACGAATGGTGCTCCGCTTTTCCGCCGCGGTCCCCACGACCCCCCGCCCAAACGCAATGCGCACGCACGCCGGCTGCCCTTGAAACGGGCCGAGAACGAGCTCGCCGCCCTTGAGGAGATAGAAGCCGGCCCAATTCACGTCGGGTAGCGAATTGAAAATCAGCGCCGCGCAGTTCGCCATGTTCGCGACTGGATCGGTTTCGCCTTCGATCACGGCGCTGACTTGGGCGGTCAGTTCACGGTAGAGGTCGGGCTTGCTGAGATTGCGGAGATCGCTTGTTACAAACATCGCGGCGAATCTAGGCCAAGGAGCGGCGGTTTGAAACCGCCGGGTTCCTGGTAGGGACGGCGCGCTGCGCCGTCCGCATCCAGAGAGCGGCTCGGCGATCCTCGCGGACGCCGCAGCGCGGCGTCCCTACCAGAAGCGCGGCGTGCTCTTAGGCCACCATCTCATCGACCACCGCGAGAAACGGATCGATGTCGAAAGGCTTGGTCAGATAATTTCGCGCGCCGGCCGTGAGCAGGCGCTCGATCTGGCTGGGCGTGGCGTCGGCGCTCAAAACCACCACCGGCACTTTTGATGTGCTCGGCTCGTCCTGTAAACGGCGCAGCACTTCCGAGCCATGAATGTCCGGCAGGTTGAGATCGAGCAGGATGAGCTTCGGGCGATGCGCCTGCGCCAGCTCCACTCCGGCTTCGCCGCAACGCGCGTGCATCAATTTCAGCGCGGGGCGAAATTCTAAAATGCGCTCGACCAAAGTGAAGTTGACGATGTCGTCTTCGATATAGAGCACGTCGCACGAAGTAGCCGACAAGGCAGATGGCTTGGTATCGCCCGGCGACGTGGCGGACCCGTCACCCAGCTCGTCGTTGATGATCCCGAGCAAATCGCGCGCGGCTTTCACGATGTGTTGCACGTCGGCATCCTTATTGACCGTGCCCGGACGCATCGCGACCAGTTCGGCAAAGCCGATGATGGCATTCAGCGGGGCGCGCAGCTTTTGGTTCAGCTCCGCGCGAAAAGCGCGCTCGCTGGCAGACAAGCTTTCGGGATTGTTTAGGACGGGGGTCGGTTCGTTCATAGGATTCAATTATTCGTTGGAAATTTGTTCGTTCAAGCAGCCGACCAGGTGGCCGGTTCGGCTTCCATTTCCAGCCGCAATCCGGACGGTTCTTCAAAAGAGAGGTTCCGCAGTTTCTTCACCATGTCGATGTCGCGCCGCATTTTGTTTTTGTGAGCGCAGAAAATGAGCGCTGTCTCGTCGGTGATGAGGTCGGATTTGTAAGCCTCGAGGAGCGATTGGTCGAAACTGTGCCAGCCCATCGTTCCGCCGGCTTCGATGATTTCCTGGAACGTGCGATTTTCGCTTTCGCCGTAGAGCAGGCTTTCGCGCGTCCGCAGGCTGCTGCCCATGATTTCGGAAACGAGGAGGCGCCCGCCGTTGATCTTGTTCACGAGCCGCTGGCTGACGACGTAGCGAACGGTGTCCGCCAATCGCTGCCGCAACTGCTGCTCCTCGTCCTTGCCGAACATTCCGAGAATGCGGTTGATCGTTTGGCCGGCGTTGATGGTGTGCATCGTCGTGAAGACCACGTGACCGGTCTCCGACGCCGTCATCGCGATTTCCATCGTCGCTCGATCCCGAATCTCGCCCACGAGGATCGCTTTCGGCGCCTGCCGCAGAGCCGCGCGCAGGCCGCTCGCGAAATCGGGGAAATCCTTGCCGAGCTGGCGCTGATTGAAAAGCGCCTGCTTGTGGGGGTGAAGAAACTCGATCGGGTCCTCCAGGGTCAGGATGTGAATTTTTTGCGTCTCGTTCAGCTCGTTCAACATCGCGGCCAGGGTGGTCGTTTTGCCGCTGCCGGTGGCGCCGGTGACGAAAATGATGCCGTTCTTTTCCTTGATCATTTCGCGGAAAATCGGGGGCAACCCGAGCGCGTCGAGGGTCGGGATCTCGGTCTGCAATTTCCGCATCACGATGGCCTGGCGGCCATTTTGCTTGAAAATGTTGACGCGGAGCCGGGCGAGATCGCCAAGCGCGTAGCTGCAATCGCACGATCCGTAGTTCGCGAAATCGCTTTTCAAGCGCTCGTCGCCCTCCATGACGTGCTCCGCGATCTGTTCGATCTGGGCGGGTTCCAGGAGGCCGGTCGGCGTGTCGATGGGAAATTCCTCCAGGGTGCCGTGCTCTTCCAGGACCGGCGGTTTGCCGACAGCGAAGAGCAGGTCGGAAACGCCTTCGCTGCTGCTGATCATCGCTGAGAGCAGAGCATCTATAACTTGTTTATTCACAAAAAGCTGGAGAAGCCGATACCAACTAGCGAGAAGTGTGCCCTTGGCCCGGGCGCGGACCTCGTAAAAATTGAGGCACGCAAATTCCCCCGGCGGCGCGATCAATACGGAAGGGCCTGCATTCTGAACAAAAAGGCGCTTTTCTCTTGAAAACTTTGCCCTGATAATCAGGTTCAGATTCCGCTTATGGACGCATCCTCTGGCCTCGCTACCGACACGCACGCCGAACACCATCCGCCGCATCACGTTGCCGGGCACGACCACCACGAGTTGCCCTTCTGGCGGAAGTACATCATCTCCACCGACCACAAGGTGATCGGCATCCAGTACGGCATTACCGGCCTCATTTTCCTCTTCTTCGGGTTCTCGCTCATGATGCTGATGCGCTGGCAGCTGGCCTATCCGGGCGAGGAGCTGCCGTGGATCGGCAACGCGCT
>DASQLH010000177.1:0-3763 GCA_035630155.1 Chthoniobacterales bacterium
TCATGGGCTCCGAAACGGAGATGGCTGGATCGGAGCCTTTCATCGGCAAAGCGATTGGACGGCGGGTTGCATCGCCGTGACCGACTTCGAGATTGAAGAAATCTATCGGGCGGTTCCGGATGGGACGCCGATTGAGATCCGACCGTGACGCCTCGCGCAATTCTGGACCCTCATCCTAACCTTCTCCCTCAGGGAGAAGGAACTCGCTCCCCGGAACGCGACACTGGTTCGAGGACGCACCAGGTACTAAAGCGTAACGTGCAGTAAACGCTCGAGTTCCTTCGCTGCCTTCCGTCCGGTCCCAAGCACTTCAGAGTGGCTAAGATTGCCATCAGCCATTCCCGCAGCCCAATTCGTCAGACAGGAAAAGCCCGCGATTTCCAATCCAAGGGCGCGGGCTTGGATGGCTTCGAGCACTGTGGACATGCCGATCGCATCAGCACCGAGGTGCCGCAGCATCCGCACTTCCGCGGGCGTCTCATATTGCGGACCGAGGCATCCCGCGTACACGCCTTCATAGAACGCCATACTCTGCGCCTTCGCCGCGCGGGCAAATTCCACACGCCACTTCTTGGAATAAATCTCCGTCAGGTCTACGAACTCGGCGCTGCCGAGGAGCGGTGTCGTGCCGGTGAGGTTGAGCTGATCGGTAATCATCATCCAGGCGCCTGGAGCAAAACTCTCGTTTACGAGGCCCGCTGCATTGGTCAGGATGAGGCGTTTAATGCCCGTGGCCGCGAGAGTCCGGATGCCGGCAGTAACCTGGCGCGCACTGTGTCCCTCATAAAGATGAACGCGGCCCTGGGCGAAGACGACTCGCGTGCTCCCGATCCTTCCGAGGACAAAACGGCCGGCGTGCCCAGCCACAGAAGGCGTCGGCAGCTCAGGGAAGTCTGAATAAGCGACGCTATCCATGGATTCCGGCACGAGCGTGTCGAGCCCCGAGCCGAGCACAATCCCGACCTCCGCGTCCCATCCGCACAGACGCTCGAGAGCGGCGGCGCTCACGATCACGCAGCCGAGATCGGCGGCGCCGACTCTGGCTTTCTCGTCCCAGCCATCACGTCGGGCCGGACCGAGTCATCGGGCATCGGAGTAATCTTCGTGTCCTGCTTTGGATAGGCGATGCGGGTGTGCAGCATCGTCATCAGGGTAAACCGAAAGCGTTCCGCGATGATGTTCAGATCGGCCAGCGTCAGGTCGCACTCCGTTAGTTGTCCGTCGGCAATGCGCTGGCTGATCAAATCGGTCACGAGCGCTTCGATCTTCTGCGGCGTCGGCTTCTCCAAGCTCCTCGAAGCGCTCTCGATCATATCCGCGAGGCTGATGATGGCGCTCTCCTTCGTCTGCGGTTTCGGGCCGCTATAGCGGAACGTTTCCTCGCGCACCTCAGGCACGTCGTTCTCGCGCAGATTCATGATCTTGCCGCCGGTGCGAGCATCTTCCTGCTGCTGGAGCGCGCGCTTGTAGAAGTAATACACCAGCGACGTCCCGTGATGCTCCTGGATGATGTCGATGATCCGCCGGTTCAAACCATGTTTGAGGGCGAGATCGACCCCCTCTTTTACGTGCGCAATAATGATCAACGCGCTCATCGTGGGCGCGAGATCGTCGTGCGGATTGCGCTCGAAGTTCATGTTCTCGGTGAAGTAATCCGGCTTCACCAGTTTGCCGACGTCGTGGAAATATGAGCAAACACGGCAGAGCGTTGCGTTCGCACCGATCGCCTCAGCCGCCGCCTCCGCGAGGTTCGCCACGACAAGACTATGGTGATAAGTGCCCGGCGCTTCGATCGTCATGCGCCGCAGCAACGGGTGGTTGAGATCGGACGCTTCGAGCCACGAAATGTCGGTGGTGACCTGAAAAGTGTGCTCGAAGATGGGCAGGATGCCGCCGACGATTGTGGCGGTCAGGATGCCGTTGCCGATCGCCAGCGCGCTTTGGATGCCGATCATTTTCCAATCGATGGTGTTGGGGGAAAAGAAGTCGATCGGACCGATGAGACCGAAAGTGAGGGAGAGGAGCCAGATCGCTATGCCCACGCCAAAGCCTGCGCGGATCAATCGGCTACGCTTGCGCACTTGCAGCGTCAGGTAAACGGCCGTGAATCCGCTGATCAGGCCGCACACGAGAAGCGGTGCATCGACCTTTCCAAAAAGGATGCTGCTCCAGAGACTGACGAAAACAGAAGCGTAGAGACCGTGATTCCGGCCCAGGAGCACGCTCAGCAAGAGCGGCGCGAACGCATAAGGCGCGATCAATCCGACCGTCTCGGGCCGGAGAAGCGCGAAGGAGCCGCTGTTGCAAAGCACGAGAAGAAACTTGGTCGCGGCGAGCTGCACAAAGATAACGCCGAAGACGAGAAACAGCCGGGAGCTGCGCAGGAAAGTCGTGGGCTGGTTGATCCAAAGCTGGGTCAGTGCCGTGGCGAAGAAGAGCAGCGAGATGACGAAATTCTTGGTCGGCTCCGGCTGTTGACCGCTGAAGATGAGAAACGCGAGACCGGCAACGAACGCCGCAAAGATCAGCCACTTCACCGGTGGAGCGTACTCAATGCTGTGAAGCAGCTCGTTTCTGCTCCGGCGGCGGCGCAGTTTTCGGGAGGCGAGTCCGCGCTTGATCAGTTGGCTGCGTTTCAGGAAATCGAACATCGCGTTATTTGCGGGCGGGGTTAGGGGCCGCGTTTGCCGGGGAGCGATGCTGCTGATAGGCGCTAATCACCGCGCGAACCAGTTCATGCCGCACCACGTCACGTTCCGTAAAATAGACGAACGAAATGCCCGGCACCACCTTTAAAGCCTGGAGGGCTTCGACCAAACCGGAGCGCTTGTTGGAAGGCAGATCGATTTGGGTGACGTCGCCGGTCACCACGCACTTGGAGTTCGGCCCCATCCGCGTCAGGAGCATAAACATTTGCTCGGTGGTCGTGTTTTGCGCCTCGTCCAAAATGATGAAGGCATTGCCGAGCGTCCTGCCTCGCATATAGGCGAGCGGCGCGACTTCAATTATCTGCTTCGCGACGGAGCGCTCTATTTCCTCCGGATCGAGCATGTCCCGCAACGAATCGTAAAGCGGCCGGAGGTATGGCGTGATCTTTTCCTGCAAATCGCCCGGCAGAAACCCGAGCGCTTCTCCTGCCTCGACCGCGGGCCGCGTGAGGATAATCCGGCTGACCTGCTCCTTCTTTAACGCCGCCACCGCCATGGCCACCGCAAGATAAGTCTTGCCCGTGCCGGCCGGGCCGATGCCGAAAACGATGTCGTGCTTTTGGATCGCCTCGACGTAATTCCGCTGGCCGAGCGTGCGCGCCACGATGGGCGGCTTGCGCGATGAGGTGGTGATCTTCACGTCCACCACGTCGTTGAGATTATCGGGGCGCGATTCCGCCACCGAATTCAGCGCATAGCTGAACTCATGCTTGTGAATGTCCACTCCCTTTTGCCGGGCCTGCTCCAATTGCTCGAAGACGCGCTGCGCGCGATCGACCTGCTGCGGTTCACCTTCCAGCTTCACCCAGCCTTCGCGGGTCGTGACCTTGACGCCGAGCGAATCCTCGAGCGTTTTCAAAAGCTTCAGGTCGTTCGCGTAAAGCGATTGGACGGAGCGTGGGCTATCGAACTGCAGCGTGCGCGTTTCGGTCATTTCGGGACGGACCCAGGGGGCGGTGATGATACCGCCCGCACCGGAAGTGTCAAACCGCCCTTCCGGGATCGTGAAATAGCTGCGAAACGGTTAGCGGAATCCGTAAACAAGCGCCCAGTGG
>DASQLH010000178.1:0-9279 GCA_035630155.1 Chthoniobacterales bacterium
CGGAGCGGTCGGCGCGCAAATTTGGGATTTGGGCTCTGGGCTTTGGGATTTCCGTTGCGCCCATTCGCGCTCGCCGCATGAAGATCCGACAGATAACCGTTATCCTGAGGCGTCACCGCACGACCGTCCACGGTCTCCACCTCACCACGGCGAAGAATCCACTCGCGACGGAGCGGTGCGAGACCATCGTTGACGTCCGGCGCAACGGCCGCGTCGCCCCAGGGGCCGCTCGTGTCGTAGACGCGGACGGGCTCGTTGACTTCGATCTCGCCGGACATTGTTTTGGTCGGGGCGAGGGAGATTTCGCGGAAAGGGACGCGGATGTCGGGGTGGAGCTGGCCGGCGACGTAAACCTTGCGGGAATTCGGCAATGGCGTTTCGGCGCTTGGTTCGCTCTTTTCTTTTTCGGAGATCATAATTTGGCCACGGATTGACACGGATGAAACACGGATAGGCTGCCAAACAGGAAACTTAATCTGTGCAAATCCGTGTTGAAACTCGTTCGGCTCCCGCCTCTCTCGCCGCTACCCATCGCGGCTTTGCCTTCTATGTCGCTCATTACAATTCGCTCCATTCATCTGTAGCTAACAAAAAAGCCATGCGCGGAAAACGCATGGCTGAAAATCCTTTCGCTACCTCGCTCCCTTCGGCGGAATTACCCGCATCAGGTTCAAGGGGTTCGTCTAGGACGTCTCAGCCATGTCGGCTCCCCCGCTCTTTCGCTAACGCTAAAGTGATCATGGGGGCGAAGCAAGTGACGTGTGACGTGTTGTAGTCGGGGCGCTGTGTCGCCGCCCGCAACAACGGACGCCCCGACATAGCGGGGCGGCTACAGCGCTGGCGATGGCGTTTCACAGAAACGCCCTACAATTCGCGAAGCGACTACGGTTCGCGGTTCGGGTCGGGGGGGGCTGCTGTCGCCGGATCCAGCGCGGGGGTGGGAGTGGGAGCAGGATTGGTCACGGGGACGATCGGGGGCGGCGTTTCCTCCAGGCGAGAGGGAGGCGCGGCGAGATCGACAACGTTAATCTCGCCGGCGGCCCGGGCGCGGTACTCGGCGACGAGCATAGGGCGCTGCTTTTTCTCGACGAGATTGCGGTAGTTTTCGATGCCGACGCTAAGGGCTTCGGCGAATTTCTCGCGCCAGGCGGGATCGGCGACGCGTTTGCTGTTGTCCGTTTCGGTGAGGAAGCCGCCCTCGACGAGGATGGCGGGAATTTTGGTGTGGCGGAGCACGGCGAAACGCGCGCGCTTTATCCCGCGATCGACCTCCGGAAGATGGCCGAGCATGGAATGGAAGACGGTGGCGGAAAGCGCGAAGCTTTGGGCGTCAACCGCGCTGCCGGCCTGCATGTTCACGAAATGCAGGGCGAGCGCGTTATCATCGGTTGAAGGCGCACCGCGCGGGGTGAGGGAGAAAATCTCGAAGCCGGTCGCGTCGCGGTTCGAGGCGCCATTGAAATGGAGGCTGACGAAGATAGAATCCTTGGTGGCGTTAGCGATGCGGGCGCGCATGTGGAGCGGGATAAAGACGTCGTTCTCGCGCGTGAGCACGACCTTGAAGCCTTTCTTCTGGAGCATCGGGCGAAGTTTGCGCGCGACATCGAGCGCGAAATCCTTTTCGGTGCCCAGATTGTTGCGCGCGCCTTTGTCGAACCCGCCGTGGCCGGGATCGAGCACGATGGTCAGGACCTTGCCCTTTTGCGGGAGCATTTGCGGACGCAGCTGCGGCTCGATGGTTTTGGCCAGATCGATGCGGGAGACGAGAAATTTGTCGTCCTTCGCGATAACGGGAAAGCAAAGCCAGTTGCGGACGCCGTTTACGACGGCTTCGCGGCTATCGAGCGTGACCTGGAGCTGGTTCCGGCCGTTGTTGAGGACGACGATTTTGCCGGTGGAATCGACGTTGCCGATGAGGCCGTAGAATTTGGCGATGTTATCGACCGTGAGATAATCGCGCGGGCCGACTTTGATGACCTGCCAATCCTGATTCGGCGTCGGTGAGGGTGAAGGTTTGGCCGCAGGAGTGGGCGACGGCTTGGCTTTAGCCGACGATTTCTTGGACGTCTTGGATTTGGCCTTCGACTTGGCCGCGAGCGAGGGTGTTGCGAGCGAGAGCGACAGAAGGCCGGCGATGGCAAAGGAGGAAAAGCGCACGCCGATCATACTCTATAATGTGCAGGAAAAGTGCCATTTGGCTACTTGCATCCCATTTGGAAATGGCGGGATGGCGGCGCGTTCAAAAATTGGGTCGTTTCCGTTTGGAGACGGCACGCCCTCGTGCCGTGGGAGGCCAGCAACGCGTTAGCCCTCCGGCACGAGGGCGTGCCGGCTCCAAGGTTGGCGCTCGACAATTGGACAAGCGGAGCGTTCCGCCGTTCCTTCATGAATGCTAAAGCCTATCTGTCTTCTACTCACAGGGTTGCTGGCCGCTGGCAATTTGTTCGCGCAAACCGAGCCGGATAAATCGCCAGTCGCCAAAGACGCCGCCAAGCCACCGACCGTCCGCGATCCCGCGAAGCCGTCCACGGAGCAGAGTCCCCCGCCTGCCACAGGCCAAAGTCCGGCGGCCGCCAACACTTCCGCCGATCCGTCGGCCAAGCCGCAGGTCGATAAGAACCCGCCCCCGCTCGATCCCCAGAACATGGATACGTCGGTGAAACCGGAAGACGATTTTTACCTTTACGCCAACGGCGGATGGATCAAGCGCAACCCGGTTCCGCCCGAGTTTTCGCGTTGGGGCTCGTTCAATGAACTGGCGGAGAAGAACAACGACGCGCTGAAAGAGATTGCCGAAAAAGCTGCCGCCGCGACGCCGAAGGATGCCAAGAAATCGAAGACGGAGAAGGCGCCTTCGGCCGACCTGCAAATGGTGGGCGATTTCTACGCGAGCGGGATGAACGAAGCCGCCATTGAGGCCGCGAAGGCGAAACCGCTCGAGGAAGAGTTCAAGCGGATCGACGCGATGAAGAACCCCAAAGATGTGCTGAAGCAGGTCGCCCACATGCACCTGATGGGGATGCGGCCGTTCTTCCTGTTCACCTCGGGGCAGGACGACAAGAACAGCACGATGGTGATCGGACAGGCCTACCAGGGCGGACTCGGTCTGCCGGACCGCGATTACTACACGAAGGAGGACGAAGCCTCCAAAAAGATCCGCGACCAATACGTCGAGCACGTGACGAAGATGCTGACGCTGGCCGGTGATCCGGCCGCGCAGGCCGCAGAGAAAGCGAAGAAGATCATGGAGCTGGAGACCGCTCTCGCCAAAGCGTCGCGCATCCGCACCGAGCTGCGCGACCCGCAGAAGAATTACAACAAGATGAAGCAGGCGGAGCTCCAGGCGCTCATGCCGGATTTCAGCTGGGCTGATTATTTCAAGGAGATCAAGCTGGCCAACCCGGGCGACATCAACGTCGGCCAGCCGGATTTCTTCAAGGCGGCGGGCGAGTTATTCAAGAGCGCGCCGCTGGACGACTGGAAAGCGTATCTGCGCTGGCACCTCGTCCGGACGATGGCCCCAACCCTTTCGACCGATTTCGTGAACGAAAACTTCCGCTTCTACGAAGCAGTCCTGCGCGGCACCAAGCAAATCAAGCCGCGCTGGAAACGCGTCATCGCTGAGATCGACGACGTCCTCGGTGAAAGCATCGGCAAGCTCTACGTCGCCGAGCATTTTCCGCCGGAGGCAAAGGCGCGGGCCCTCGCGATGGTGAACAACGTGAAGGAAGCCGTCTCCGACCGGATCAAATCGCTCGAGTGGATGGATGAGCCGACCAAGCAGGAGGCGATGAAGAAGCTGGCCGCCTTCACGGTGAAGATCGGCTATCCGGACAAGTGGCGCGATTACTCGCAGTTGAAGATCGACCGCGAGTCGTATGCGAAAAACGTGATGCGCGGAAACATTTTCGAGTCGGCGCGGCAGCTTAAGAAGATCGGCAAGCCGGTCGATCGAGGCGAGTGGGGCCTGTCGACGCCGACGGTAAACGCTTACTACAATCCGAACATGAACGAGATTGTGTTCCCCGCCGGGATCATGCAGCCGCCTTTCTTCGACATGAAGGCGGACGACGCGGTGAACTACGGCGGCATGGGCGCGGTCATCGCGCATGAGATTTCCCATGGCTTCGACGACCAGGGGCGGCAGTTCGACGCGGCCGGCAACCTGCGTGATTGGTGGTCGCCGGAATCGGCCAAAGCCTACACGGACCGCTCGAAAGCGATCGTGGCGCAGTACGCCGCGTATGAGCCGTTGCCGGGAACCAAGATCAACGGCGAGCTGACCCAGGGCGAAAACATCGCGGACATTGGCGGGTTGAAGCTGGCCTACACGGCGATGCAAAAGGCGCTCGCGAAAAATCCGCAGGCAGCGCAGCAGAAGATCGATGGCCTCACCCCGGACCAGCGGTTCTTCCTGGGTTGGGCGCAGATCTGGCGCAATAACCAGCGCGAGGAAGACCTAAGGCTGCGCTTGAACACCGACCCGCATTCACCGGGCCGCTTCCGCACGCTCGGGCCGGTCTCGAACATGGAGGAGTTCGCCAAGGCGTTTAACATTCCGGCGACCAGCCCGATGCTCCGTCCGCCCGATCAGCGGATCAATGTCTGGTGACCGACTTCTCAGAATGATGCTCCTGGTAGGGACAGCGCGCTGCGCTGTCCGCGGACGCCGCCTGGTAGGGACAGCGCGCTGCGCTGTCCGCGGACGCCGCAGCGCGGCGTCCCTACCTATGGGCATAGGATTGCCATGCTAAACCTGCGAAAGCTCTTCATCGACGTTTTCGATCCGCAACCCGGCGAAACGGCCGCGATCCTAATCGACCTGCCGCACGGGAAGCTCGGCGACAATGACGCGTGGCGCGAGCGCCGCGCGATGGCGGAGCGGTGGCATGCCGCACTCTTGGAGCTTGGCGCGGAGCGGCAATTCGCGGTTATGCCGGTCGTCAGCTTTGAGGCGACCGGGATGAACAACGGACAACTGCCGGCACGCGGCAGTCAGAACAGCGTTCCGGTCGTCCTTGAAGAGATTGGCGCGGGCACCACACTTCTGCTGGCGATGACCGAGTTCTCGGCGTCGGCGCCGCTGATCGGATGGACAAAAAAGTTCCCGCAGCTTCGCGCGGCGTCGATGCCAAAGGTTGCCCCGGAAATGGAATCGACTGCGCTCGCGGCGGATTACCGGCAGGTGGCGCGTTCCTGCGAGCGGTTGCGCGCGCGTCTGGCCGGCGCGCATTCCGCCGAGATCGAATTCTCGACCGGCGACCAATTTGTTTTCGATTTCCGTTTTCGGGTTCCGGAAGTGGACGATGGGCAACTGCACCGCGACGCCCCAGAGCCACGCTTGATCAATCTGCCGAGCGGCGAAACATTTACGGCCGCCTATGAAGGTGAACGCGACGTCCCGAGCCTAACGAGTGGCGTTCTTCCGGTTTGGTATGAGGAGGAGATCGTTCGTCTGCGGGTGAAGGCAAATCGCGTGGAGGAAGTGATCGGCGAAACAAAGGCGTCGCGCGCGTTTCGGGATTTTCTCTTCCTGGATCCGGGCCGCCGCAACGTGGCGGAGCTGGGCCTCGGATGTAATCCGATGGCGCGCGTCTGGGGAAATGTCCTGGAAGATGAAAAGGCCGGGCCGCACATCGCGCTGGGGCGAAGCGAACATTTGGGCGGCGTCACGGGGCCGGATGCGTTTAGCGATCCAGGCCATGTCTGGCATGAAGATTTTGTTTACGCGCGGGAGTCGCCGATTCAGATCCGGCGCATGACGCTGGTGGATACTGACGGCCGGCGAGAGCCCCTTTTCGTGAACGGTTCGTACATGCCCGAGCTGGAGATCGGGATCTGAACTTAAAAAAAGCTGCGCAGGTAATTGAACAGCGCCGACGCCGACGGCCACCACACTCTCCTAAGAATAATGAGCAGAACAACCGCGACCCGAATAACGGACCACATCGCCGGAGAAATTTGCGGACGCGGCAGGGTCCGAAGATAAGCGCCCACTATTCCCCATCGATCGCCCGCATCGTGAGCCAAACGGAGCAGAGTATGCCGATACATTCGGCGCGATGCCCGGTCCAGTTTGCCAGCCGCAGTGAATTTTTCGCGGAGGCGGGCACGCACCTCCTTCACCGCGCCAGCTCGCTCGCCGGGATTTGTGCGATGCAAATTGAGCATTGCCTCGACCGCGGCCGCCACGAGGTCTGTTTCTTCCGGCGGCGGCCCCTCCAATGCCTGGGCATGGTAACGCTCCGCCTCGGCAAAGTTTCCCGCGATCGCTTCATCAGCGGCCAGGAAAAGACAATGCGCGCCTGTCGTGTGATCGACACCCAATTCGAGCGCGGCGAGACCCGCCTCATGCGCTTCCCTCTCGCGAGGAAATTGCCGTAACGCGACGGTGAGGTTCAACAGCATCCAGGGTTGGATCTCCGGGCGGCTTTTCCAGTCCTGCATCCAGCGGATGGTTCGGCGGAATTCGCCCATGTGGGTCATGGCATACGTCACGTTCCCCCACGCGATATCGTCGAGCAGGATGGCGGGGCGCAAACGCCACAGCAAATAGCGCAGAAGCCAGCTGCGCTTTTCCTCGCCGATCGCATTGAGCAGCGAGCGCAACGCCTCCTTTTGCGCCGGCGTTTCCACACGTAGTCGATGAACGCCCTTCCACCAGCGCCAGCCTTTTCGATAGGTCAGCTGCTTCACCCAGGCTGCACCGACATCGGGATTGGCCTCCTCCTGCTCGATCATTTTGGCGAAGAATTTTTCCGCCTCTTTGCCCCAACCGGCGTCGACCAGCGCTTGGTTCGCCGAATTCACCAGCGCGTATGCGATTTCACCTTTGCGACGGCAAAGCTCAGCCAAAGCGGCGAAGGCCCGCTTCTGGTCGTATTGCGCGGCGGCCAGGCGCACCTCGTTGGCGACGACCTGCGCATCCTCCAGATGGCGCTTCATCCTTTCGAGGATCGCTTCGGCTTGCGGGAATTTCCGATCCTCGAGCTGCAAATCGAACAGCTTGCCCGCGCCGTAGCCGTAGAGCGGATCCAGGTCCCAGGCGTGGCTGAACGCTTCCTTGGCTTCCTCGCGCCGATCCAGGCCCAGCCGCGCATCGCCGATGTATCCCAGAACAGCGACGTTTTCCGGCTGCAGCCGCGACATTTGCTCCGCGGCAGCCAGGGCCAACGCAGGCTTCTCTTGCTGCATGTGCCATTCCGCTAAACGCGCCCAACCCCAGTAGTAATCGGGCGCTGCGTCCACGACAGCGCGCATCTGTTCGATTGCGCCATCCAGGCGCCCGCGTTGGGCTTCGATCCATGCACTCCGGCCGCGGAGACTGCGAGGAGGGTTTTCTGCGAAAGGCTCAGGCCGGCACGAATCGAGAGCCTCCTGGTATCTTTTTTCCTCCGCAAGGAAGGTCGCTCGAATATCCCAGGCATCGACGTTGCGCGGATTCAAAGCCAGGGCGCGATCCACGGCCAAAAGCCTCTCGGCAAATTCTTCCCGTTTCGTTAAGGCCTCAGCGAGCCGCAGCCAGGAGCGTGATTCTCCCGAGCGGGTCGCGACGAGATCGCGCGCGGCCTGCAAAGCGAGATTCTCGCCACCTTCTTCCACCGACCATTCACGTAGCGCCTGCCAGGCCCAGTCGTAATCCGGGTTCAGGATGATCGCACGCTCGACTTCGGCGATTGCGGCTTCTCGTTCTCCCTTGCGCCACAAAATGTCGGCGAGGAAACCGCGGTTAAAAGGGTCTGAAGGAACTGCGGTGATGGCTTTTACCACTACCGCTTCAGCCCCCTCGAGGTTTCCGGAGCGTTCGTAGGCAGAGGACAATTCACGGCTCGCATAGCTCCAGGCCGGATTGGTTTCGAGCGCGCGTTCCAAGGCGGCGATTTCCTCTTTCGGCTCGCGTCGCACTTTATGCACCTGGGCCAGGTCGTACCAAATGCGGGGCAGCAACGGGAAACGCGCGCTTGCCTGGCGGGCCAGCTCAAGCGCATCAGCGAGCTGACTCATAACGCGTAATTGCGCGATGACAGCGGACCAGGCGTGCCAAAGGTCCGGCCGGGCAGCCAGGGCTTCGCGGAGATTCGCCAGAAGGTTCTCCGGTTCGAGGATTGTATAGGCGGCATCGCGGTAGGCGAGCAACCCATCTCCAAGCGAGACCTGGCGCTTTAATTCCTGAAAGACAAACTCCAGAGCTTCGCGTTTCTCCTGAAACGCCGGACACGCCAGGAGCAGCCCTTCAATCGCCGCATCGGAATCCGTCGAAAGCGAAATGGCACGCCGATAGGCTTCGGCGGCTTCCGCGTTTTTGCCCTCCAAATAAAAGACGCGGCCTGCAACCATATGCGACGCCGGAGCCACCGGTTCGACCGCGTGCGCGGCCTGCAGTTCCCGGTGGGCCTCTTCGAAACATCTCTTTTCCGCCAGCAGAAGGGCCATTTCCCGGTGGGTCCAGGAATCGTCAGGACTTAGGCCGAGAAGGACCCGCAATATTCTTTCCCGATCGGCCGGGTCCAGGGTCCATTCGAGCCAGAGCTTGTGGAGCGGAACATGGTGGGAAAAGCGCCCGCAGACTTCCTTGAGATGATCCAGGGTAGCGGCTCGCCCGTCCACTTCCGCGATCAATCGGGCCACGGCGCGATTCGCATCGAGCGCGAGAGGTTCGAGCGCCAGGACTTCGCGCCAGACCTGTAACGCCCTCTTAAGCTTGCTGTCGTTCTCGGCGATGGTGCCGCTGGTCCGAAGCCACGTGCCGCGCGACGCCCGCCCGTGCGCCGCGGCCAGCAACTCCATGGCGCGCTCCAGCCTGCCTATGCGGGCGTATTCATCGGCGGCGAAGGTGAGAAGATCCCCATCTTCTGGCCGCAGAAGCAAGGCTTCCTCGAGAATGGCGAAGGCTTCCGTCCCCCGATCGAGATTGTTAAGAGCCCAAAACAGGGTCCGGGAGGGCAAACTGGATCGTTTCCCGAATTGCTCGAATCGCCTTCGTAACCACGCGATCGCGGCCGCCGACTCCCGGATTTGCCGTGCGGCGGTGAAATAAGAGCGAAAGAGATATTCGGTTTTGTCGGCAACGCAGGCCGCGAGACGGTAGAGTTGCGCCGCCCCAGTGAAATTGCGTTCCTCCCAGCTGAGACCAGCGAGGACGTGGAGATTATCCGCATCGACGGGACGCAATCGCGTCGCCCGGAGCAAAAGGCGACGGGTAGCGTCCCGTTGTGACGCGTCGTCGAGGAGTTCACGCGCATACTCACGCAGAAAAGAGGCTTCCGCGTCCTTGCCCGA
>DASQLH010000179.1:0-4894 GCA_035630155.1 Chthoniobacterales bacterium
ACCAACCGGATGCATTATAACCCCGACCGCAGCTTCCTTGCCCTTGGAAAAAAGGAGGCTGAAATAGCTCTCCAACTTTCCCCGGGGTCGCCGGAAGCGCATCGCGCGCTGTCTGGAGTCTATTACCATGAGGGAAGGTTCCCCGAGGCCCTTGAACAGGCTTTGCTAACGATAGAACTGGGCGGACTGGGAGAACGGGTCGTCGCGTTTGTTGGCATTACCCTGGATACGCTCGGGCAGCCGCATCGAGCTCTCGGCTGGCATGAGGTGGCGGCTCAGCTATCGGCGACCCCGGGAAACGCGGAAACGTCCATCGGCGATTCCTGGACCAGGTTGCTGGCCGACGAGCGGGCGCAAGTGGCTTATGAGCGCGCGACGGAGTTGCGGCCTCAGGATTCCCAGGGATTTGTCGGAATGGCCCACCTTCGCTTGCTTCAAGGCAATTTCGACGCCGCGCGGGAGATTTGCCGGAGGCTGCCGAATGCTCAGGGCGAAGCAGCCGAAATAGCGGCTCAAATTGAATTTTTCGAGCGTCGCTTCGATGTCGCGGTGGAACTCTATCGCCAGTTGCACAAAGCAAATCCTTACGGCGGCGGTTCTTTCTACGGCGCAACAAGCTACTGCTCGGCCGCGGGCCGCGCCAAACAGGCCCTGGGGGACTGGGCAGAAGCGAAACGTATTTTAGAGGATTGTCTTATCAGGGAGCGGGCCAATGTGGAAAGGGAGCCTAACACCCCGAGGGCGTTTTACCGTCTCGCCGCCGCCGAGGCCTGCCTCGGGATGACGGAAGACGCAATGTCCCATTTGAGGAAGTCCATCGCTTTGGGCTGGGTGGAGTATCGCTCGCTCAATCTTGATCCGCGTTTTGACGCTCTTCGAGGCCCGGAACTTCAGGCTATGATCGATGAGCTGGCCGCAAGAGTGGCGGACATGAAAAGACAGGCCATCGCGCTCAGATAACTATTGCGCAACTGGATGGCCCCAGTCTGCTAACCGATAGGGGAAGGCTAAAGCAGGTCGCGTATCTAGGGCGTTTTAGCAGCGGGACTCTTCGACGGAGACCCCTTCGTCGCCGCGATCCACGCATTCACATTTCGTTCGAGAACGTCGAGCGGCACGGCCCCGGAAAGCAAGACGGCATCGTGGAATTCACGCACGTCGAAGCCTTCTCCGATTTCGCGCCGGGAGCGCTCTCGCAGCTCCTTGATTTTTAGCTCGCCGATCTTGTAGGCCAGCGCCTGGCCAGGCATCGAAATGTAGCGATCGATCTCATTGACGATGTCGTTCTCGGACTTGGGAGCGTTCTCCATGAAGAAGTCGATCGCGCGTTGCCGGTCCCATTTTTTGTCGTGCATGCCGGTATCGACGACCAACCGCACCGCGCGCCACATCTCGTAGGTGAGCTGGCCGAACTTTGCGTACGGATCGTCGTACAGTCCCATGTCCTGGCCGAGCGATTCCGCGTAAAGTCCCCAGCCTTCAACGAACGCGGTGAAGCCGCTATAGCGGCGGAACTTCGGCATGTCTCCCAGCTCCTGCGCCAGCGCAATCTGGAGGTGATGGCCGGGAACCGCTTCGTGGAGGGAAAGCGCCATCATTTCCCACTTCGGGCGGGTCTCCGGTTTGTAGAGATTTACGAAATAAACCCCGGCGCGGGAACCGTCCGCGGCCGGCTGATTGTAATAAGCGGTCGTCGTGTCCGGCGCGATTTTGTCCGGGATCGGCGTCACCCCGTAAGGCATGCGGGGCAGCGTCTTGAAAACCTTGACCAGGTTCGGATCGATCCGCTTGGACATTGCGCGATAAGCTTCCAACAATTCCTCGGGCGTCTTGTAAAAGAACTGCGGGTCTGTGCGCAGCTTCGTGAAAAACTCCGGCAGCGTTCCCTTGAAGCCGACCTTTTCCATGATGGTCTGCATCTCCGCTTTGATCCGGGCCACTTCGCTGAGCCCTTTCTCGTGGATCTGCTGCGGCGTGAGGTCGGTGGTGGTGAATCGCCGCGTCAGGTGCGCGTAGAACTCCGCGCCCTTTTGCATTTGCCAGACGCCGACCTGCTCGGGCGCGGCCGTGAGGTATTCATCGAAATATTTCCTGAGCTTTTGAAACGAAGGCAGGACGCCGGCCGCGATCGCCTCCTGGCCCGCCTTGCTCAAGCGCTCCCGATCGGCCGGACCGATCGCGTCCGGGAATTTTGTGAACGGTTTGAAGAACGGGCTCTCCTCCGGTTTCGAAACCAGCTGTTTGTCGATCTGGGCCGGGACGCGGCTCAGCACGATCTTGGGCCAGATGACCTTTTCCCGCGCCCCTTCCTGCATGAGAGCGATGCTCTGGTCCATCAGCGTCGGGAACGCGCGCAATCGCGCGATCCAATCCTCGTAGTCCTTGACCGTTTCGAAGCGGAGGCGCTCGCCCAGTTCGTCCAGGGTTTGAAGGCCGCCCCGCTGGGTGATCGGCATCAGGTAGGTGCGGAACTTGGAGCCTTCGATGTCGGTTTCGAGATCCTTTTGGAAGAGGTCGTAATTCAGTTGCTCGGCGGGAGAAAGTTTGGCGCGGTCGAATTTCTTCAGGCGGGCAAGCGCGTCGGTCGCGTGGGCTTCCCGTTTGCGGATCGCTTCCAGGCTTTGATCTCCCCAGCGATCGTTCCAGCGGCGGTCCCCCATGAAGGAGGCGCGCACGGGGCTTTGCTCCATTTCGTATTCCCACTCCGCTTCAAAGAAGGCGTTCAGGGCTTTCCCGGCCTCGGTCTCCCTGGGTTCGGCGGCGACGGCCGGTAACGGCAGGAGGATGATGAGGGCGGACGCGAGTGGATGAGTGATTGAGCGCATGATTTTTCGATGAGTTGCAAGCTGGATCGGCAACGCCATTGTCTAGAGACGCGCCGGAAAAAGAACAACTCCGAAGTCTCCACGAACCATGACAAAAAGCCGTAACCGGAATATCGCCCTTCAGCTCCTGAGCTTCGCTTTTCTGTTTTCGATCGCGGCAATGCGCTGCGGCGCGCAGGAAAATTCTCCGAGCCCTTCACCTACGCCCACGCCGCCGCTGTATTCCGAGAAAACGCTTTCCGAGTTGAAACAGCTCCAGCAGGCCGCCTTGAAAAGCGATTACGCCTGGAAGCAGACCGCGTATTTATCGAACAACATCGGGCCGCGTCTGACCGGCTCGGCCCAGGCGCAAAAATCGGTGGAATACGTCGCGGCCGAAATGAAGGCGCTCGGCCTCGAGGTCCAACTGGAAAACCTCAGCGTGCCGCATTGGGTCCGCGGCGAAGAGACGGCGGCGCTGGTCGAGTATCCGGGGATGGCCGAGAAAACGACGCAGAAAATTGTGCTGACCGCGCTGGGCGGGAGCGTCGCGACTCCGGCCGAAGGGCTAACCGCGGAAGTCGTCGTCGTTCGGAATTTCGATGAGCTCGAAGCGCTCGGCCGGGACAAGGTCGCGGGCAGGATTGTGCTCTTCAATTATCATTACGATAAGCAAATGGCCGCGCAGAGCAGGGCCGGCGAGGCCTACGGGCAGGCTGTGAAATATCGCGGCGAGGCCCCGAGCGCCGCGGGCAAACTGGGCGCGGTGGCGGCATTGATCCGTTCCGTGGGCAGCGCGGACTATCGCCTGCCGCATACCGGCCAGACCAATTACGCCAAGGACGTCCCGAAGATTCCGGCCGGCGCGGTGACGGCGGAGGACGCCGACCTGATTGCGGCGCTCGCTCCGCAGGGGACGGTCCGGATGCGCCTCACGCTCACGCCGCAGACACACCCGGATGCGGTCAGCTACAACGTGATTGGCGACTTGAAAGGGAGCGAGCAACCCGAGCAGGTTATCATCGTCTCCGGCCATTTGGATTCCTGGGATTTGGGAACCGGCGCGATTGACGACGCGGCGGGCGTCGCCGTTTCGATGGAAGTGGCGAACCTGGTCAAAAAGCTCGGTCTGCGGCCGAAGCGCACCATTCGCGTGATCGCCTGGATGAACGAAGAGAACGGGCTCGTCGGCGGGAAGACGTACGCGAAGAACCACGAAAACGAGATTGCGAATCATTTCGCCGCGATGGAAATCGACGGCGGAGCGGGCCATCCGGTTGGAATTAATTATGGCCCCAAGCCGGAGATGAAAGACTTCCTCGAACCGGTGGCGAAGATTCTCCAAAGCTCGGGCGCCGGCGTTCTGGATTTCAGCCCAAATGCTGGCGGCGCGGATATCGGCCCGTTGACGAAGCAGGGCGTGCCCGGGTTCAGTCCGATCCAGGATAACCGGACCTACTTTCATTATCACCACACCGCCGCCGACACCCTCGATAAAGTCGTGCCGCAGGAACTCGCGGAAAACGCCGCGGTCGTTGCCGTCACCATTTACGCGCTGGCGAATCTCGAAAAGCCATTGCCGCGGTAGGCGAAAATCGCAGCGCCCTTTGACTTTCGAGCGAACCGGGTGATACTGGAGATGCGTAAGCAGTAGGGCGTCACCTCCGGCACCAAACTTCTTTCCACGGGGAAAACCGAACGCAGGTCGCGTTCAACCACAGGTGCTGAAAACAATGACTACTCTTCCGACTGCTGCCGCTCCCGCCTCGATGGCGGCCGAGACCGCCGAAAACAAATCCGAATCCTCCCTCTTTCGTCTGCCCCGGGCGCGCATCAACTGGACGACGAGCTCGTTTCTGATCGGCACACTCGCGCTCACCCTGACGGCCGTTCCGGCTTACCTCTGGTATTTCGGCCTCGATTGGTTCCAGGTCGCGCTGTTTTTCGTAATGTTCGCCGCGTGCGGCTTCAGCATCTCGATTGGCTATCACCGTCTCTTTTCGCACATCGCGTTTCAGGCCGCCTGGCCGGTGCGCCTTTTCACTCTCATCTTCGGCGCCGCCGCCTTCGAGAATTCAGTATTGATGTGG
>DASQLH010000180.1:0-19015 GCA_035630155.1 Chthoniobacterales bacterium
GGAGCTTCCGGCGAAACAATCAGCGGTTGGTTTTCGGCCGACCAGAAGAAATTCCTCCAAGCGGCTGGGATCAAGGTCGACTGGGGTGGTCTAAGGGTATTCGGGCGGATCGACGCGGATGTGTGGGACTGGAAAGAGAAGGACGCGCGAGTGGATGCCAAAGTAACGGCAGAACTCTGGCCCCTGGGGGACAAGCGGATCTTCGAGTTATCCTGCAAGAAACCGGGTGACCTCGATAAACAAAAAGAAAATTTCGCCGCCTTCTTCAAAGAGAAAAACATTTCAGCCGCGGACGATCCCGCTTCTAAAACGAAGCAGGCGCTGGATTATTTTTCCACGAAGACCAGTTCTCAGCCGAAGCCGAAGGCGGCGAGCCTAACCGATCGATGGCACAAGGTAGGCGACGGAAAATTGATGGGCATCGGCGGGATGGCGCTGCTCGGACGCGAGAGCGACAGTCTTTCGTTCCTTATTGTTCATGACAACAAGAACGCTGGCGAAGCGCGCGCCGGCATTCTGCGATGCCAGCGTGGTAGCGAGCCAAAATATGCGCGGCTCGACTGGCCCGGCGCCGCGCTCCCTGTGGACTTGGAAGCGCTTGCCGCCATTCCCGGAGCCCAGGGAGAATATCTCGCCGCTACCAGCAAAGGACAGGTCTACCGAATCAAGGCGTCATCGTCACAACAAAGTATCGAATCCGTGCAGAAGCTTGCCAAGGATATCCCTGGCGCGACCGGAGTAAGCGAGATCGAGGGCTTTGCCCTGGCTACACTTGGAGACATTATCGTCGCCGCTTGGGCCGATCGCGGAGACGACGAGAAAGCAGCTACCTTCTCCTGGGCCAGATTCGATGCCACTCGCAACGAACTGACCGGCGCCGAGTCCACCACGATCAAAGTGCCCTGGCCGGAGAAAGACGCGCGGGACGTTTCGGATATCCGGATCGACAGCGCGGGCGCGGTTTTCATCACTTCAGCCTATGAAAGCAACGATGACGCTACCGATGCGACCTTTGCTTCAGCCGTTTACGTCGCCGGCGTATTGAAACTCGAGGGCGGGCAGATTCGCTTTTCAGCCAACGCGGAACTGACGCGGCTCTATCATTTTGACGGGCGAAAGATTGAGGCCTTGGAACTGGTGTCAGGCGCCAAAGGGGGTCTGGCCCTGGCAACGGATGACGAACACCAGGGCTCGTCGGTTTATCTCGGTTGGCAGTGAGCGGCAGCGCGGAAGCGCGAGCTGGAAATGTTGTCCGCACCGCGCGGTTGGCTAGGTTCAGAATCGCTATGAAGACCGACGACATCCAGCTCAGCGCGGTGGAAGATCACGACGGGATATTGACCATTCGGGGAGGCGGCGCCCGCCGCGATTGGAACGGCATTCACTACAAGCAGGGGATGTCCGCCAAAAATGTCGGCACGACGAAATTGTCGGCGAACATCGCCACCATCCCGCCGGGCGGCGTGGCCTATGCCCATATTCACGTTGGCTTCGAGCTGATCCTTTACATCCTGGAAGGAAAAGTGCGCCACGAATTCGGGCCCGGCCTGAAGCAGGTTTTGGAGAATGAAGCCGGCGATTTCATTTACATAAAGCCCGATGTCCCTCACGAAGTCTTTAATATGAGCGACACCGAACCGGTCGTCGCCTTCGTGGCGCGCTCTTCCGCGGAAGAATGGGACAATATTATTCCGTACGACCGGAACCAAGCGACCGGAGAATCAAGCAAAAGTTACGCCTAATTCCTTCAACACGGCTGCGATGGGGGATGCGATTGCATAGGTACCGTTGCAGGAATGCAGAAGGCCAATCGCGACGTTAGTACCACGCTGCAAGATGAGCGCGCCAGAGTCGCCGTCGGTGGCAAATCTACTGCCAGGTTCGCTGCGAATCACAACCTGGTTGCGGAAGGTAAGCGTTCCAATTCCATATGGAAGATCGATTCCTATGTTCGGGTTGGAAATCACGCCTGCACGATAGTTCGTGCTGCGGCCAAATTTCTCGACAGGTAGATGCAACGTCGGCGCGCCCGTTGCAGAAGGCGCACGGAGATTGAAGATCTCCGGGCGAACCCCAGCTCCCGCAGGAAGTCGCGCGATTGCGGCGTCCATTAGATTCGGCGATCCAGTCTGTAACGGAATAACCGTGGCCAGGGTCGCTACAGGTACCTGCGCAGAAGAATCCATCGGCGAGGGTTGAAACACCGGTGCTCCCAACGCTAGGCGGTTTTCATCCGCCAGGACGTGGTTGTTGCTAAGAATGAATAATTCGTTTCCTTTGCGGACAAGGGCTCCAAAGGTTCCCGCGATTGGCTGAGCGTTCGCGCCCACGACCCCCACCGAACATCCCGGTTGTAACGGCCGGACGACCTGCGATGGCAGTAGCGTTACCGCGTCTCCGGTGACCGGCGCCGGTCTGATATCTCCCATCTCCTCTACATCGACAACAAACTTACGGAATTTGGCGGGCAATTGCTGCCCATCGGCGACCCGACCGGGCGTAAGTTTTTTGCGCACGAAAATCGTCAGGCATAATTCGCCTTGAGGCAGATTGTTTCTTCTCTTCTCCCCAATCCCCACGCCGATAACGTTTTCTCGCACATTTTCAGCCAGTTCTGCCGTCGACGTTTTGCGGTGAAGCAGTCCTTTCTTGCCGAGGTATCGCTTCTCTAGTGCCTTTTGGGCGGCCTCTAATTCCTTAAGCAGGGTATCGTCCCAGACACGGACCCGCCCTGCCCGGCCATATCGGGACGCGGCCTTTTTTGAGGCAGACGCCTGCGCTCCCTTTGGCGAATTCCCCTTTCGACGCTTACTCGACATACCCCTCCGCCTCCAGGGTCTGAATATCCTTCTGGAGTTGGAGAAGCTCTTTGCGGCGGGTGAGTTTATTGACCGGGTCGTTCTTGTCTTCCTCCGCTTTAGCGCGCGCTTTCTGCGCGTCGAGAATTTCGCCCGCGCCCGCGCCCACCCTACCAATCAGGGCCGGATCGAATGCCGTACTCGAGGTTGTAAGTCCGGTCAGGCTTCCACTGGATTCATCCAAGTCCAAGTCGACTTTTAATTTCTTGCTGCCGAGCGAGCGCGGCAAATAAGCTACAATCCCGTGTTGAGCGACGCGCGTCTCCAACCGACTGAGTTGTTTGTCGTTGAAATTCACTACAGCTACGGTTGCCGCCGGCACACGATAAGGAAATCCATGCCGGGCAGGCTCTGCACTTAACCTGGGAGTGAGTGATGCAGTCGGGAGCGCTGACGAGTTCAAAACGAGAATAACTTCGTTTTTACTTGAGCCCTTTTTCGCCGGCTTTTTACCGGCCACCAAAAACGGGCTGCGATCCAGCAGTCCGTTGGAAAACCATACACTCGGTGTCTCTTCGTCGATTACCAAAAGGGTATGAGACTCTACATAATTCCGCCTCACGCCGCCCTTCACTGTCAGCGGCACGCAATTGAAATTTGCCGTCCACGGCGTTTTCTTTTGCTCACCAACAAAATGACTTGTTTTCTTTGCGATCTGCCCATCTAACTCCGCTAGTTTCAATTTCAGCGTCTCCACATTCGGGATCACCTCGAGGCCAGTAGATAATCCTTCCCGCCGATTGCGCAGGTCGATTAACTCGTCGGCCAGCTCAATCTCCTTGAGTACTGGCTTTCCCCTCGCCCTCCATTCTTGCCATGCATCGGGATTTTCTTTCTCGATCTTTTTGATCTCCTCGTCGCGCACCGGACCTTCCAAGCGTTCAATACGCAAGCCGGCCTCAAGCGCCGGTATCCCGAGGCCGTAGGCTTTGGCCGCGGCTTCCAATTGCGTTGGCGTGGCCGGACGGAGGGCGCTGGCCGGCTTGATTAGTCCGGCCGCGAATTTCGTTGCGGTTTCGATGGTCGATACGGCAAAATCGATCGTCTTGTTTTCCACTTCGCTCGTTCCTTTGGTCATCACGCCCTTGTTGTTCAGCTTGAAAGTAGCCGTCGTGTCTCGGAACGGCCCTCCTTTTAAGCGGGCGTAGAATGTTTGCCTGCTGTCGGGCTCGCCGACGATGTTGATCTGCGTCCCTTCTCCCACTCCGTATGCAAGGGCGGTCTTCTGCGGAGCCTTAGCGATTGCTTCGTCAAACTTAGTTTTGGGCAGATCGGTCTTGAACTCTGCCAGCGGTTCGACTCCGATCAGCACCTTACTGAGGGTGGCTGTTCGCGTAACAACGATGCTGGCCTCTTCCAGCGGCACTGCCACGCGAACATGTGTGATCGGGAGGGAATAAGTGATGCCGCCGCGTCCGAGGTCAGTATTCTCCGAGACGCGCTCGACCTCGGTCACCGAAGCGCACCCTGTCAGGAGCGCCCAGATTGCAGCTGACGGGAACAATTTAACGACAATTGCGTGGCTGCTCGAACATTTCTTCATACCCGTTATTACGGGAATCCGGAACGAAGGTTCCGAATTGCTTCGCAAGAGCAAAGCCATGATGAGGTCGCGGTGCTGCGCCGGAACCCGGATATTATTTATACCGCAGTTCGGCGTCGATCGGCACCGGATATCCAATTCCACACGACCGCGATCAACCTCATTAAACGGCGACCGCACTCCCCCTTTCGAGAGAGTGCGGTTTGATTTTCGAATCGCCGCTAGAGCCGCGTTTTAGCTGCGGCAGCCCTGCGGGTGGTTAGAACCGCTCGCGGACCCACTCGCGGTGCTGACGATGACGGTAGCGGAGATAGCGGGAGTTCCGCACGCCCCGGCGCTCGTAATGGCCCCGAATCCAACGGCCACGGTAGCGATATCCCGGCACCCACACCCAACGGTACCCTTCATGCCAGTAGTGCGCTCCGTGATAATATGGCCGGTCGCCAATACTGATCGAGAAATCGACTGCTTGAGCTTTTGGCGCGAACACCGGAGCGGTTGCTCCCAGCACCACGGCCAACAGCACTATCATTTTCTTTTTCATACTCATTTCCTTTGTTTCGGACGCCACTCCCGCAGCGGCCGCTATTTCTTGGCTTTTTTCGTTGTTTCCTTCTTCGCCGCCGCGAGCCGCTCTGTCTTTTTGCGGCGCGAAGCGCGTTTCCTTACATTGTCTCTGCCTTGGCTGTTTCCCATAATACCCTCAGCCTCTCCCTTCTGAGGACGAGCTCCAAATGATTTCCTTCAAATCAACCGGACCAGGTTTCCTCATGAATAAATTCGACGCCCCTATCTCAATTTTCATTCACCCAAACCAACCCCGCCCCGGCATAGAAGTTTCGCGCTTTGCGCAATATAGGAGTCGCTTAGAGCGGCCGCGGCGGGATCAATATAGGATCGACGGCAGAAAAGCGCCGGCTGGTTCCTGGTAAAATCCCCTGCTCATCAGGGTCATCGGCTGCACCACCCGAAGGCCGCGCTGGAGACACCAGCGCAGCAATTCGCTGTTGCGGCTCGGCAGCATGAAACCGGGGCCGGGAAATTCCTTCGCCGCGCCAATGAGCGCTTGCAGGTCGCCATTCGTCTCGCCCACCGCATGCCCAAAAAAACCAATCAATGTGGCGTAACCGGTGAGGCGGCCCTCGCGTTCGACCACCGTGGCCGTGCGTTGCTTAATCGCATCAAGCAGGTCGCCGCCGCGATCATGTCCGTGCACTCGCTGGCAAAGGGCGTTGCACTTCTCCAAGTCGGATTCCCGCGCAGCGCGCACCGCGTAACCGGGAATCTGTGCGTTCAAGGGAGATCCCTGCAGGCAGGTCAGCGGCTCGCGAACGTCGTAGCCGAGTTTTGTGTAGAGCGAAAACGATCGGGTGTGATAAGCGCCTTGAAGCAGGCGGACGCCGGCGAAATTCTTCTGCGCGGCCCGCTCATGCACGGCTTCCATCAAACGGCGCCCAACGGATTTATTTTGCGCCGCAGGATTGATCGTAATGGGACCCACGCCCGCGATGGGGCTGCGTTCGTCGAGAAAATTGCTGCCGACGATGCGACCGTCGATCTCCGCGACCACGGAATAAAAACCGGGATGCGAAAGCATCCAGCTCAGCACTCCCGTCGCCACCTCCGGCGAGGGAAAATCGCGTGGAAAATTGTGCGCTTCCGCGATGGCCTTGAAGGCATGGTAGCAAATAGTGCCGCACGCCTTCGCGTCGTCCGGAGTGCCGGGTCGTAGCCTTAGATTCATCGGTCGAAATTATTCATTTCAGCGCCGTTGTCGTCACGCCGCGGACGAAAACGTGGAGAGCCCTGTTTTTTGCTTCCCGGATTACTTTTTCGCTTTTCGTGCCTTCGCCTTCCTCGCGGTTCCCGGTTTGGCGACCGCGGGTCCGTCCGTCTTTTTGCGGCGGGACGCGCGTTTCAGGACGTTGTCTTTGCCCTGGCTGTTTCCGACCGTAGCTTTGTTTTCCGCCTCACCGCTCCTTCAGGGCGGGCGATGCTCGCGAATCTGCTGGGCGGTCGGCTGGAAGAGGGTGTAACCATGCGCGGCAGCGAGCTCGCCGGCATTGATATTGAGAGGATCGGCGCGGTTCCAAGGCTGCACGAGAGCGTGATTGGTCAGGTGCCGGAGCGAAGGATGCGTGCGTTTAAGATGCGCGAGCAATTGATTGAGCGCGGTAATCTGTCCCGGCGTGTAGCGCTCTCCGCCACTCTGCAGATTTGCCAGGCTGATACCGATGGAACATTTGTTGATGCGCCCCTCTCCCGAGGGGGCCGGGATGGTTGAGCCAGTGTGAAAGCCCTCCCTGTCATCGGCCACGCAGTGGAAAATGATGGGAGTGGAATTATCGGTTTCACGGGTCCAGGTGGAGTCGCGGCCATCGCGCGCAATGATGTAGTGGTAGCTGAGCCCGGCGCCGCGCAGGTGATTGATGCTCGACATCGCACTGGCCCCAGCCGTGGCGTGCAACACCACTAAGGTCGGCCGCACACTCCGGCTCCGGCTCGGGAGCTGGGCCGGAAGAACCCGGATATTCATATCGACCGTCGCCGCGCCTTCTTCCTCGCCGCTTTCCCGACGGGCCAGCGCCTCCTCAGTGCCCGTCAGTTCCTGTTCTCCCGGGCGCGGCTCCCTCTCACTTGCCGGATTGCCCGCCTCGCCTGCGTCTCGCTCGCCCGCGGGGGACGGGCCGGCGTTCCCACCCAGGTCCTGAAAAGTCTCCGCGAACGCCAGGGCGTTGTTCCACCGATTTACCAACCCGCGCCAGAAAGGACTGCTTTCATCTCGCCTCGCTACTTCCCGTTCATAGCGCTCCCGCGCCGCGCGTAACTGCCGCAAGCACGCCGCCGGCTCCACCCGCTCGCCCGCGGCGATTGTGATCGGCCCCACATCGCCATCCACACCCACACCGAGCGCTCCTTGATAGATTTTCGCCGCCCCGCCGGCGCCGCGGTTAAAGATGCAGTCCCGCAGGTAGGACTCGACCGCATCGAATGGCGTCCAGCGGTCCCCCGCGTCGGTATAAGAGGCGATATAGCGTTGGGCCGCGGCCTCGGCTTCGGCGAAGTTACCGGCTTCCACCAACCCGCGCAGGGCCGCGGCTTCAGTCGGATGATATCGGTCGTTGATCCCGGCCACTTCGAAGTTCCCGCCGCCATCCCCAGCGGGGAGAAAATAAACTTTGAGCCGCCCCTGGCTGTCTCGGCGTCCCTCGAACTCAACAATTTTGGCGGCCATGCGGAGGCGGTTAGTCGGATTGCTCATGGGCGTGCTTTATGGGGTTATTTGCGGATTCGCGGTCGTCGCGAGAAGGCTTTCATCAAGGAAGAATGCTTGGCCTGCACCGTAACGAGTCCGTGGTGGCTGAGGCGAGCAATTTCGCGGCGTGGTCAGTAGGCGACCGGGTTTTTGATGAACCGCCACAGAATCTTGCAGGCGACGGACCAACTGCGGGCGCGGCCCTGCGCGTGGGTGGCGATGCCATCCAGTTTCGCGCGGTCATATAAGTTGCCGTTGAAAATGACGGCATGGATCCGTTGCGTATTGCGAATGTCTTCCAGCGGATTGCCGTCGAGCAGCACAAGGTCCGCGGTCTTTCCCGGCGCGACGCTTCCGTATTGCTCCGATAAACCGAAGTATTCAGCCGGCGCAACGGTGGCGGCGAACAACGCATCTGCTGGCGTCAATCCCGCGAGAACCAACTGCTCGAGTTCGCGGTGCACATCTATGCCCGCGACAATATAGTCGGTCCCAACCAGGATTTTCACTCCTGCGCGATGGGCAGCGCCGGTCAGCTCCAAGCCTTTGCGGTAGAATTCGCGATAGGCTTCGCGGCCCGCCGGCGAAGGGTCCTGCTTTACCGTTGCATCCACGTCCTCAAGCCACTGCCAGTGCATGAGCGGATGCAGATAGCGCAGCAAAGGATCTTCGCGCACGCGCGCGTCGTCCGCGTAGGCATCGACCCAGCGCGTCAGATGCGTCGGCACGTACCAGGTGCCGTTCGCTTTCATGGCGGCAAAGATCGCCTCGGCCATGGCCGGATCGTGCTCGTCGAGCATGCGGCGCCGGTCTTCCCGCCATTGCGGCGTGCCGGCCACTTCGCGAAGCGCGGCGCTGCCGGGAAACGATTCCTGCAAAAGGAACCGCGCGTGCTCGATGCTCTTTTGGTGCTGCGCTGCTTCGATGGCGCTGACGGCGTAAGGACGGTGCCCGACCACTTCCAACCCGAGACGTCGCGCTTCGTCAACCAGGGCGAGGTAGGCTTCGCGCGGCAGGCGGTCATACACTTTGATCGCCTCCACCCGCCCGGCGAAATGACGAACGAAGGCGCGCGCCTGGTCCGGCGTCGCCGTTTCAAAGAATTCCGGGACGTTCTTGAGCCGCTTGCGGATGCCGGGCCCATTAGCCATGAAGCTCGTCGAGTGGACGACTCGCGGCGCGACTAGCGTTCCCGCCACCGCTTCCCCGCTCCAGCGGCGTTTGTCTTCCGCGCAAGCGATGAACGGGTCGTTAGGCTGCGGGCAACCCTGCATGTCCCGCACATTCGTAACGCCGTAGGCGATGTAGAGCGGCAGGTCGAGCAAGGGCGAGACCGAGTAGATATGCGTATGCATGTCCCACAAAGCCGGCAGTAAATAACGGCCCTGGCCATCGACGATCGCGGTGCCCGGTGGGAGCGCGATTGTCCCGTCGCCCCCGGCCGCGGCAATCCGGCCACCGGTGATGAGGACAGTCTGGTTCGTGCGTCCGGCCGGTGGGGGCGCCTTAATCGCTTCGCTCGGATCGATGATCGACACCCCCACGATCGCGACGGGTGTTTCGGTCCGAATCGGCGCGAGCTCGCGTTCCGGCCAGAGAACCCCGGCCGTGAACAACAGAAGGGGCGTTAGCACGACCGCGGCCACCACGACCGCGGCACGCTTCAGGAACTTACGTGCCCGCACCGGGTAGCGTTAAGTCGTGGCGGCTTCCGGTTTGTGCGCCACTGAGACCATCCAGCCCACGCCGAACCGATCGCTCAGCATCCCAAATTTCGGGGCCCAAAAAGTTTTTTCGAGCGGCATCGTGACCAGCCCGCCCTCGCCCAGCGCGGCGAAGACACGCTCGGCTTCCGCTTCATCCGGCACGGTGATCGAAAGCGAGAAACCCTCGAAAGTCGCCTGGCCATCGCAGCGGCCGTCGGACGCCATGAGCACCGTGTCTCCGATCTTCAGGGTAGCGTGCATGATTTTGTCCTCGAAGCATTCCGGCATTTTGGGCTGCGGCTCCGGCGCCTCCTTGAAACGCACGAGCATCGCCACTTCGGCGTTGAGCGTTTTACGATAAAAGTCGATGGCTTCTTCGCAGCGGCCGCCAAAGAAGAGATACGGCTGGATCGCTGGCGTTGGGTTGGGTGTGCTCATGCCTCGAAATTGACGCCATTTGCCCGGAGGTCAACACCAGAGGACTCAAAGCGGCGCCGGAGGCTCTCGGTCCGATAGGCAAAAATGCGCGCCACATCGCGGCGCACGAAAAGGTTGTGGACCAGGAAATCGAACGCCACGGCGTAACGGACGCGGTCGCGCATGAGGGTCCCGCCGTCCCGCGGTTCGAACTCGTGCTCGTGAATCCAGAGCCGGTACGGTCCGCGCAGGTGTTCGTCAACGAAACGGACCGGCGGTTCCCACTCGGTTATCTTTGTCCGCCAGCGAATCGGGAAACCGCGCACCCGCAATTTGTAATCGATCAACGCACCCGCCTTCATTTCGACAGGCGCCGCGGTTTCCATTCGAAACCGCACCCACGGCGGCGTGATGGCGTCGAGATTCCGCGCATCGGAAAAAAATGCAAACACCTCCTCCCGCGGCCGCGGCAGCCAAAGCTCTGATAAAAATTGCCGGACTTTCATTCCCTCCGGCCTGCGGCGGTCCCCCTCACCGCTTGAGCGGCACCGCCACGATCGCCGTTCCCTTGAGCTCGCCGGCCTCCTTTATCGTCCCGTCCGGCTGATAGTGCCGCACGTAGGAATTGCCGATCACGTGCAACGCGCCGTTCGCGATCGTGGCGGTCGTCGGTTCGACAAAGTCCGAATGATGGTGCGACTGCAACACCGTCACGCCCGCGATCCTGGTGCCTTTGTCCGCCAGCGAGATCCGGATGACCCGACCCGGGTTGGTGACGTTCTGCACGCCGAACAAATCGCCGTCGTGCCAGTAAAGGCCATCGATGCCTCCTGTCATCACGGTGTCGGGTTGGGGCAATCGCGTGGGCTCACCCGTGGTCGTGTCGATGCGGAGGATGCCGGTCGAAGATGCGACGTAAAGCATTCCGTCAGCGCCGAGCGCGATCCCGTTCCCGCCGCGCAACGCTCCCGCCGCCCCGAACCGCGTCAGCGTTGTTTCATCCGGCTTCTTGCGAAAGAGCGTCGCGCTCATCGAATCGGTCACGTAAAGAGTGCCGTCTGGCGCGACCACGAGATCGTTAAGCTGCACCGCGTCCGGCGCGTTGAAGCGATCCAGCAAACCGCCCGTCTTCAAATGGTAGCGGACAACGGCATTGCGGCGTTCCTTCTTCGCTTCGTCCAGGAAGCCGTTCGTGCTGACGGCGTACAAGTGGCCGCGCCCGGCATCGACCGCGAGCCCCAAAACCGTGTCGAGCTTATCAGCCGGCTTTGAGAAATCCTGCGCGTTGCCCTTCGCGTCCGAGATGATGATTTTGCGCTGCGCGATGCTTCCAATCAGGAAACGCTCGCCCGCGGGCGCGTAGGCGATGCCCTCCGGGACGAGTTTCGGATCCTTGAGCCGGAAAGCGACCGGCGAGTCCGGCGTTTTCGGTTCGCCATCCTCGAGCTCCTTGCGGATCGCCTGAAACTCCGGATCGTCCCAGACAGCATCGAAGCCGATGCCACGCACGGGGATGAGGCCGAGCTTCCGCCCCTTCAAGCTCCGCAAGAGTTCGAACGCGGCTTCCCGCTCCCCGAGGTGCATGTGCGTGACCGCCTGAAAAAACACCAGCACCACATCGCCCGGCCGCTCTTTGCGCAGATTCTGGATGCGCTCGAGGCTGGCCCGCGCCGCGGCCGTCGCGGCATCATCAGCCGCCTGTGTGGAGGCTAACGTCCACGCGAGAAAAGCAAAGAAAATGGCCAGTCGCAGGAGTCGTCTGTGTCCATTCGAAATAGCAAACAAGGCGGCTTTCATCCCCCTACTCGTCCTCTTTTCCTTTCGAAATTCAAAACGTTTTCGCCCCTGCTGCACTCCGCCAGGAGAACCAAAAAACAGTGAATCGGCAGCCACGTCCATCTCGTGGCCGAGGCTGACGTAATTGAAATTCACCGCCGCCACGTCGCTGAAGACCGCGTTCGACTCACGGAGCGCGAGAAATTCCGCGTAGGAAAATTGGCGGAACGATCGCGACCGCGCTAAATCCCCGCGATTTCGCGAGCAAGCGGAGAGCGAGCTTCAGATCGCCGAGCATGAACCGAAATAATGGCATATCGATCGGAGTTGTCAGCGCAGAGCCATCAGCGCCTCTCTCAGAGCCCGTACAATGTCCTGGCATTATCGCGCAGAACCATCCGCGCCAGTTCCATGGCGCGGTCGCGTGTAATTTGGCCGTCGGCCATCATGCCCGTCAGTGCGAGCGCGAGGGCCTCGCGCGCGCTCCGAGTTGAAAGCCAGGCGAGTTCAGGCCAACCCACCTCGGGTGTAATTTCGAATGCATCCGTCCCGAAAAGCACTTTCTCGGGCACGAACTCGAGCCAGCTCCGCAGCACGCCGCTCAGTTCGCGCGTGGAGAGCAGAAAAGTTTGCGCTGAGAAATCCGCGTAGACATTCGGCTTGTAGAGGAGCATGCGAGTTTGCTGGGCAAAGGGCGATCCGCCGTGGACGAGGACGAATTTGGTCTGGCGCAATTTCGGATCGTTCAGGACGGACTCGAGCAGAAAAGGGCTGGCGCCCCTCTGATTAAAGTAACCGCTCGCGCCAGCGCCGGTGTGAATGTGAATCGCCAGGCCGAGCTCACCTGCCTTGGCCGCGACGTGGCGAAAGATGAAATCTTGAAGCGCTTTGTAGTCAGCCGCCGGAGGCGACCCGCCTTTCACGAATTGCGCATAGATCCGAGCGGCCTCTGCTTCCGATGAAGTTCGAAAATCGAGCGTGCGCATGTAAGCCGCCGCGAATTTCAGGGCCACGGCGCCTGACTCCTTTTGCCGGGTGAGTGTAGCATCGACAACTTTGCTCAGATAACCGGCGAGCGTGTCGGGCAATTTCTCGACTCGGGCATCACGCTGGTAGCGTTGCAGGACACGCCGGGCCCCGTCGATTTGTCCGCGATAATCCGGATTGGCAACGCCCGCGGTCGTGTTGTCGAGCGGAAACAGGAAGCCGTCTGCAAACGGCACCCAGAGAAAACGCGGCGGAGCCAGGCCGGCGCCCATCGTCACGCGATTCGCGAACATCACGTCGATATTGAGTCGATCCAGAACCCAACTTGGAAAGGCGTCACCTTGTTCCTCATGGATTCGTTTCTTGGCCGCAGACAATTCCGCTGGAGAGGGCTTTCTGTCGCCCAATTCGCCCGCGAAATAGAGCGCCTGCTGCGCGGCGACATGCTCCTGATTGTCGGGCCGCAAGCGAACCGGCATGTCCATGGGCGATTCCACCGGATCAGCGAAATCCGTTTCCGGATCGGATTCATTTTCTTTGAGCACCCGTTTCGGATGCGCGTGATTGTCGATGGCCTTGATCTTATTGATCTCCGCCAGCAGTTCCGGCTCGGCGGCGGTCTGGCCGCAGAGCTGTGGAATCATTAACGAGAGAGCCGCCGCTCCTGCCCACCATCTGCGCGCCAGAATTTTCATGACGGGAACCCTAACAGAGCGGCCATTCTTCGCGCAGCTGCATTCTCGCAGCCGCTCGCCGTGATTGCTCCCGCCGCGTCGGGACGCTAGTCTCGTCTCGCTTCACGCAGCATCCTCAGGTCCATCCGAATTCTCGTCACCGGCGGCTTGCTGCGAAAGATTTCCGTCAGTTGTTCCGAGGCGAGCTTGAAGGGGGCGTTTGGGCCGCGAGCGCCAAGGCGGCCTGAAGATTCACCAGCGGGACGCTTGGGCTGGTGCTTGGCGGGGCGCTGTCGTGCAAGAGTTTGACTACCTCCGCTGGGGTGAGCCGGGGATGTTCGGCGCGGATGCGACCGATGATTCCAGCGAGCAGCGCCGCGGAAAATCCGCTGCCACTTTGGCGAATGATCTTCTCCGCATGGAGGGTTGGGATGTCCGTCCCCGGAACCCACAACGCGGCCGGGCCGCGAGTAGCAAAAGATGCCGGCCGCCCGTCTTTGTCGGCAGCGGCGGCCAGCGCGAATCGATTCTGAAAGCGATCGCCGTCGAAGGGGAGCGCCGCGTCGGGTTCGTTCCCGGCAGAAATCACCACGGGAATGCCCTTCTCTACCAATGCAACCAAAGCCTTTTGCAGCGGAGAGCGCACACCCAATTTGTAGGCGAAGAGTGTAACGTGGGGTCGATCGCTTTCCGCCAGGCGCTTCATCGCGCTGAGTAGATCCTTTTCGCCCAGCCCCAAATTGTCGGGCACTTCGGCGACGATGAACTTTGCGTCCGGGGCCACGGCCAGCACACTCCGGATCAGGTCTCCGGTATATTGGCGCAGACTGAAGTCGTAGTTATTTCTGGACGATCCGCTTTCATCCGAGTTCATCGGGAGGAATTCCAAACGACCCGCCGGCAATAATCCATCGGGCGGCATCGCTCCGGCGAGGGCCACGACGGGCGGCTCGGGCGCATTTGGTATTCCCGTGGCTCCGATGCTTTCGAGCAAAGGCGCCATCAATTCCGCGATCGCCGCCGACGGATCCGCCACGGACGCCACCTCCTCTGGGGCGGATTTGAGCCGAAGCCGTGCGATCTGAGTCTGGATCGCGCGGCGCTGCTCTTTGTCAGGATCGGGCACACCGGGCGGCGCGGCGGGCAAGAGGCGAAGCGCTCGATCGTAGTCACGCAGGGCCTCCTCATATTTTTCCGCTCTTTCCGCCAGTTGCGCGGTCGCGTGCACGAGCGGCTGCCATTGGGAAAGCCGTCCATCGCCTTCCGCCGTGAGGGGCGCGAGGCGGAGGTAATGCTCCTCATATTCGGACGGGCGGACGTTGCCGGTCCGTCCCTGCTTGCCGAGCTCGGCGACGGCGATGAAAACTTCGAGCAAATCGCCGAACTGTTTTGTTTTAAGAAGTTCGGCTTGTTTAACCCGCCTGGCGAAAGGTCGCTGCGCGATCGCGTAAGCGATTTGCTCGACGAGTTCGAGATCGTCCTTCGACTCGACGTGCACCCACAACGGGTCGTCCCCTTCCCGCCCAAGCGGGCCCGCGACCGTCGCCCCTTTTTCGCTGTAATATGCGCTCAGGGTGAGGGCGTGCTTCTGGCCGAGCCAACTGTGCAGCCAGCTAAAGAGCTTGCCGACCTCGACCTGCGCGACACTCATCTCCAAAGCGAGCGGCTTGAAAACATCCTTCGGCAGATCCACGGGTTGGAGGAGAAAGGCAAAGTCGACAGGTGCTGAGACGGCAGATTCGAGCTTCGCGGAACGGGCCTCGGCGATGGCGGCGTTAGCCCGGCGAAGGTCGCTCTCGAGTTTACGCAATCTCGCGCTGAGAATGCGCGCCAGGAAGACGCCCTTCTTTTCGGCATCCTCGAGCCCGGAGACTTCCAGCGGGCGGATTTCGGAGGGCATATCCTTGCGCCAGTAGGTGGTGGCGATGGAACGGCCGAACCAAATACAGGCCGAGAGAAGGAGCAAACTCAACCCGGCATGGACGAGCGCCTTTACAAGAAGTTCCACTGCTCCGCATAGGAACATTCTGCCCTGCCGGGGTCAACCCATTGTTCGCAGGCCGTTCAGAGTAATCCTTTGCTGTCTCAGTCCGCGTCTCAAGGCGCATAGTGAAAACCAGGCCGCGAGCGCAGACGAAAGTCATAAAAACGTCGAGCTGGCTGGCGATGGGATCTTATTGGAACAACGTGATGAGAGTGCGACCTCCGACTGCGGCGAAGATTGCGAGACGCCCGGCCGAACGCTAGCTTCCTTTCGCTTCACGCAGCATTCCCATGTCCATCCGAATCCTCGTCACCGGCGGCACCTTCGATAAGGAATATAACGAGCGGACCGGCCAGCTCTTTTTCAAAGACACTCACGTCGCGGAGATGCTGCGCCTGGGACGTTCGCGGGTCGAGGTCTCCATTCGCACCGTTATGATGATCGACAGCCTGGAAATGACCGATGCCGACCGCGCGCTCATTGTCCAGAATTGTCTGCAGTCCGACGAGGCGCGGATCGTCATCACCCACGGCACGGACACAATGACGGAGACGGCTGCCGCTGTGGCCGGCGCGGTCGCGGGAAAAACGGTGGTCCTCACCGGCGCGATGATTCCCTACGCCTTCGGCAGCTCCGATGGCCTTTTCAACCTCGGCAGCGCCCTCTCGTTCGTGCAGGTCCTCCCGCCCGGGGTTTACATCGCCATGAATGGCAAATGCTTTCCGTGGGACCGCGTCCAGAAAAACCGCGAGCGCGGCGAGTTTGAAGGAATCCCCCTGAACCCTGAACCCTGAACCCTGAACCCTGGATTCCTAATCCTACTTCTTACTTTCCCCGAACGCTTCCTTGTTCACAACGTACGGCATCTTGGTCGGGTCGCCGCCGTGGTTCCCCTCCAGCACATCGATCACCGCCTGCGCCGTGCGTCCCGCCATCCCTTTGTCGGGATCGACTGAGAGCCGCGTGATCTGCCCGCCGCTGGCGAAGTGATGGAAGAGCCGCGCGCGATCCGCGATTTCGGGATCGAGTAACGGCGAATCGGCCGGCAGCGGCTCTTTCTCAAAGACGTCGAGCGCGGCGCCGGCAATGACGTTGTCTTTCAACGCCTGGGCCAGGGCCTTCTCGTCCACGACCGGACCGCGTGAGCTGTTCACCAGATATGCGGTGGGCTTCATCAACTTGAGCGTTTTCTCATTGATGAGGTGAAACGTCGGCTTGTCGGTTTCGCCTTCGCGCAAGAGCGGCACATGGATGCTCACGTAATCCGCGCTGCGGATTGCTTCTTCGAACTCGACGTATTTGATCGACGTTTTCTCTTTCTGAAACCCTTTCGCGTGGCGCAGGTCCATCACTTCCTGGATGCCGGCGATGTACTCGTCGTTGTGATACGCCGGATCGTAGCAAAGAATGTTCATGTCGAACCCCGTGCACTTCTTGATCATCGCCAGCCCGATGCGGCCGGTGCCGATGATCGCGATGGTCTTGCCCGTGACTTCGTCGCCGAGGAACGGCAGGAACGGATGCCACGACGGCCACTTCTGCTCCCGGACCAGACGCTCGCTTGCATACATTTTTCTCGCCAGCATCCCCATCATGAAAAAGGCGAACTCGGCGGTAGCTTCCGTGAGCACGTCCGCGGTGTTCGTGAACGGGACCTTGTATTTGTTCGCGTCAGCCCGGTTGATGTTATCGAAGCCGACCGCGATTTGCGCCACGACCTTCAGTGACTCTTTTCCCGCCTCGAAGATCTCCGCATCGATCGGATCGCGGAGGGTCGTGATCAACGCGTCGATTCCGCTCTGCACTTTCTCGATGATTAACTTCTTCGGCGGCGCCGCGGGCCCCTGGAAAACCTCGAGTTCGTAACCCTGCTCGCGTAATCGGTTCTCCGCCGGATCGCCGATGCGCGCGGTGGCAAAGATTCTTTTCTTATCGCTCATCGGTTTTGGCCAGATCGATCAAAGGAACGGTGCGAACAGAACAATGAGTTGGGCATCCTCGCGTGCAAGGAGAAAAGGCTTGCATCGACCATCCATTTTGAGCACGAATGTGTTCCCTCGATTGCCCTCCATGGATTCCACCCCTCGCTCGTGCGCGGCCACGTCCGCCCTGAGGCTTCGTCTGACCGTTCGTTCGCTGGCCTCTGCTAACGCGATTTTCCCGCTCTCAAATCGATACCCCTAACACATGAGCTACCTAAACATTCCTCGTCTTCATTTCACCGGCAAATTCCAGGCCGACCCATCAACCGTAAACAACAACGATGCTAATTGGGATCCCACTACCCAGTTGAGCAATGACCAAACCGCCGTGGGGTGGGTTTACTGGAATCCCACCGGCACGCACAACTGGAAGCTCCACGATTGCACAGTGCGCGGCGCAGCCAACGATCAGGGCCAGTTCACGGCTCCGAGCAGCGATCCGATCATCGGGGCCCGCGTGCTCTCCTCCGGCCAATACCCGGCAAAGTTGGTCGATCTGGATCCCGATAATCAAAGTGTCTCCCAGATCTGGGGTTTGGAGGTGCAAGTCAGCATTGCCGATCCGACTGACGCCACCAAGGTCCTGGCTTCGGTCACCGGTACAATGTCGACCTTCACAAACGGGGAGCCGGTGGCGGCGGCCGCATTTGGCGATTTGTGGAATCGGGCGACGAATGCTCCCGGGCCAGGTATGTCCACCATGGGAGCCGCGTTCCACGGAGTGCTGACGAATATAGCCTGGGTCAATTCCGCGGCCTCACCATTACTGGCCGCATTGCAGGCCATCAGTCCGAATACCCTCTCGATTCGGTTTAACGTCGATAGTTTTCAGCCTCGTTCCACCCAGTCGAACTTCACGTTCGGCCGCGTGGTCGGCACCATCGGGCCAACGCTGGCAGGTGATGCTCCGCGCTCCACTCCCCGTCGACTGGCGCCAGTGTACTCGACCCCGTCGCAAAATGGTTCCTATCTCTCGATTTTGAGCACCTTCGGACCCGCGGGCGCCGCCTGGGATGCTCAGCGAAGCGTGCTGATCCTGGACCTGGGCAATTGTGTGCCAACGGTTTGGTCGCAACAGTCCTCGGGGCCATCCGTGCCTGACACGGGATGGCCTTGCCTAAGCGCGAGATTGCAGGTGACCTGCGGAGGAACGGTGCTCGAGGCGGTGTCCCCGATGGGGATGAAGAGTGGCGCCGCTGTCGCCAACGAAAACACGGGGGAGTCTCTCTCGGGCGCCATCGCTTTTGATACTGCGCTGTATCTGACCTTTGCCGGGATCGTCGAGATCGCGGTCCCAAACGCGCAGGTGCAGTTGGTCCTTTCGTCGGCTCTCACGATCACAAATCTCGACGCGATGCAGACGGCGGTGCAGGAAGATCCTCTGGGGCGGTACGTGGACGTGGACGTGCCCTTCTTCCGGCTTAATCCCGGCGACTCTGTCGACGTCACGCTGTGGGCTACCGTTTTCGGGCAACCTTGGACGGGAGTTACCCTGCCGGTCGCGCTCCAGCCGGTCGCACCTGCGGCCAACGGCAATCCCATGAACTTTCCTGTCCCCCCGGTGACCTGGAATAATAACGACCCACCGGGGGCGTTGACTCTCTCAACGAGTACCCCGATAACCGGCGCAGACGGCACAGCAGTACTGCAATTAAAGGCCAGCGATCCGGGTACACCGCGAACATATTCGGACGGCCAGCCGGGACCTGATGGTCAGGTTTACGGAGTAACCAGCCTGGCCCCAATCCCCAACCAGCCACCCGGATCCCCACCAGTTTTTTGGCCGGCCTTGGGACAGATTTTCCTGTTCTCGGGCTCGCCGATCAACGTCC
>DASQLH010000181.1:0-14528 GCA_035630155.1 Chthoniobacterales bacterium
CGCTGGGACTTCGTTATCAATACACCCAGAAAGATTCGGATCAGCCGCTGCGCGATTACCGGCAAAATCGCATCGCGTTCGATGGCACCTATAGCTTCTAACAAGGAGACAATTGAAACTGCATGAGAACCTGGACCTTCACCTTCCTCCTCGCTGCCTGCATCGCGGGTCCGTGGCCGCTCAAGGCGCAGGAGTCCAGTCCCATGCCGACGATTCCGAGAGCCACCACGGTCGACAAATCGACCACCAGCACAGTCATGCGGACCAATTCCATGGCGGTGCTCGACGACAAAACGAAACTCGGGTCTAACGATTACGTCAGCTTCCGGGTTGTCGAAGATCGCGACGAGGAATCCCAGCGCCTGCGTATCAACGACAGCGGCGCGCTGGAAGTTCCTTACATTGGTCTCGTGCCGGCGGCGGGCCGGAGCTGCAAGGAGCTCGCTTATTCCGTCAAGGCCGCCCTCGAGCGTGAATACTACTATCACGCCACGGTCATTATCGCCGTCGATCACGTCAGCGAAAAATCCCGTGGCAAAGTTTACGTTTACGGCTCCGTCAAGGGTCAGGGGCCGCAGGAAATCCCGCCGGACGAATCGTACACCGTTAGCAAAGCGGTCATCCGCGCCGGCGGTTTCGGTGATTTTGCCGACAAGAAAAAGATCAAGCTGACGCGGAAGAGCGGTGAAACGGTCACGGTCAACCTGAAGCGCGTGATCGAGGAGGGACGGACTGACGAAGATGTCGTCGTCCAGCCAGACGACCAGATCTACGTGCCGCAGAAGCTCGTTAATTTCTAAACATGCAATCCGCCGCCAACACCGATCGTCCCGCCTCCGCTCCCTGGAGCACGGCGTTCATCACGCGCCTCCATCGTTACAAGGCGCTTCTGCAGCGCCGCTGGTGGATCCCGGTTTTGACTATTTGCCTGGGGCTGTTTGTTCAGGCCTGGCTCATTTACCAGACGCCTCCGTCATTCGAATCCCGCAGCAAGATGATGCTGGCGGGCAAGCTCAACATCAGCCAGGGCGCTGTCTACAGTGAGGACAACGTCAACTTTTACGGCACCCAGATTCAACTCATGCAGAGCGCGGAAGTGCGGCGCGATGCGGAGGCATTGGTCCGCCAGACCCATCCGGAAATGCAGCCGGTGAAGGTGGATATCACCGTCGTGCAAAAACCGCGCACCTCGATTTTCGATTTGATCGCAGTGGGCACCACCCCGGAATACACGCAGGCCTACTTGAACGCGCTCATGCAGAAGTACCTCGATTTCAAAAAAGGCATGCGGGAAAACCAGGGCTCGACGGTGACGACGGCGATCACCGAGCAGCTCATCCAGGTTGAGAAAGATTTGCGTGGCGCCGAGGACGAGATGCTCGATTTCCAAAAGCAGAACAACATCGGCTTCATTCAGGAGGAGGGGAACAGCGCCGCCGCCTATCTCGTCCGGCTGAACCAGCAGTATGCGCAGTTGAAAACAGAATACGATCTCCTGAGCCTGCTCGATCTCGATCAGAACCTGGACCGCACCAAAGGGCAGACCGATTCATCTACGTCCGGCGCGCAGCCCACGGACGAGAAGGCGCCAGGAATGGCCTTCTCGGATGTCGGTCCCGAAGGCGATTACCTCAAGGCCAAGCAAAATGTTCAGCTGCTGAAGGCCGAACGCGAGACGCTCTCCAAGGACCTGCGCCCGAAACATCCGAAAATTCTCAAGCTCAATGATGAGATCACGAAGCAGGAAAAATTGATCGACCTCTTCCGCCAGGACACCGTCGAGAAACTCGACACGCGCCGCAAATCCATCGGCAAACAGATGGAGAACCTCCAGAGCAACATCAAGGAGTGGGAAGCCAAGGCGCTTGATTTGAGCCAGCGGCTCGCGCAGTTCAATCGCATCAAGGGCAAAGCGGATCGCCTGAAAACACTTTACGAGCGCCTCACGAGCAATCTCAAGGACGTGAACGTCTCCCAAAGCGTGGACAGTGGCGATCAGATTTCCATCATGGAAATGGCGACTGGTCCCATCTCCGTCCGCCCCGGCCTGCTCAAGAGCCTTTTGATTGGCCTCGGCATCGGCGCGCTCGCTGGCATCGGCATTCTGCTCTTGCTCGATCGGATCGACGATCGCATGGCCTCGTTTGGCGAATTCCAGCACCAATTTTCCGAGAACGTGCTCGGCCAGATTCCGAAAGAGAAAACCAAGGGCCGCGTCACGCTGCTTCAGCCCGATGATGCCCGCCACGTCTTCGCCGAATCGTATCGCAATATCCGGTCTTCCATTTTCTTCATGCCGTATGAAGGACCGCGCCCGAAGACGATGCTCATCACCAGCTCCGTGCCGAACGAAGGCAAATCGACAATTTCTTCCAACCTCGCCATCACCATGGCTCTCTCCGGCGCGCGCACTTTGCTGATCGACGGCGATCTACGGCGCGGCGCCCTCCGGGAATCGTTCGGTGTTTCGTCGAAGATCGGGTTCTCAGAAGTCCTCAAGCAGGAAGTGAACTGGCAGGAAGTCGTCGTGCCGACTTCGTATCCGAACCTCTTCCTCCTGCCGCGCGGCAAAACGCTTGGCCAGCCCAGCGAGCACCTCTTGCGCGACTCGACCGACCTGCTCCTGCGCGAGATGTATAATCACTACGATTACATCATCATCGACAGCTCGCCGGTCCTGGCCGCGGATGACTCCACCAGCCTCGCGCCGAAGATCGACGCCACCTTGTTCGTCGTTCGGCTTTCCTACACGTCGGCGCGCCTCACCCGGAAATCGCTCGAGCTGCTTTACAATCGCCAGGTCAACGTGCCCGGCGTTATCCTGAATTACGTCGATACTTCGCTGCCGGAATATTATTACTACCAATATTCGGAGTACTACAACACGCCGGTCGCGGTTGAAGAGCACGACGAGGTTGCTGCCGCCTCGCATCGTCATCAGCCGAAACAAATTCAGTCCTCGTAGCGCGCGTCTCCATTTCCGGATCGCGGCCTCGAGTGGTCTGGCGTCGCGCGAAATCAACCGATGAGCTTCTTCGGCCCGATTTCGCCACCAGTCCTCAACGAAGCTTCCGCGCCCATCATCCGGCGCGCGCTCCATCGCGCTCGCCTCGTGGGCAATTTCGCCTTCGTCCAAGCGGCCGTGCAGATGATCGGACTTCTTAGCGGCATTTTGCTCATCCGCCATCTCGATCAGAGGGAATACGCCTATTTCACCATCGCCAACACCATGCAGGGGACGCTCAACGTCCTCGCGGACATCGGCATCAGCATCGGGCTCGTCTCCATCGGCGGTCGCATCTGGCAGGATGGCCAACGCTTTGGTCAGTTAGTGAACACGGCGCTGGGCCTTCGCCGAAAACTCGGGGCCATCGCGGTCGTTGTCGTCACACCGATCCTCTATTTCATGCTGGTGAAAAACGGGGCCTCGGTCAGCTACACCGCGATCCTGATCGTAGCCGTCCTTGCTGGTCTCGCCGTCCAGCTTTCCATCGGCGTCCTGAGTGTTGTGCCGCGGCTCCGCTCCGATATCGGCAAGATCCAGACGATCGACATGGCCGGCGCAATTGCGCGTTTTCTGGCGTTGCTCGTTTTGATGTATCTCTTCCTCAATGGCGCGGTAGCGCTCGCCATCGGCTCGGCCACGCTGCTCCTCCAATACTGGATGCTCCGAAGATACGTCGCCGGCGTCATCGATCTCAAAGCGCCGGAGAATTCCGAGGATCGGGAAGCGATGCGTGGATTCATCCGCAGCCAGGCCGCGAACGCCGTGTTCTTCTGCCTCCAAGGGCAGATCATCATTTTCCTCATCAGCATCTTTGGCCGCGAGGTCAGCTCCATCGCGGAAGTGGGCGCGCTCAGCCGGCTGGCAATGATTTTTGCCGTCCTCAGCAATCTCCTGGCGAATGTGTTCGCGCCGGCTTTTGCGCGCTGCCAGAGCCTGCGCAAACTCGGCTGGCAATACGCCGCCATCGTGGGCGGCGTGGCATTTTTCAGCCTCCTCATCATTGCCACCGCTGCTTTTTTCCCGAGTCAGTTTCTTTTCGTGCTCGGGAGCAAATATGCGCACCTCGAGCGCGAGTTGTTGCTCATGGTGGCCAGCGCCGTTATCACCGCGATGGCCGGGACGCTCTGGTCTTTGAACGCCGCGAAGGCCTGGATTGCCGGCTCCTGGCTTTACATTCCACTCACGCTCGCGACCCAGCTCGCCCTGATTCCTTACACCGATTTCTCCAGCGTCAGCGGCGTGCTCACATTCAACCTGGTCTCCGCCATCCCGAGCTTGTTGCTCAATCTCGTTCTGAGTTATCGCGGTTTTCGAAGCTGGCCGCTCGCCACGGGCTGACGCATGCCAAACTTCGGCTACCATTTTGCTCGTGCGGAAGGCGGGACGGTCCGGGCCTTCTATCGCGCCTTTCTGCATCGGCTTTCCGCTATTGAAACGACGCGCGCTTTTCCCCTCGAAGTCTTTTCGTATTCAGGGGAGGCCGCCCTCCCGGAGCAAGTCGCATCGATCCGTTCTTTCTTGCGACATGTCGGACGCCCCGCGCATTTCACCGTCGTGTCGGACGGCACCTACTCCGAGCAAAGCAGGCGGCTCCTGAAACAGCTCGATCCTTCAGTCTCCGTCAGCGACGCAAGCGAATGGATACCGAGCGACCTTCCCGAAGAAATCCAGCCGTACCTGAAGACGCATCCCACCGGCCGTCAGCTTGCTCTCATCATGTCGCTGCCCAAAAATGCTCCGGTGTTGTATTGCGATTCCGACGTTCTGTTTTTCGCGGGAGCGGATGATCTTCATCGTTACGCCGAAACGCGCGATGTCCCGGCCTTCTACATGGCGGACTGCCGGTTCTCCGGCGATGAGCGTCTCTTGCGCGATCCGGCCGAAGGGAACGATCCCGTCAACACCGGCTTCCTTCTCCTGTTTCAAAAACTCGATTGGTCCGCGAGCGTCCGGCGATTTCTCGAGCTCGAGGGCGAGCCGAATTTTTTCACGAACCAGACGATGACGCACCTTGCGATGCATGCGAATGGCGCCGCGCCTTTCGACCCGCGCAAATACGTTCTCCAACTCGACGACCAATTCATTTTCCCGGACCGTTACGCCAATCCTGCGATTGCCGTCCGCCATTATGTGAATCCGGTGCGGCACAAATTTTGGACAAGCCTCTTCGTTTGATAACCGACCGGTAATGGACAAGCCGCTCCGCATTCTTGCCATCGTCAACGTGCCCTGGGACCCGCGGCTCGGCGCGGCCCGCGTTTGGATCGAGCTGACGGACGAATGGATCAAGGCCGGGCATGTCGTCGAAAAATTCTGCCTCACGGATGCTTTTCCCGAGCCGGCCCCATCGTCCGCGCTCGCGGCATTTCGCCATCTCCTCTTTCCCTATCGCGCCGCCAAGTTTATCCGCCAAAACGCGGAGCGCTTCGACGTCATCGATGCCCTCGTCGGCACGCTGCCGTTCTCGAAAAAGTCGCTCTCATTTCGCGGACTGCTCGTTGCCCGCTCGGTCGGCCTTTACCGGCTCTACGAAAAATTCGAGCGCGAGGCGGCGAGACGCTGGCCGCCGTCATCGAAGGGCAAACCGATTGGGCGCCCCTTCTATTGGTTCTTCAACCGGCGGGTGCGCGCTGCTTCCGAGGCCTCCGTTCGCCATTGCGATGTTCTGAATCTTCCGAACTCCGATGAACTGATTTGCGTCCGCGAAGAAATGCGATTTGTAAAGCCTGCGGTGGTGCAGCCCTACGGTCTCAAGCCCGCTCGCCGGCAAGCGCTGCTGGAGGCCGCGGCTCCCGCAGAAACGCGCTGGCTGAAGAAGAAGACAGCCTTTATCGGCATGTGGAGTCCTCGAAAGGGAGCCAAAGACTGGGGCGAGATTATCCGGCAAATTCGGGCCCGAGTGCCCGACGCGTGCTTTCTGTTCGTGGGCACCATGATCGAAACAAAAAATGTCTGGAACGACCTGGGATTCGGCCCGGTCGATTTTGTCGAGGTGGTTCCTCAATTCAATCCCGATGAGCTTCCGCAGCTCCTTTCCGATTCCGCTCTCGGTGCGTTCCCGAGTTACGTCGAAGGTTTTGGGATGGCGGTAGTCGAACAATTGGCGGCCGGACTTCCCACTGTGGCCTACGATGCGCCTGGCCCCCGCGATATTCTGCGAAACGAGTTCCCCGAGTTGCTCATCGCGCCCGGGGACGTCGCCCGCTTCAGCGAGACCATCACAGAGATTTTCGAGCGCGGCGCTGCCTCCTACCAGGAATTGAGCGAGCGAAGCGTAAAGACCGCGCTGCGCTTTTCCTGGCCCACGATCGCCCGCGACACCATCGCGGAATATCGCCAGCACCTTCACGATGTCGCTCACTCCTAAAAGCGTCCTCCAGATCGTCCCGCACCAGCCCGGGACATTCGACGGCGTGGGCGATTACGCGCTAAGTCTTGCCCGGGCCCTGTCCGCCGATCATGGAATCACGACGACGTTCCTCGTCGCCGGAAAAACCTCGGTGACTTCGAAAGACGGCTACCCCGTCATCTCCGGCCTCGACCCGGACGAATCGGGCGCGCTGGCGGAGAAATGCGGGCATGTGATTTTGCACTACGTGAACTACGGCTATCAGGCCCGGGGCGTGCCCTTTTCCTTGCGCACGTTCGTGAAACAATTGCGCAGTCAGTTGCGCGGCCGCTGGGTGACGATGTTCCATGAGCTCTATGCGTCCGGTCCGCCCTGGAAAAGCGCCTTCTGGTTGCGCCCCCTCCAGGTGCGAATCGCGCGCGACATGATCGATGCTTCGACTGCCTGTGTGGTGAGCAATGCCCCCATCGAGGCGGCCATTCACGCTTACGACCCGCGCAAAAAAGTTTACCTCGCGCCGATGATGTCGAACTTTGGCGAACCGGAGCTCAGCGGTTTGGCGGCTGCCTCGCCAAAGCGCTGGGCGATTTGCGGCGGCACCGCTTTGATCGCGCGTTCATTGGCGTTGTTCGAGCAATTGCACCAGCTGATTCCCGAGTCCTTTGTTCCTGAGCATCTGGACGTCGTCGGTGGTCACGAGGAAATTTCCATCAGGGCAAGCCTGGACCGTTTGAGCCGGAGCCGTCCCGGTTTGTCGTGTCACTATCATCCGGAGGTGAGCGCCGAAACCGCGTCAGACATCTTGCGACAATCTTCCTTCGGTTGGATCGATTATTTTGGTGCGGGGAAAATGTGGCCGGCCATGGTGCTCAAATCGTCAGTCTTCGCTGCCTTGTGCGCCCATGGAATCGTCCCCATCCTTTCTCATCGCGAGGGGCCGATCGCGATCGATGGCGATGCTTTGCCGGGACCGTACTACATCACGCCCGAAGCGATCAATTTCCCGGCGCCTGAGCAACTGCGCGAGACGCAGCAAAAAATTTACGCCTGGTATCATGCGCACGGCGACTCTCACCAACTGGCGCGCGTTTACGCGGAGGCGCTCACATGACGCGCTTCGATGACCTGACGCTGGCCACCACCGCGCACAACAACGAGCAAATGTCCGCCGCCATGCTCCGTTCGTTCGAAACGAATCTCGGGACTGTCGCGGAGATTGTCGTCGTGGATGATGGATCGGCGCAGCCGTATCGCGCTCCGGCTTTGAGCGGTCCTGTCCGCGTCATTCGCTCAGAACAAGCCCACGGTTTTTGTCGCGCCTCCGATGACGCTCTCCGCGCCGTCCAGACCAAATACGCGCTCCTGGTCGATGCCGATGTTCTTTTCGAGCGCGGCGATTTCGCAGGCGGGTATGCGGAGTTTCAAAAAGGAAACTGGGCCTGGGTAAATTTCCGGCAGACCAATTTTCAAGGCCAGCCGCAAGGGGCTTACGAACAGCCCTTGATGCCGCCCTGGATTTTCGCCGCCGGCAACCAGGCTTTGAAGCTCTGGGAAAAATTCCAGCGCACGCCCGAGCCGACGCCGTCCGCGCGGATCGTGGAAGTCGAAGCGGCGCATTCGAGTTGCACGCTGGTTGATATGGAGGCATTCCGCGCGGCGGGCGGATTCGATCGCTGGTATTGGCAATGCCAGTCCGACATCGACCTGAGTTTGCGTCTCCGGAAAGGTGGCCAGCGCGTCGGCATCGATTTCGGTTATTGCGTGAAGCACGAAGGCGCCGGCGGGAAGACCGGCGGCGCGGGGCGCGTTCTCGATCTCTATCGCTCGCGCGTTCATCTCTACGAACACTTCCATCCTGCGTCGCGCTTCTATTTGCGGCCGCTCCTGTTCGTTAGGCATGCGCTCGAGCTGGCTTTCTTCGCGCCGGTTGCTCTGTTCAAAAACGAGCCGAGACTTCAGACGCGTGTCGAAATGCTGAAAGGAGTTCTGAAGGGTTATCGCTGAATCCAATCCGGCTGCGGCCAACAGTTCGCTCGAAAGTCACCTTGAGCGCCTCATTCAAAACTATAATCGCGGCCAGCAATCCGCCGCGGAAATTCCCGCCTGGATTCTTCCGGCCACGAGCTGCCAGTTTTTAGAAGAGGTCGCCGCACTTCTGCCCCGGGGGAGCAGCGCCTTCGAGTTTGGCTCGGGACGCTCCACGCATTCGCTCCGGCGCACTTCCGCCGGAACCGCCAGCGTCGAAGACTCGGCCGATTGGTTGAGCCGCACCGAGCAACTCGAAGGCGCCATCGCCAAGCGTGAGACGGATTTTTCCGACGTCATTCCGCTCACGCGTTGCTGGAATCGCCTCCGCCCCATCGAGTCTTTCAATGTCGCCGCCCAGCGCGAGTCACTCCAGCGCCTCCAACGCGCTAAGTTGATTCTGGTCGACAGCCCGCCTAATCCGGCGAAACGCGAGCACGCGCTTTTCCTGGCCATGGACCAGGCGCCAGCCGGAGCGGTCATCGTGCTCGACGATCTCGAAGTCGCCGCCACCTGCCGGTTCGCTCATCGCCTCGCCGCTCAAAATGCCGATCGCTTTCGATTTTGGTTTCTCGAGATCGACCATAAACTCGGCGTTTTCCTGAAACTTCGGAGAGGGAAGATGCGGTCGCGACCTTCCTTCCGCGAGTTTGTTGGTTCGTGGTTGCGCGCGTGATGTTGTCTTCACCTCCGTGAGAATCCTGCTCGGATCGCATCATTTTTTCCCCAGCACGGGCGGGATCGAAACAGCCTCGAATCTTCTCGCCCGGGAATTCGTCGCTCTGGGTCACGAAGTGCGCGTGGTGACCCAGACCGCAGGCGACGGTGATTTCCCTTTCGCCGTGATTCGCCGGCCCGGCCTCTTCGAGCTTCTTCGGCACGTTCGGTGGTGCGACGTCCTCCTCCAGAACAACATCTCTCTGCGCACTCTCTGGCCATTGCTTTTTGTCCGGCGGCCGTTGTTTGTCACGCATCAGACTTGGATCACGGACTCCGAGGGCGGCGTTGGCTGGCAGCATCGTTTGAAGCGCTTTGTTCTTCGCTTCGCCACTTCCCTGGCAATCAGCCGGGCTGTTGGGGATCGATTGCCGGCACCGTCGATTCAAGTTGGCAATCCTTACGACGACAAAGTCTTTAAGGAAGTCCCGCCGGAGCCGCGCACGAAGGAGCTCATTTTTGTCGGGCGGCTGGTTTCCGATAAGGGCGTAAGCGTTCTGCTGGAGGCAATGGCATTGTTGGAAGCGAAACCTCGACTGACCATCGCGGGCGACGGACCTGAGCGCGACAGCCTGGAAAAACAAACGATCGATCTGCAGCTGGAATCGCGCGTTGATTTTATCGGCACACAGACCAGCGAGCAGCTTGCGAAGCTGTTGCGGCAACACCAAATTCTCGTTGTCCCTTCGCGATGGCGGGAGCCGTTTGGGATCGTCGCGCTGGAAGGAATCGCCTCCGGTTGCGTAGTGGTCGGCTCGGCCGGGGGTGGCCTGGCGGAAGCCATCGGCCCCTGCGGTCTGACGTTTCCGAATGGGGACGCGCACGCGCTCGCGCACGCGCTCTCGCGGCTGCTCGAAGATCCCGCCGAGCAGAACCGCCTCCGCCAAAACGCCCCCGCTCACCTGGCTCGATTCACCCCGCGGCATGTCGCGGGTCTTTATCTGGACGCGATGAAAAGTGCCTCGCGATGATCCTGCTCACTCATCCCTTCGGCAACGCTAATGTGCGCGCCGTTTTGAATGCGCTGGATCACGCGAACCTGCTGGCAAAGTTCGTCACGACATTGGGCTGGTCCGCCAGTTCCCCTTTCGTCCAGGCGATGCCGGAGAACCTTCGAGCACAGCTCGCGCGCCGCGCCTACGACCTGCCGCATTACAAAATCAAGACGCATCCGGCCCGCGAAATCGTCCGGCTGCTTTCGGAAAGGTTGGGTCTGCGCGGGCTGACCAGCCACGAGAAAGGCTGGGCGAGCATCGATCGGGTCTGGGGCAACCTCGACCAGGTCACGGCCGAATATCTTCGCCAAAATCACGAGCGCCTCAAAATCCGCGGCGTGTACGCCTACGAAGATTGCGCGGAGCGTTCGTTTGAAGCCGCGCGAGAGCTTGGCCTCCGCCGGATCTACGATTTGCCCATCGCGTATTGGGAAACCGCGCAACGCCTCTTGCGCGAAGAAGCCGGGCGTTATCCGCAGTGGGAGCCTACTCTGGGCGGCACGCGCGATTCCGCCGAAAAGCTCGCGCGCAAAACCCGCGAGCTGGAGCTGGCCGAGATCGTGGTTTGCCCGAGCGCTTTTGTTTTAGATTCGTTGCCGGAAAGTGCGCGCTCTTCGAAGAGGTGCGTGATGGCTCCGTTCGGCTCACCGGCGATAATCGAGGATAGGTCCTATACGACGCATAGGACCTATACCGCCCCGCTCCGCTTCCTCTTCGCCGGCGCTCTCACCCAACGAAAAGGCCTGGCCGATCTCTTCGCCGCGATGAAACTGGTCGGGTCCAATGAGGCCGAGCTTTTCGTGATGGGGTCTCCTGTCTTGCCCATGAGCTTTTACCGGAACGAGTTTGCGGATTTCGTCTACGAGCCGCCCCGCCCGCACGGGGCCGTCCTCCAACTCATGCGCTCGTGCGACGTGCTGGTGCTTCCTTCGATTGTCGAAGGGCGGGCCCTGGTCCAACAGGAGGCGATGGCCTGCGGCCTCCCATTGATCGTCACTCGGAATGCCGGTGGAGAAGACTTGATTGTTGAGGGAAAAACCGGATTCCTTGTCCCAACCGGGGCGCCGGCGGCGATAGCGGAAAAGGTCGTATGGTTCCTGCAAAATCGTGCTGAATTACCGGGTATGAGCGCTGCAGCGCGCGCGAAAGCTGCTGAGCTTACCTGGCCGGCGTACGGCGAAAAAATACTGCATGCAATCCGAGACTAACTCAAGGGCGATCATCCACATCAAGCGGCTGATCTGGCTCTATTTTTTCCTCCTCATTTTCGAGGGGACCCTGCGGAAATGGATCCTGCCGCAGTTTTCCGACGTGCTCCTGGTGATACGCGATCCAGTCGTCATCGCCATTTATTTCATGGCCATCAAGGCCCGGGTGTTTCCCCGAAACGGCTACATCCTCGCGCTCGGCATCATCGCGATTCTTTCCTGGCTCGTCTCGCTCCTTGTCCTCGAACCTTACCTCGCCCTCAAGCCGCTCATCCTTGTCACAGGCTTCGGCTTTCGCTCGAACTTTCTCCATCTGCCCCTGATCTTCGTCATCGGCAGGGTCCTCGATCAGGATGAAGTCTTGAAGCTGGGCAAGTGGGTCGTCATCGGGCTGATCCCAATGTGCGTTCTGCTAGCGATCCAGTTCAACGCCGCGCCCGATGCATTCATCAATCGCACCGCCGGTCTCGGCGAGACCCAGCAGATCACCGCCGGCGGCGGAAAAATCCGGCCGCCCGGCACATTCTCGTTTGTCTCTGGAGTCATTTTTTATTCGGCCCTCGCCGCCGCCTTCCTGCTTTATGGAGCGCTGACGCGCGGCGTGTATCGCAACTGGCTTCTCCTTGGCGGAGGCTTTGCCCTGGTGGTCACCATCGGCGTTTCCGGCAGCCGCTCCGTTCTTCTGGCCGTGCTCGTTGTACTCTCGTCGCTCCTGGCCATTATCGCCTTTCGGCCGAGTGCCATGAACCAGTTCGGACGCAACCTTCTCATCGTAGTTGTGGTGTTGCTCGTGGCGATCCGCCTTCCTGTTTTCAACGAAGGCGTGCAGGTGTTGTCCGATCGTTTCACGGCCGTGGCCGAGGCGGAAGAGAAGTCCATCGCCCGCGGTTTACTCGCCAGAACGTTCAGCACATTCACCGAAGGCTTTTTGCTTTTGCCCCGGGCGCCGATCGGCGGTTACGGCCTTGGCATTGGCACGAATGGCGGCGCGAAATTTCTCACCGGCCGCTCGCTCTTTCTTTTGTCCGAAGGCGAGTGGGGGCGGGTGGTTCTGGAAAGCGGGCCGATTCTTGGTCTCGCCTTTCTAGTCTGGCGCACCATGCTCACCTTTAAGCTTGGCGCATTCAGTTACCGGCAACTCAAGCGCGGCGAGATCCTTCCCCTCATGTTGTATTGCGCTGGTTTCCTCTCGCTTCTGAACGGCCAGTTTGGCCAGCCGACCAATCTCGGCTTCGCCGTGTTCGTCTGCGGCCTGAGCCTGGCTGCGGCCAACACGAAAACGCCGGTGGAGTCACCGGTGCCGGATGGCGCGGTCCTTCGCCGGATGGCGCGCCGCTCGCGTTACGCCGAGCGCATCCACACCGTGCCCGCCGCGCGTCGCCTTCCCGATGATTTTGCTGATCGGTAATTACCCGCTCGATCGCCAGCAAAGCATGCAGCGATTTGCGATGATGATGCTGCTCGGTCTTACCGCTGCCGGGGTTTCGGCGGAGCTGGTTCAACCGTTTCCTTTTTTCGGGCGCTTCAGCTACGCGGGGAGATTTGTCGGCAAATGGCTGGCTTATCTCGACAAGTTCGTTCTCTTCCCGCGAGCGCTCGCGAAAAAAATGCGCGATCGGCCTGCGGTCGTCCATATCTGCGATCATTCCAATGCGATGTACGCCAGCGCTATCCGCGACGTTCCGACAGTCGTGACCTGCCATGACATGCTTGCAGTCCGGGGCGCTCTCGGGGAACAAACCGAAACCCCCGCCAGCGCGACCGGCAAAAGATTGCAGCGCTGGATCCTGCGCGGCCTGGAAAACTCCACCGCGGTGGCGTGCGTTTCTCGCGCAACGTTAGCCGACGCGCACCGGCTGATTCGGTGCGATCACGGAAAGCCGACGCTCGAACAGATCACCCTTGGCCTGAGCTATCCGTATCGAATGCTGCGGCCCGAGGAAGCTCGGGCGCGGTTGGCGGAAATCCCGGCGCTTGCCGCCAATGCCCAGTTTGCCTTGCATGTCGGGTCGAATCTGACACGGAAAAACCGCGAGGGCGTCTTGCGCATCTTTGCGCATTGCAAAGACACTTGGAATGGCTCGCTTATTTTCGCCGGCGATCCGCTCTCGCCGGCGCTTCGTTCCCTGGCTGCGGAACTGGGCGTTTTCGATCGGATCGTCGAAGTGCCGAACGCTTCGAGCGAATTGCTGGAAGCTCTCTACAATTGCGCCACCGCGCTCCTTTTCCCTTCGACCTTCGAAGGCTTTGGCTGGCCGATCGCCGAAGCGCACGCCTGCGGTTGTCCCGTGCTCTGTGCGGATCGCGAGCCGATGTCGGAAGTCGCCGGGGACGCTGGCCTGCTCCATTCGGTGGAGGACGAACAAGGTTTTGCCGCCGACCTTTTGCGGCTGACAGATCCCGCGGAACGCGCGCGCTGGAGCGCCAAGGCGCTCGAGAACGCGAAGCGCTTTTCCACTGCGCGGATGATTGCCGAATACACCAAAGTTTACCGCTCCCTTGCTCCGGAAGCATGAAGACGGTCCTCATGTTTTTTTCCCTGCTCCTGCCCTGGGGGATGCGCCGCTCTTTCCTCGAGAAACAATTTGGCTATTCAATTCATCCTGACAGTCGCATTGGGTTGGCTTGGATTTTCCCGCGTCGCCTGGTCATGGAAGAAGGCTCGCGCATCGGTCATCTTACGCTCTGCAAGAACATCGATCTCCTCCATCTCGGCGCGCACGCGATTGTCGGGCAACTGAACTGGATCACCGGATTTCCCAGCGGCGCGAGCCGCCATTTCGCGCATCAACCTGACCGGCACCCCGAGTTGATCATCGAAAATCACGCGGGAATTAGCAGCCGCCACCTGATCGATTGCACCGCGCGGGTGCGCATCGGCGCCTTCGCCACGATCGGCGGATTTCGCTCGCAACTGCTCACCCACAGCATCGATTTCGAAGCGGGCCGTCAGACCGCCGAACCGATCGAGATCGGTGAATACAGTTTTACGGGCACGAATTCCGTGATTCTGGGCGGAAGCATTTTGCCGCATCATTCCGTGCTGGGAGCGCAATCGCTGTTGAACAAAAAGTGGGATGAGCCATATCGCCTTTACGCCGGCGTTCCGGCAAAGCCGTTGAAGGAATTATCGCCCGAGATGGAATATTTCCGGCGCCCTGAAGGATTCGTGTGGTGATCCCGAGATGAAACGTTCCACCATCCGGAATCTTGGGCGGTTTGTCCCG
>DASQLH010000182.1:0-2149 GCA_035630155.1 Chthoniobacterales bacterium
CAGCGGCTCGATGACCTGATCGCCGATGCGCATGTAAGGATTTAGCGAGGTCATCGGGTCCTGGAAGATCATCGAGATGCGTTTGCCGCGAATGCGCCGCAGCTCTTCCTCCGGGCAATGGAGCAGATCGGTGCCGTCGAAAAGCGCGGTGCCGCCTTCGATTCGGCCCGGCGGTTGAGGGATGAGCCGCAAGAGCGAATAGCAGGCGACGGATTTTCCCGAACCTGATTCACCGACAATCCCGAGCGTTTCGCCTTTCTTCAGTGAAAACGAAATTCCATCGACCGCGCGGGCCACGCCGGCCCGGGTGTGGAAGTAAGTGCGGAGATCGTCTACCCGCAGAAGGGTCGTCACGAGTGAATAGTGATCAGTGACTGGTGATAAGCAAACATCGCGTTCTCCATTCCACCTATCACTGATCACTATTCACTTCTCAGTCTTTCGCCGCCCGCGGATCGAGGGCGTCGCGCAGACCGTCGCCGAGGAAATTCAGGGAAAATAAGGTAACGGCGAGAAAGAGACCCGGGTAAATGAGCAGCCAGGGGAATTCTTCCATGCTGTCCGCGCCTTCTTTGATGAGCACACCCCAGGAACTCATCGGCGGCTGAACGCCCAACCCAAGAAAACTGAGGAACGCTTCGAGGAGCATCACGCTCGGCACCGTGAGCGTGGCGTAAACAATGATCGGCCCGAGCGCGTTCGGGATCATGTGGCGAAAAATGATTCGCAGCTTGGAAAGCCCGAGCGCTTCGGCGGCCTCAATGAACTCCTGATGGCGCAGCGATTGCACCTGGCCGCGGACGATGCGGGCCATGGTCAACCATTGCACGGCGCCGATGGCCGCGAAGAGCAGGACAAACTTTCGCCCGAAAAAAACCATGAGCAGAATGACAAAGACGGTGAAAGGGAGCGCGAAGATGATGTCCACGATCCGCATCATGAAGGCGTCCACTTTCCCGCCGAGAAATCCTGAGATCGTGCCGTAGAGAACACCAATCGTCAGCGCCACGGCGGTCGCGCACAAACCGACCGAAATGGAGATTTGGCCGCCGTAGAGAATCCGCACAAGGAGATCGCGGCCAAGCGTGTCGGTGCCGAGCCAGTGCGCACCGCTCGGCGGGGTCGCTCCCAGCCGCAGGTCCTGGGTTTCGTAGGATTGCCCGGAAAGTTGCGGGCCGAGGAAGGCTGCGAGGATGATAAGGATTAAGATGATCGCGCTGGCGACAGCCATCTTGTTTTTCGCCAGACGATGCCAGGCATCGCGCCAAAGTGAGCTGCCAGCTTCCTGTTCGTCGGACGAAACAAGATCGGCCGGAGGCTGACCGGCTGGATCGGCCAGCGCGTTCATTCGAATTTCAATTTCGGGTTCATCCAAATGAGCATGATGTCCACGATCAGATTGAAGAGAAGAATGAGCGCGCCGTAAAAGAGAACGGCGCCCAGCAGCATGGTGTAGTCGCGATTGAAAGCCGCGTTAACAAAATAGCGCCCGAGGCCCGGGATTTGGAAAATCGTTTCGACGGCGAATGAGCCCGTCATCAAGCCCGCGACCGCGGGGCCTAAATAGCTGACGACGGGCAGGAGGCCGCCGCGCATTCCGTGCTTCAAGATCACCCGCAAGGGCGAGGCCCCTTTCGCCCGCGCCGTCCGAATGAAGTCCTGCGACAGAATCTCAAGCATACCTCCGCGCGTGAGCCTCGCGATGTAGGCTGCATACAAGGCGCCGAGCGTGATCGAAGGCAGAATGCGATCCATCCAGCCATCCCAGCCGGAAACGGGAACCGATCCGAGGCTTAGCGCGAATACCAGGACCAGGAGCGGTCCGAGGACAAAATTGGGAATCGAAATGCCGGTGAGCGCGAGCGAGGAGGGGATGTAATCGGTCAGCGTGTTCGGTCGCAGCGAGGCGATGATTCCCGCCGGGAGCCCGAAGAGCAGGGCAATGAGCAGCGACCAGCAAGCCAGCTCGGCGGAGACGGGGAAAGATTGGGCGATCAATTCGTTCACTGTCCAATTCGAATACTTGAACGAAGGGCCGAGATCGCCCTGCACGAGCCGGCCGAGATAATCGAAATACTGCTGATAGACCGGCTTGTTCATGCCGTAATAGCTTTCGAGATTCTTCCGGATTTCCGGCGAGACATTTTTC
>DASQLH010000183.1:0-2679 GCA_035630155.1 Chthoniobacterales bacterium
GCCAAGGCCGAAGCGGAGCGCGCGAACCACGCCAAAAGCGATTTCCTCTCCCGAATGAGTCACGAGCTGCGCACGCCGCTCAATTCCATCCTCGGCTTTGGGCAGTTGCTTGACCGGCAATCACCGACTGAAAGGCAGCGACCCCGGATTCGCTACATCCTGAGCGCGGGCCGGCACCTCCTGAATCTGATCAATGAAGTGCTCGATATCAGCCGCATCGAGGCGGGCAATCTGCAATTGTCCCTCGAACCGGTTTGCATCGAGGAAGCGATCGGCGAAGCGCTCGACCTGATGCGCCCTCTCGCCGCCGAACGCTCCATCGGCGTGGCGCCCTCCCTTTCCCTGGACACCGCCACGTACGTCCTGGCCGACCGCCAGCGGCTGAAACAGGTGCTGCTCAATTTACTTTCGAACGCGGTCAAATACACGGCCCGTCGCGGCAGCGTCACGGTTTCGTTTGACGATGCCGGAAACGGCGCCAAGCGCATCATGGTGCGCGACACTGGCGCGGGAATCCCGGTGGAAAAATTGGCGCGGCTCTTTACGCCGTTCGATCGCCTGGGCGCGGAGCAATCAACCGTTGAAGGAACCGGCCTCGGCCTCGCGCTCTGTCAGCGCCTGGTGCAGGCCATGCAGGGTTCCATCGGGGTGAACAGCACCCTCGGCAGCGGCAGTACTTTCTGGCTGGAATTGCCGCAGGCCGAATCCCCGCTCCAGACTCTCGCCGCCCAAAGAGTTTCGGTCCCCGAGCAACCATCCGACGAAGAAGCGCGCCGCATCTTATATATAGAGGACAATTTCTCGAACGTGACCCTCGTCGAGCAGATGCTGGCGGAACGGCCGGCCCTCGAGCTGATGACCGCCATGCAAGGCCGCGTCGGCCTGGAGCTGGCGCGCAAACATGCGCCCGACCTCATCCTCCTCGATCTCCATTTGCCGGACATGCCCGGCTGGCAGGTGCTCGCCCAACTCAAATCCGACCACGCGACGCGCGATGTTCCCGTCGTCGTCATCAGTGCGGACGCGACGTCGCCGCAGATCAAGCGTTTGCTCTCCGCCGGCGCCCGCGCGTATCTCACGAAGCCTTTGGATATCGCGGAATTCTTCCGCGTAGTCGATGAGGCCATCTTCCCGGCGCCAGCCGCCAAGGAAGAGGCGGCCTGAGCCGCCGGGCTCGGGCACAGTCCTGGGCGTGTTCGCATCGCTGGTCCGCGGCCTCAAATAGCCGCGTCCCGCCGCAGAACATTGTTACTCATCGACTGCGATAAGTCTTGACGGTCCGATGCGATGTCACTTACAAGCGACATGATCACGTCAGAACGTTTCAACGGATCTTGGCCACGTTTCGGCGGGGCCTGGGGCTTCGCTGGACTGCGTAACACGATCACTTTGCCCAAATGAGTGTCCTTTTCAAAACTACCGACGTGCCCGGCACTCGCGCGCAGCCGCTTCTGTAAACTCTGGAAATCCAACTGGTTCCCCATGAAAATGAAAATCCGCCGCTATTCGACGCCCGCCGCACAGTATCTCTGCTTGGTTGGCGCAACGCTTTTTGCCTCGGCGAACTTTTCCAATGCGGCCTGCACGCCGCCCGCGGCCACCGTCTATGTGAATGCCGCCTGGGTTGGGACGACCCCGGGTGGGGATCCGGACGGCACCGGACCAGCCACCGATTTTGGCTGTGACGCGTTCGCCACCATTCAGGATGGGGTGAATGGCGTCGCCACGGGCGGGACCGTCAACGTCTATCAAGGGACATATGACGAGGATGTGACCTTAAACAAGGCGGGGGTCAGTTTGCTTGGCATCGACGCGGGCGACAAAACGATCCGAGGCGTGATCGGTGGAGGCGGGGCCACTCTTCAGGTGCTGGCGAGCAACGTCACCATCGCCGGGTTTACCATTACCCGGCTGGGCAACAACACGACCGATTGGAACAATCCCGGATTGAATTCTGCCGGCGTCGCAATCCAGGGACTGGCGATCACCGGGACGCAAATTTACGACAACACCATCACGGGCAACCGCACCGGCGTGGATGTCAACAACAGCAACGGCCACACGATCCGGAACAACGTGATCGATTTTAACCGGACGGGGCTGATCTTCCGCAACCAGACCGATGAGATGAGCGTGGTGGAGAACTTCATCACCAACAACTGGACGGTGGGCGTTCTCTTCCTCGACGCAAGCGGCGGGACAAACTCTCCGGTGCAGAGCGCGCTGCACAGTGGCTTCAATAACAACAACCTGAGCGCGAACTGGTATGGGCAAATCGTGGATCGCCAGACCGGCGGCAGCCTGCCCGCCCCGGGCACGACCAACCTGAAAAATTTCCGTGGCGATTGGTTTGGGACAACGGCGCCCGTGATCACAACTGCGAACAGCGCCGAGCCCGGGTATGCGGCGCAAATTCCAGTGGCCTACGGCGGCTCGGCCACGCCCCCTGGCGGGCAACCCGATATTGCCGGCCCAGCTTCGGCAAACTTCCAGATCAATCCAATTCTGCTCAGCGGCACCGACACGAATGTAGAGACGACGCCGGGTCGCGGGACGTTCGGGTTCCAGGGCGTGGCGAATTCGATCGTGGTGACCGAGGCCAACCCGCAGGGATGGGTTTTCTTTGACGACGCCCCGGGGACGGGCACCGGCTCAGGCGGATTCGAGCCCGGGCCGGGA
>DASQLH010000184.1:0-39083 GCA_035630155.1 Chthoniobacterales bacterium
GTCGCGCGCCATCACCAGCTCGAAGACCAGCGCCGGGTTCAGCCGCTGGTTACGCGCCGCCGCTTCCTCGATCGTGGCAATAATCGGCTGAAGCTGCGTCTCGGGCTTTTCGAATTCGCTGTGAAACTTGATGATCTGGTCAAGCGCCGCGGCCTGCTCCTTCGGCTGGCGCGCCTGGTTGAAAAACGTGATCAACTCATCCGCGCGCGAAACCTTCTCGCCGCGCAACTGGATCGGCTCGCTCTTCTTGGTCGGGATGAGGAAATAGCCTTCCTTGTTCAAAAGCTTCTTGGTCGAGTCCCACCAGCGCTTCCATTCCGGCTCGGTGAAAATATCGCCCAGCATAAGTTGGCTGATCTGCGTGACCGTGGCGGAGCCGCCGAGGCTCTCGAGAACGTTTCGCATCAGCGCGGTCGGATCTTTCTTTACCAAGTCCTTGATTCCCTTGAGATCGTTGGCCTTTTTCGCAAGGAAGTGCTCCGGCGGAATGAGGGTTAAATTTTCCGCGGCATAGGGCAGCTGCATCGAATGCGCCTTCTTCCCCGGAAAATCGATCAGGATCTGGTTGAGGAGCAGATTCCACTCAGCCACGCGGCCAAAGCCCCAGCTTTTGTGCAGACAGAAAGTCCCAGGCGTAAGTTTTTCGAGCTGGTCCGCCTGGCGCGCGGTGAGTTTTCCTGATTCGACAAGCTTTTCCAATTCTGCATCCATGCGGGTCGGACAAGCTACGAAGGCCGCCGATTTTGGCGAGCGAAAAGTAGGCGACACGAGGCATTTGCGCTTGTCGCTGATCGGCGGCGACGCTTTGCGATTGCGACCGGGTTCAGCGCATGGAACGGTCTGCGCCGTGTCTACGAGCATCTGGTTTTGGGTCGCCTTTCACATTGGCGTCTTCATTGTGCTCGCCGTCGATCTGGTCGGTTTCAACCGAAAAGCTCATGTCGTTTCGATCCGGGAAGCGACGATTTGGAGCATTGTCTGGGTCCTCCTCTCCCTGAGCTTTAATCTCCTGGTCTGGCAGATGCGGGGCCCGGAGGCGGCACTCGATTTCTTTACCGCCTACCTCATCGAATACTCGCTCAGCGTCGATAACATCTTCGTTTTCGTTCTCATCTTTACCTACTTCCAGGTCCGGCGAAAATATCAGCACCGGGTCCTGGTCTGGGGCATCATCGGCGCCCTCATCATGCGTGGGGTGATGATCTGGATCGGCGTCGCACTGGTCGAACGGTTCCATTTCGTTCTCTACATCTTCGGAGCATTTCTGTTTGTCACCGGCATGCGCATGCTCGTAAGTCGCGGCGAGGAAATCGATCTGGAGAGCAATTTCGTGCTCCGGCTTTGCCGGCGCTGGATGCGCGTCACCCCCGATTATCATGAACAGAAATTCGTCGTGAAAATCGACGGACAGTGGATGCTCACGCCGATGGCGCTGGTCTTGATCGTCATCGACATCATGGACCTCGTCTTCGCTGTCGATTCGATCCCTGCCGTCTTCGCCATCACGACCGATCAATTCATTATCTACACCTCGAACATCTGCGCGATTCTTGGGCTGCGATCGCTTTACTTCGTCCTCGCCCATGTGATCGACCGATTTATTTATCTCAAAACGGGCCTCGCGATCGTCCTCGGGTTTGTCGGCGCCAAAATGATTTTCGCGGATATGTTCCACATCCCAAACTGGGCTTCGCTGGCCTTTATTGTGGTGGTGCTGGGAATAACCATCTACGCCTCCATGCGTGCCACCCGCGGCAAACTTCCAAGAAAGATCGAAAAGGGAGCGGAAAAGAAAGCCCCAGGCCCGATCGAAGATGACGCCGCCAGGAAGCCGCCCCTTCGGAAATGAAGTTGCTCATTCGGCGCAAAATTGATTAGCTGAAAGCTATGAAAACCCCCCTCGCTGCAGCGCTAGTTCTCGCCTTCGCCATCTCCTCTCCCGCCGATATTCAGGATCCGCCGTCGAATGACTACGGTCCGACGCGCAAGCTCGGCCGCGGCATTTCGAACCTGCTTTTCGGCATCGCCGAGCTGCCGGTCTCCATCGCCCGGGTAAATTCGCGCGAAGGAAATTCTGCCGCCGCAGGCTACGGCGTGGTGCGCGGGGTCGGCCGCAGCTCCATGCGCTTCCACGCGGGATTGTTCGAGATCGTAAGTTTTCCATTCCCGGTCAATCGCGGAACGTATTATCCGATCCTGAAGCCGCATATTCCTTACATCCATGCCGGATACGAGGAGTTCCCTCCCGAGCTCGGCAACGAATCGAAATATCCTTACGTCCGAAAGTATTGAGGGTTTCGTCCTCTTCCTCTTAGTCTTCTGAGATTGAAACAGAGGGAGAAGCAGACTGAGATCGATGATCGCCGTTCTCGAACGGTCCTGGCCATTGGCATCCTGACGGCGGTCTATTTCATCGCCGCCAAGCTGAGCCTCAAGCTCGCCTTCCTTCACGCCAGCGCATCGCCAGTCTGGCCGCCGGCTGGAATCGCGCTCGCCGCATTGTTGCTCTTCGGTTTCCGCTTGTGGCCGGCGATCTTCCTCGGCGCTTTTCTGGTGAACCTGACAACGGCCGGCAACGTCTTCACTTCGCTGGGCATCGCCGCAGGAAACACCCTGGAAGCCGTGACCGGCGCATGGCTGATCCAACGGTTCGCGGGCGGCGTTCGCCTCTTCGATCGCGCCTACGATGTTTTCAAATTTGCGCTCGCCGTGGCGGTTAGCGCGCTTCTCAGCCCCACCATTGGCCTGACCGGCCTGGCTCTTTTTGGATATGCGAATTGGGCGAACTATCCGGCAATCTGGCTCACGTGGTGGCTCGGCGATCTTAGCGGCGCCCTCCTTTTGGCGCCGGTGGTGATTCTTTGGCTGGGTTATCCGTTGCGCCGGCTGAACCCCGTGCGCGACCTGGAAGTCGCGATTCTACTTCTCCTGATGACGGGGTTCAGCGGAGTGGTCTTCGGCGGTTGGTTCTACATCAGCACCCTTAATTATCCCATCGCCTTTCTCCTTGGCCCCGTGGTGGTCTGGACCGCATTCCGTTTGTCGGCGCGCGAGACCGCGACCGGGCTCTTTGTTCTCTCGGTAATTTCCATCTGGGGAACCCTGCAGGGCTTCGGCCCATTCGTCCGGGCGGATGGAAACCAGTCCCTCCTCCTTCTCCAGGGCTTTAACCTCTTGACGACCGTGACCGCGCTGGCGCTTGCGGCGGGCATGGCAGAACGGCGCCGCGCCGAAGCTGCGATCGAGCAGCAGCGCGCCACGGTCGAAGCCGCGAACCGGACAAAGGATAATTTCCTGGCCATGCTTTCGCATGAACTGCGCACGCCGCTCACTCCCGTTCTCGCGGCGCTCGATGCTTTGAAAACGCAGCCCCAATCCTCGGCGGAAGTGGAACCGACGCTCGCCATGATGCGGCGCAACATCGAGCTGGAAAGTCAGCTCATCGACGACCTGCTCGATCTCACCCGCATCACGAAGGACAAGCTCCAACTGGAATTGGAGCCGGTGAACGCGCATCAGGCCATCCGCAACGTGATCGAAATGTGCTCCTCGGAGGCGCACGGGAAAAAGCTCCAGGTTCGCCTCAACTTCGAGGCGAGCGATTTTCAGGTCATGGCCGATCCGGCAAAATTTCAGCAGATCATTTGGAACCTGTTTAAGAACGCGATCAAGTTCACGGGCGAAAACGGGGTCATCACCTTGTCGTCGGCGAATCATTTGCCGCACATTCTCACTCTCTCGGTGCAGGACACCGGGATCGGCATCGAGCCCGAAATCATGGAGCGGATCTTCAATCCCTTCGAGCAGGGCGAGCGGTCGTTTCAGCGGCGGTTTGGCGGGCTCGGGCTCGGCCTGACCATTTCCAAATCGCTCGCCCAAGCGCACGGCGCTTCCCTTATTGCCAAAAGCGAAGGGACGGGCCGCGGCTCAACCTTTCTCCTTACGATGAAAACCGCGCGGCTCGATGAAGCCGCGGCCAAACCTCGTGCGCCGGCCCCGGCTCCCGCCGGAAGCCTGCGCATTCTCCTGGTGGACGATCATCCCGACACCTGTGCCGCCCTGGAAAGATTGCTCACCTTGCGCGGTCATCGTGTCTCCGCGGCGCCAAGTATGCGCGCCGCGCTCGAAACGGCGGCCAGTGATTCCTTCGACCTGTTGATCAGCGACGTCGGTCTGCCGGATGGCAACGGCATGGACCTCCTCCGCTATCTCCGCCTCAAACAGCCGATCCGCGGCATCGCCATCAGCGGTTTCGGCATGGACGCCGATATTGGCAAAAGTCTCGAGGCCGGCTTTGCGGAGCATTTGGTCAAACCGGTGAAGCTGGAGAAACTCGAAGCCGCCATCGCGCGGGTGATGGCGCTTGATAGTAGCCCAGCGCTTTAGCGCTGGGCTCCGCAGCTCATTGCGGCTGAGTCCCGTTAGGGACGAAAGAACATGCCTTCCGTCCCTAACGGGACTTATGACCCGACGGACATTTGCATCCCAGCCTTGAAAGGCTGGGCTATTGTCGCTCATGCGCTCGGTGGAACTGAAGATCGAGGACGTGGCCTTTGGCGGCAAAGGCGTTGCGCGGGATGACGGCAAAGCGGTCTTCGTTCCCTTCACGATCGATGGCGAACGGATCACCGCGAACATCGTCCGCGAGAAAAAGCAGTTCGCCGAAGGCGAACTGGTCGAGCTGCTCGCACCATCATCCGAGCGCACCACGCCGGAATGCCCCTACTTCGGGCGGTGCGGCGGCTGCAGTTACCAGCACATAAGTTATGCGCACCAGTTGGAATTAAAGGCGCGCCAGGTCGAGCAGGCAATGCGACGCATCGGCCGTATCGCCGAGCCACCCATGCTTCCCATGGTCCCTTCGCCTTTGCCTTACCACTACCGAAACCGGATCACCGTCCATGCCCAGGATGGCGTCGTTGGATTTTATCGGCGCGATGTTCACCAACTGATGGACATCGAGCGCTGCCCCATTGCGATGCCGGAAGTAAATGACGCGCTCGCTCAATTGCGCCGCCGCCGTGTGCGCGATGGCCATTACACCTTGCGCGCCCATTCCGGCCCGCGCGTTTTCGAGCAGACGAACGACACCGTCGCGGACGCCATCGCGAACCACATCGCCCGGATCTTTACCGGCGAAGAAAAACTCCTGATCGACGCATTCTGCGGCGCTGGTTTTTTTGCCAAGCGCCTGGCCCCAAAATTCGAGCGCGTCATCGGAATCGATTGGGACCGCTTCGCCATCGCCGCCGCGCAGAAGGATGCCGATCCAAAGGAAGGTTACATCTCGGGCGACGTGACGAGCGAGTTGCGCTGGCTTTTGGAGAAAAACGATCTCGCTTCAACCGCGTTGATCGTCGATCCGCCCGCCACCGGTCTCTCCGCCGAAATGCGTCGAGCCATCCTCGACGCTCCAGTGCGCACGCTGATCTACGTTTCTTGCAATCCGCCAACGCTGGCGCGAGACCTCGCGGAGTTTCAGCAGCGCTTCAGCGTTGTCTCGGTCACTCCATTCGACATGTTTCCCCAAACTGCCGAAATCGAAGTGGTCGCGCATCTAAGATCGCTGTAGCGACACCCCTCGTTGGGCTCACATTTGCGACCCGTTTTCCTATTCTAGAAATTATAGGACTGGCTCATAAGCTGCTGCTTTTTTCCAATCAGCCAGTGGGTCGGCCGCCGGGAAAATTCGAAGGGAGAAAACTAATGTGCCTCGCGCTTTATATTGCCTCTACCAAGCCGCTGCCGGTCATACCCTGGGATCCGAAGAAACCAACGTTTCACGTGGTGAGCCTGCCCGAAAATATGCGCGCGGTGCGGAAACTCCTGCCTTATCCGCATATCTACTACGTCGGCTCACACGAGGGATGCTCCTGCGCGTTCAATTACGAGCACGAAATCAAATCCGTCCTGGAGTTGCGAGATTACCTGCGCAAAGCCCTCGCCGTGACGGACGAGATCGAAGGATTTTCCTGTCGCCCCGGCCAGGAGCCGCTCAAGGTAAAACATTCCGTGACCATCTCTCCCAGTGGTGTTGCGCTTCCTGAATTTTTCCTCCAAGACGGCCAGCGCCTGGTCTTTCGATCCAGAAAAACGATGCAGGCCCAGCGGCGGCGGGCATCCGCGGCCGCGCCTTTGAAACGCAAACGAACGCGAGTCGCAGCGCGTCGTTCGTCGTAACGCGTCCCTCCAGCGAAGGTCAACTCCGTGAATCCGTTCCCAAATTGTACTTGAGAACGCCAGCTACTCCGCGCGCAACGCTTCGACCGGATTTAGCAGACTGGCCCGCCGAGCGGGGAAGAGACACGCGAGCAAGGCCGCCAGGGCCAAAACAATTGCCGTCGTGGTGAGCAGAACCGGATTGTAGGGCGACGTTTGGTAGAGCTGCGAAGCCACCAATCGTCCCAGGGCGAGCGCCGCGGCCAGGCCCACGACCAAACCGAAAATCACCGGTTTCATTCCCTGCCCCATGACCAGCCGCAGAACATCCATGGTCTGCGCGCCGAGGGCCATGCGCACGCCAATCTCGCTGGTGCGTTGCTCAACCGTGTAAGCGACCGCGCCATAGATGCCGACTGTGGCCAGCAGCAGCGCCACGCCGGCAAAAACGCCCAGCAACACCATCATCAGCTTCGCCTGGCCAAGCACCTGCGCGAGCACGGCGCTGAACGGTTGTGGCTGAATAAGCGCGAGCTGCGGATCGATTCCACGCAGGACCGTTTGGACCGAGCGCGTGATCGTTTCCGGCGGAAGCGGACTGCGCACCGCGATGCTGAGGAAAGGAAAATTCTCCTGCGCAAAAGGACGATAAAACTCCATGTCGTTGTGCTGATTCAACTGCTGTGAGCGCACGTCACCCACCACTCCGATAATTTCGACCGGCACGCTTCCACTCGTGACCAGCAGCGTCTTGCCGATCGGGTTCTCATCGCCGAACACGGTTTTCGCGCCCGACTTGCTGATGATTACGACATTGGGATGATCGGCCACATCTTGCTCGTTGAAGTCGCGACCGGCGAGCAACGGAATTCCGAGGCTGCGGAACCATCCCGGGGTCACATCGTTGGAGGGCGCGCCTTTTCGTTCGGCCACGGGAGGGACGTTGCCTTCGGGACGCGCGTAGAGAGTAGCGCCGGCGCCACCCGCGAGAGGAAAGCCGCTGCTGATCATTACGTCCTGGAATCCCGGAGTCGCACGCAATGCTGTCTGCAACTGTTCGGCAAAACGCGCGCGCGTTGCCTGGTCGGGATATTGCGCCTGGGGCATGACCGTAAAGCCGCCCCACAGGTTGTCGGTCTTGAAGCCAGGGTCCTGCTGACTCAAGCGGAGGAAACTCGCGATGAGCAAGGAAGCGCCCGCCAGCAACGTGACCGACAGCGCGACCTGCGCGCCGACGAGCACCTTGCGGAACCGTTGCTGACGCACACTGCCCGCTGTTCCCCGGCCCCCTTCCTTCAGCGCATCGACCAGGTCCGCGCGCGAGCTTTGCAGCGCAGGATAGAGTCCCATCACCAATCCAGTGAGCAGCGACAGCCCGATCGTGAAGGCAAGAACCGGAAGTGAAAGCGCACTAGAGCTACCGGCCTCGATCGGGAGAAAATTAGCCGCCAGTTTCGGCACGAGCGGGACCAGCTGCCAGGCCAGCGCGGCGCCGAGAATCCCCGACAGCAGGCTGATGAGCACGCTTTCAAAAACAAAGAGGCGGACCACGCTCCCCCGTGTCGCGCCCAGCGCCAGGCGCAGCGAAATCTCCCGCCGCCGGCCGCTGAAGCGGACCAGGAGCAGATTCGCCACATTGCTGCAAGCGATGAGCAGGACGAACGCGACCGCCGCCAGCAAAGTCGCGAACCCCGGCCGCAGATTTTCAGTCACATCCTCCGGCAGCGTCTTAATGATGTTGCGCGATTGCGCGTCGATCTTCTCCGGAAACTGAGTGCGGTAGCTGTTCTCGAGGGTGCCCAGAGCCGCTTTCGCCTGATCTTGGGTGATGCCAGGTTTCAAGCGCCCTATCACGCGCAGGAACGCTGTCCCGCGCATCATACGCTCATGCGAGAAGCCGGGGATTATCAGCGGCTTCGTCGTCCAGATGTCGGCATTGGGCCCCGTCCACGAGACCGGCATCCTCGGCACCACGCCGACGATCGTGTGGGTCACGCCGTCGAGGATGAGCGCCTTTCCGATCACGTCCTGGCTGCCGCCAAGCCTCGCTTTCCAGAACCGGTCCGTGATGATCGCCACGTCCGCCCCTTCTTCTTCTTGAGGGAGGAATGTTCGCCCGAGTGTCGGACGCAGCCCAAGCACGTCGAAATAGTTCGCAGTCGTCTTGAAAATCGGCACCTGGAACGGGTCGCCCACTCCGGACACCGTTGCTGCCCCCGCGTTTTCGGCGGCGAAACCGGAGAATATGGTTTGCCCGTCGCGGTAAAGCATGAACCGCGGCGCCGACATCGGAAAGTCATCCGTCCGGTCCTTGGCCCGCGTGTAGAGATGGAGGACGCGCTCCGGTTCCTGGAAGGGGAGACCCTTGAGGAACAGATCGTTGATCAAACTAAAGATCGCCGTATTCAGGCCGATCCCGAGCATGAGGGTGATTACCGCCAGGAACGTGAACTGGGGCGATTTACGCAACTGCCGGAGAGCGAAACGAAGGTCAGTCATCATAGGCGTACGAGGTTATGGGTGACAACATTGCCGCAAAGTTGAGATGCGCCAACCCTCCCGGTTGGATTCAATAAATAAACGCCGCCACGGCGGGATTCTGTCTCCGGAATCTCCTGATCCTGATCCTGATCGTGCTCATGATCTTGGTCTGACACGTGCCTAAAGGATCAGGATCAGGATCCGGAGCATGAGCATGAAAATTCTGACTTCGTTACGCCCCTCCGTTACCTCGCCACCTCCACCGTCCTCCGGAGCGCGGCCGCCTCTGCGGCAAGCTCGCGGAGAGCGCGGATCACTTCCGGTGCTCCCGAGGGAATCGAGGGCAATGTCGTTGCCCGGATCTCGTCGCGGTCGCCCAGGCCGGAATCCTTCAGCTCGCGTAATCGTTCCGTAATGAGCTCCCGGATTTCATCCGCGTTGTTCACGCCGCGAAAGCGCACCGTATGCAGACTCTCCCCGCCCTCTTCCTTTTCACTCCGACTCGGACCGCCGCCCGCCGTATCGACGCGCAAGTCGGCAATCCCGAGAAGGCGCTGGATCGGCCCTTGCGAGACCGAGATGTTCTGGATGTTTGCGAACATGACCGTCATTTCGCGCACCTTCACGATTCCTTCGCGCACGCGCAGGCTGCGGTTCGTGACGAGATACCAGCGCTTCTCGAAATCGAGCCGGACGAGCGCCAGCGCGAACAACCGCTGGATCAGCGCGAAGGTGAAAATGACGGCCGGCAAAGGCAGAACTACGAAAGCGAATCCGCGCAATTTCTTTTCCCAATCAAATCCGGTCACGAACGGAATGATCTCTGTCGGCAACAAAATCGCGACCACGGCGATGGTGCGCAACGTCCAGAGAAAAATGAGGTACTTGTAAAAATTGGGCGCGGCTTGGAAGAGGCGCGTGCTCGATTCATCGCCGGGCGGCGGCTCGGGATCACTGGGAATCCGGAGGACTTCGCTGCACCAATCGCGGAAGCGCTTATACATCTGAAGGCGTCGCGCCAGGAAGCGCGGAACGCTGCTCGAGCAACTCGCGAGTGCGCCGCAATTCGTCACGAATATTCAAGAGAAGCGCCACCATCTCCTCGCCGCCATCGGCGCTCCCTCTCGCGGACAGTGCCGGCGCCGCTGGCGTGGTGATGGCGGCGGGACTTGCCGGCTGTTTCTGATACCCGCGCATCCGCGTGTAAAGAAAATCGCGGATCGCCTCAAATTCCTTAAAACCTTCGATGACCAGTTCCGCGCCGGCCGATCCCGACGCCGTTTGAATCTGGATATCGGCCAGGCCGAGCCAGCGCTGAATGAACCCGGAGCGCAGATGAATATCCTGGATGCGCGCGTAGGTAAGATTGACTTCCTTCCGGAAGAGGATCCCCACCCGCATATGGATTCCTTCCTCATCGAAGCGATACCGCAGCGTGCGGTAGCGGAAATAATAAAAGGGAAGCACGAACAAAATGCCTGGCCCCGTCAGCGCCGCATGGATGATGTAAAGATTCCAGAGCGCCGGGTCCGGCCGCTCCAGCGCGAAAATCTTCTGCGTATCCAATTGCGAATTCATTCTTCCGTCAGCGTTGAGGCTGAAGATAGAGCAACGTCGGTGTAAAGCCTCTTCTGTAGCCGCGGCCCTGCCTGCCACGCCGAAGCAAGGCGAAGGCGGGCGGGCCGCGTGGGAGCAATTGTCGCAACATCTGGCGCTTCGCACCAGCCACCTGTAGCCGCCGCCCTGCGGGCGGCGTTTGGAGCCGGCCTGCCCTCAGGCCGGTGGGCTCAGGCGTAGCTTCACTACAACGGCACGAGGGCGTGCCGTCTCCAATGCGCTTCGCACCAGCCTTCGCCAAAGCTACGGCTCGGCAAACAGCGAAGTGCTAAAGGGACTTCACGCGATTGACAGCTGAGATGTTCCGCAGGTAAAAACGTGAAACGCAAACAGAGGATCTGACGATGAAAAAATGGTTCTTCGATGCTGATTATCTCCAAGCCTGCAACTGCGACTACGGATGCCCGTGCGAATTCTCCGCGCCGCCCACCACCGGCTCCTGCCACGGGCTCGGGGTCTGGAGAATCGAACGCGGCAAATATGATGATCTTTCGCTCGATGGTCTGGGCCTCGGCTTCGCGGCCAAATGGCCCAAGGCAATCCATGAAGGCAACGGCGCCGTCTGCCTCTTCGTCGATGAGAAGGCTTCTGCGGAGCAACGCACCGCGTTACTCGAAATCGGGTCCGGCGCGGCGGGCGGGTTGCCCTTTGAGATTCTCGCCACCACTTTCAGCACCCTGCTCGAACCGCGTTTCGTGCCCTTCGAATTCAACCTCGATGGCTTGCAAAGCTCCGCCCGCCTCGGCGACGAATTGCGGATCGCGCTCGAGCCGATCAAGAATCCCGTCACGGGCGATCCCGAACAGGTCGCCGTCAATCACGGCACCGGCTTCATCTTCAAGACCGCCGAGTGCGCTTCGGCCCGGGAAGGCGCCGTCGAGCTCGATGAGATGAGTTTTTCGTATCCGGACAAGGCCGGGTTCGTCGCCCGCATTCATTACGGGAACTGAGCCGCGCCGCATGAGCGCGTTTTCTTCGATTCACCGCGAGCGCTGGATCATAGGCGGCGCGCTCGCCGGGATTGCGGCTGTCGCGTGGGCTTACATGATTTATGAAGCGCGCGGCATGAGCCTGAGCGGCGTCTGCAAATGTCTCGGACTTCAGATGGGCGGCACTGCCCTCACTGATTGGTCTGCCGGCTCTCTGCTCCCGCTCTTTCTAATGTGGACGGGAATGATGGTGGCCATGATGCTGCCCAGCGCCACGCCGATGATTCTCACCTTCGCCGCCGTGAGCCGGAACCGTCGCCGGCATGATCGGCCCTACGTTCCAGTGACGATCTTTGTCGCGGGTTACGTCGTCATCTGGGTGGCGTTCAGCGTCCTGGCCGCCTTCGCGCAATGGATTCTGCACCGCGAAGCGCTTCTCTCACCCGCCATGGCCAGCAGCAGTGCGTGGCTCGGCGGCATTCTCCTCCTCGCTGCCGGCGTTTTTCAATTCACGCCGCTCAAACACGCGTGCCTAACGCAATGCCGCGCCCCGTTCGATTTCATCATGACCCGATGGCGAGAAGGCGCGCGCGGCGCGTTTCGGATGGGGATCGAGCACGGCCTCTTTTGCGCAGGTTGTTGCTGGGCGCTGATGGGTCTGCTCTTCGTCGCCGGCGTGATGAACATTTTCTGGATCGCCGCGATCACGCTGCTCGTTGGGTTGGAAAAACTCTTCCCGCGCGGCATCTGGCTGAGCACCGCCACGGGCATGATCCTGACCGCGTGGGGAGCATGGGTTCTCACGGCCTCCTTGCGTTGACGCGGCGGCCAATAGCTTTCTCGATGTGAATACCGGTTCGCCGATAATGCGCGCCTTGCCGCTATATGATCGGCGAAGTTGTCGGTTACGGTGATCTTTCACCCGCGCCGATGCATCAGCGCGCGATGTTTGTATAAAGAAAAGAGGTCTTCGCCATGAGCTACATCAAACAAATGTTCGATAGTCATCCAGTCCATCCTTCCTCCGATCGCGCGGTTGCGCTCGAGTGCATCACAGCCTGCTACGCCTGCGCAGAGGCGTGCAACGCGTGCGCGGATGCCTGCCTGGGCGAAAAAGAGGTCGCGCAAATGATCGACTGCATTCGCGATTGCACCGACTGCGCCGACATCTGCCTGACCACGGCGCGGCTTATGTCGCGTTTGACGCGGACGGACAAGAAACTGGCTGGGGCCCAGCTTCGCGCCTGCATCGAGGCGTGCGAAATCTGTGCGGCGACCTGCGGAAAAGAGGGCGAAAAGATGGAACATTGTCGTGTCTGCGCGGAGGCCTGCGGGCGTTGCGCCAAAGCGTGCGAAGCCTTGCTCGCGGAGTAGCGATTTCGCTAAAGAGCTTTCAGCAGATTGCCGATCGCGGCGTGATCGCCGGCTGCAAAAAACGTCAGGCGGCCTTTCTCCGCCCGAAAAACAAGCCGGATGCCGAGACCAGCCCGGCATTCAAAATAGTCTTGCCGAAGACGCCGAATCCCCTGGCCGGAATGAAAATGTGGTCTTCCAAAACCGTCGCGAACGGTATCGATCGTGCGCGCGACTTCGCGCCGGCGCGCTTTCGGTAGTTTCCGAACATCCCGCCGAAAAGATTCTGCAAGATCAATCTGCAAGATCGGCCTCGAGATTGCCGCTGTATTTCTTGATCTTTCCCGCCTTTCGCTCGCGCGTGATTCGCCGATCCGCGCCTTTCACAAAGCGATTCAGTTCCTGTTCGGTCACGCCATACTCTCGAAGGGCATAGTCATCAGCGTGAACGGTGACTGGCCGGAGAGCGATAACCGTGTCGCCATGGAGAATGCCAATGTCTTCGCCTTTTGCCGCCCGTTTCAAAAGGGAGGAAAGATTGACTCGGGCTTGCGTGGGAGAAAGCGTAGTCACGCGTCGATATTACGACGATATAGCGAGCGAGACAAGAGCCGCGACTCAAATCCATCAGCCTCGGCGCGATTGAGCAGTCCGCCGTTGCTGATCCCCCGCCAGCCCATTTCGACGGCGGTCGATACCTGATGAGCGCCAAGTGCGTTGCGATTTGAACGGGAACCGATTCGTCGAGCAAAATCCTCACGCCGCGGCGACTTCACGCTCGATCTGTGCCTGTCCGAGACGCACCACGTTCTCGGTTTGCTGGCGCGTGACTGAGGGAAAGCTTTCTAAGAAGTATTCGAGCGACAATCCATCCGCGAGATATTCGAACAAGGTTCGGACTGGAACGCGCGTGCCTTTGAAGACAGGGGTGCCGCCCAAAATGCCTGGGTCGCGAGTGATGAGACCCTCGGTGATCAGCGCGCTCATTGCGTTCAGAATGTATCAGAAAAAGTCCGCGATGGCGAGGACGCCGTCGCCAACGCGCGAGACGCGCGCGCTACCCGGGCGTGAAGGCGGCGAAGGCGTGACAGCGGCCCGAGGGGACTGTTACGGTGCGCGGAATGGAAGCGGTGGATTGGGCATCACTCAGCGATCAGGAATTGCTCGAGCGGCGCATCTCGAAGCTCGGGCTTCGGCTTGAGACGACGGCGCTGGAGCCGCTCATCCGGCAGTTTTACGACGAGCTTTCGGCGAAGGGACTGGTCTTTCATCCGCCGACTCATATCGGGGATGAATGGTTCGTGCCGGTGGGGATACCGGCGATCTTCGTGCCGTTTTTTCTGGTCCACGACCGGCTCCGCGCGCTGGAGAAGACGATGATGCTCGAAGTGGAGGGTGGGACGAAGGATTGGTTCATGAAGCTGATCCGGCACGAGTCGGCGCATGCCTACAGCTACGCCTACCGGCTGCCGAAAAAGAAGAAATGGCAGCAGACGTTCGGGCAGACATCGCGCGATCAGACGCCGGATTTTTATCATCCGCAGCCGTTCAGCCGCAGTTACGTGGTGAATCTCGACGATTGGTACGCGCAGAGCCACCCCGATGAAGATTTCGCGGAGACGTTCGCGGTCTGGCTCACGCCGGATCTCGATTGGCGCGCGCGTTATGCCGGTTGGAAGGCGCTCGAGAAACTGGAATACGTCGATGAGTTGATGCGATCGCTGGCGGGAAAGCTGCCGATCCATTCGCCTCCCTATCGAGCGGCCGATTACGATTGCCTGAACCTCAAGCTCAAGACGTACTACGCGCGGAAACGAAAGCTCTATGAAGATACCTATCCGGATTTCTATGACGCGGATTTGCGGCAGCTCTTTTCCGCCGCGCCTGGGCCGGGAAGGATCAAGGCTAGCTCGTATCTGCGCCTCCGGCGGCGGCGGTTGATGAACTCGGTCTGCGAATCGACGAATGAAAAGAAATACCGGGTGAACAAATTGCTCGCCCGGTTGATCGATCGTTGCGAAGAACTCGATCTCCATGTGCTCAACGACGATCCGCAGCAGGATTTCCGCGTCTCCGCTTTCATCACGACGCTGGTGATGAATTATCTCTTCACCGGCAAATTCAAGCGCACCAAATAGTGAAAAAGAAGCTCAAAGTCCTCGCCCTTTTCGACGCCGTCCGTCCCACCAAGATCGACCAGGATCTGACCAAGGAGATGAAGACGGAGGATTGGAAGACGGAGAAAGATGTCTTCGCGGCGCTCGGCGAGCTGGGCCACACGGCGGAGCATCTTGCGATCTTCGACGACCTCGATTTCGTGCGGCAAAAGCTGGCCAGTTTCGCGCCCGACGTTCTTTTCAACCTCGCCGACCAATTCAAAAACAACCGCGGGTTCGACCAGAACATCGTCTCGCTGCTCGAGATGCAGGGCGTGCCGTTTACCGGCTGCGGCGCGACCGGGCTCGTGCTTTGCAAACACAAGGGGATCTCGAAAAAGATCCTCGGTTATCATCACATCCATGTGCCGAACTTCGTGGTCATCCCGCGCGGCCAGCGGATCGCGCGGCTGAAGCGGCCGAAGTTTCCGCTCCTGGTCAAGCCGGTCAAGGAAGAGGCGTCCTACGGGATTTCGCAGGCGTCTTTCATCCAGAGCGACGAGCAGTTCAAGGAGCGCGTGGCGTTCATCCATGAGAAGCACGACAGCGACGTGATCGCGGAGGAATACATCGAAGGCCGCGAGTTTTATGTGAGCGTGATGGGGAACCAGCGGCTGACGGTGTTCCCGATGCGGGAGCTGGTCTTCCGCGAAGTGCCGCCGAACGAGCCGAAGATTGCGACCTACCGCGCGAAGTGGGACGAGGAATATCGGAAACGCTGGGGCCTGGAGAACCGGTTCCCGGAGGACCTGGATCCGGCGCTGGTGGCGCAGATCGAGGAGACGTGCAAACGCATCTATCGATTGCTCACCATTGAGGGCTACGCGCGCATCGATCTGCGGCTGACGGCGAACAATGAAGTCTATTTCATCGAGGCGAACCCGAATCCGATTCTGGCGGCGGATGAAGACTTCGCGCAATCCGCGGGGAAAGCGGGACTGAGTTATCCGCAGTTGATCGACCGAATCATTCGGATCGGGATGACAACGGTCCGCGGCTGACGCCGCGGACACGTAAAACCCAAATCCCAGAACCCAAATCCCACCATTTTTCCAACGCTGGGGCTAATGTCCTGGCAATCTCTGTTGCTAAGCTGATTGCGAAACAAAGTTTCGAAGACCAAGCGCGTTCCCAAACAGAGTTTGGGAACGAGGGAGTTTGAAGCGAGCAAAAAGCCAGCGTTCCTTCGAGGCGGGTGCGAATCGAAAAAGCTCGCGGCTCCGTGTGAGTTCCTTCTCCCTGAGGGAGAAGGTTAGGCTGAGGGTGCCTTTGAGGCAGGAGGCGCCTCGGCGCGCTGGGATGACGTCGAGGGCCGATACCGTTGGCCCTCACCTCAGTCCTCTCCCTCAGGGAGAGGAAGCATTGCAGCGCGCCGCCTGCAATTAGAGCGGGGTGACCGCTTCGACTTTGCCTGGGTCGTATGGAACCGATCCGCGAGAAAAGGCTTGTCTCCGGTTAGCGCGGGGGGAGACTTTCGCGAACTGCGATGGCCACTCCGATCCTCGATCCCACCGCAGTTCATCGCCCGCGCAATGTGGATTGGAAACGCGCGGCAGCGTTGCTTTACGGCGATTGGGGCACGAGCAAGGCCTACGTAATTGGCTTGGCATTTGTCGCGGCGGGATTTAGCTCGCTGCCGATCATTCTCGCGGTCTGCGCGCTCACGGCGGTGGTGGCCTTCAACTACATCATCGTCTGCGCGCATTTCCCGGACGGCGGCGGCGTCTATTCGGCGGCGCGGGAACAGAGCCGCTTCCTCGCTTCAACCGGGGCGCTCTTGCTCGTGGCGAATTTCACGGTCACCGCCGCCTTGAGCGGATGGGCGGCGGTGAGCTACCTCGGCGTGCCGAGCAAATATGCGCCGGTCGCGACGATGGGTCTGATCCTCGCTGTCGGCGCGGTCAATTTCTTCGGACCGAAACATAGCGGCAGCTTTTCGATCTGGCTGGCGGTGCCGGCGGTGATCATGGTGACGATCATCATCCTCTTGAGCGCTCCGCATCTTAACACCCTCTATCTGGAGCCTCCCCACGAGAGCCTGGGAAGCACCTGGATTGCGTTCACGGGCGTGATCCTGGCGCTGAGCGGCGTCGAAGCCATCGCGAACATCACCGGGGTGATGAAGCTCGATCCCGGCTCAACTCCGGAGCGGCCGAAAGTCACTCGCACGGCGACAAAGGCGATCGTGCCAGTCGCGATTGAGGTCGTGGTGGGCACGGCGCTTCTCGGGTGGGCGATGCTCTCGTTGCCGAGGAATCTCCTGCCGCAGCTCTCCTCCCACAAAGAGGATATGCTGCGGTTTCTGGCGGAAGTTTACGGGTCGATGGCTGGAGGACTGGCCGCCGGCCAGGTCCTGAGCATCATCGTCGGCATCGTCTTCGGCCTGCTTCTGCTCAGCGCGGTGAACACCGCCATCGTGGCCATGATCGGTGTGGTTTACATGATGGCGCAGGACGGCGAGATGCCGCGCCAACTCGCCAGGCTCAATCCGCACGGCGTGCCAACGATTCCGCTCGTCGCCGGAGTCGCCATCCCCATCGTCGTGCTGGCGGTGACGAAAGATTTCGAGGCCCTTGCCGGCCTTTACGCGATCGGCGTGGTCGGGGCGATCGCCGTGAATCTCGGCTCGTGCACTTTCAACAAACGCCTCGGACTTCCCTGGTATCAGCGTCTCCTCATGGGATTGACGTTTGTGATTCTGGTCGCGGTGGAATTGACGATCGCGAAAACCAAGCCGGAAGCGCTCTTCTTCGCGGTTTGCGTGCTCGGCGTCGGCTATCTGCTGCGGTTCTTTTCGCACAAAGCCTCCGGACTCAAGACCATGACTGTGACGCGCCAGGTCGCGGAAATGGTCACGCCCGATCTCGTCGCCACCATGGAATCGCGGTTGGCCGAAGGCCAAAAAATCATGGTCGCGGCGCGCGGAATTACGCCCGCCCTCGCGTTCGCGCTGGAGGAGGCGCAGTTACGCAAGGCCACCCTCTGCGTCCTCTACGTGAAAGAGATCGCGGTCTATTTTTCCGGCGCGCCCACCAACCTGGGTCGCACCCGATGGCAGGACGACCCCGCGGCCAACGCCATCATGTCGCTCACGATGAAGCTCGGCGCGGAGCGCGACATTCCCGTGCAACCGGTTTACGCCGTCAGCGAGGACGCGGCCGCAACGATTCTCGATCTCTCCGCCACGCTCGGCGTCGACTACCTCATCATCGGCGCATCGCAGCGCAGCGCGATGGCGAAGCTCCTCGGCGGCAGCGTGGTCACCAGTGTGGCGGAACAATTGCCCGATTCGATCCGGCTGGTGATTTACGGCTAACCGCGCCGCGGCAGCGGCCGTGGCAGCATCGCCGATCTCCCCTTGCCAAGGGACGTTCCGTTGGGACAATCAACGCGATGAATCTATCCGACACGTTCGACGCAACCTCGGATGAAGCGATTCGCGCGGAGATCAAGGCGTTGCTCCCGGCCCTGGTCGATCGCTCGCCCGGCGAAGCGGCCCGCATGCTGCAGGATTACCCGGAGGATTTCATCGCCGGGATGCTGGCGTCGTTGAATCCAGCCCTGGCCCAGAGCGTCCTGGAGCGTTTCCCCTACGACCAGCGCCAGAAGGTTATCGCAGGGGCGGCTCCGGAAACGCGCAAGCAATGGATCCGGAACGAGGGCTATCCGGAAAACTCCGTTGGCCACATGATGGAGCCGGCGCTGGCTGTCTTTCTTCCCGAGACCACCGTCGCCGAGGCCACGCGTGAGCTGCGGCATTTCGTGACGCGCGCCTTCATCACCTACATCTTCGTGGTGGACGATAAGGAACGCCTGCGCGGCGTGGTCGCGATGCGGGAGATGTTGCTCGCGCGCCAGAATCAGGCGCTCTCGGAGATCATGATCGCCGATCCGTTTTATCTCACGCCGGAGATGCAACTCGTCGAGGCGATGAAGGCGACGATGGTGCGCCATTACCCGGTCTATCCGGTCTGCAACAAGGAGTGCAAACTGCTCGGCTTGATCCGCGGCCAGATGTTGTTTGAGGCGGAGACCGTGGAGCTGAGCCTGCAGGCGGGAACGATGGTCGGTGTGGAAAAGGAAGAACGCCTGACGACGCCGTGGCCGCGGAGCTTCCGCTTCCGGCATCCGTGGCTTCAGGCAAATCTTTTCCTCGGTTTCCTGGCGGCGCTCGTCGTCGGTTATTTCCAGGGGACAATCGATCGATTGGTCGCGCTGGCGGTTTTTTTGCCAGTGGTGATTGGACAATCTTCGAACACCGGAGTGCAAACCCTCGCGGTTGCCTTGCGCGGAATGACTCTGGGCGAATTGAAATCTGGCCAGGAGTTCGGGCTGGTCATGAAGGAGACTCTCCTGGGCCTGCTCAACGGCGCCTTGACCGGCGTGAGCGCCGCGCTGGGCATGTTTGTTTTTGCCTCGATGCAGAAAAGTCCAAACGCGTTGGCGCTCGCCTTCGTCATTTTCGTTGCCATGGCCGGTAGCTGCCTGATCAGCGGCATCTTCGGCGCGACGATCCCGTTGATCCTTCGCAAACTCGGGACCGATCCCGCGAACGCTTCCAGCATTGTGCTCACGACTATCACGGACGTCTGCACGCTGGCGGTGTTCCTCGGGCTGGCCACCTGGCTGATCTAAAATTTTCGCGCGCGCGCACCCTTGCGCATTCATCGAGCCGGGGCACGATGACCTGAGCGGAATGTAGTGTTCCGCCACTCATTCATGCACGCAGCGACCTTTCTTTCCGACCTCGCGATTGTGATGATCGTGGCCGGGCTGGTCACGGTGTTGTTCCACCGTCTCAAACAGCCGGTCGTGCTCGGCTACATCATCGCGGGCGTGATCATCGGGCCGCACACGCCGCCGTTTCCGCTGATTCGCGATGAAGAAACGATCCGCACGCTCTCCGAGTTGGGAATCATTTTCCTGATGTTTTCGCTGGGGCTCGAGTTCAGTCTCCGCAAACTGAAGGAAGTCGGCGCTACCGCTTTCATCGCGGCGACGACCGCGATTCTCGGCATGATGGCCGCCGGCTATTCGCTGGGTCAAAGCTTCGGCTGGAGCACCATGGACAGCGTTTTCCTCGGCGCGATCCTTTCCATTTCTTCCACCACGATTGCGATCAAGGTTCTCGATGAACTAGGGCTCAAAAAGGAACGCTTTGCCGAGCTCATGTTCGGCATCCTGATCGTCGAAGACATCCTGGCGATTGTGATGATCGCGCTTCTTTCCGGCTTCGCGGCCACGGGTTCCTTCACCGCGACGGCGGTTGGCTGGACGTTGCTCAAGCTCGGCTCCTTCCTGGGTATTCTGATCGTCGCAGGTTTGATCGTCGTGCCGCGGCTCTTAAATTACGTCGCGCGATTCAAGAGCAACGAGATGCTTCTCGTCGCCGTCCTGGGTCTCTGTTTCGGGGTCTCGTTTCTCGCGGTGCAGCTCGACTACAGCGTCGCGCTCGGAGCGTTTTTGATCGGCGCCATCGTCGCCGAAGCGCGGCAAATCGCCCGGATCGAAATGCTCATGGAACCAGTCCGCGACATGTTTAGCGCGGTCTTTTTCGTTTCCATTGGCCTTCTCATCGATCCCACCCTTCTCGCGAAATATGCCGGCCCGATCCTGATCATCACGACCGTGGTCATAATCGGCCAGGTAACTGCCTACACGTTTGGAACATTCATCGCCGGCCACGAAAGGCAGACCGCATTGCGGGTCGGGATGGGGCTGGCGCAGATCGGCGAGTTCTCGTTCATCATCGCTTCCCTCGGCCTGACCTTGAAGGTGACAAGCGATTTTCTGTATCCAATCGCTGTGGCGGTTTCGGCCCTCACAACCTTCATTAATCCCTACTTGCTGCGCAGCTCCGATCGGGTGGTGGGCTGGTTCGATCGGGCCGTGCCGGCGCCTGTGCGCGCCTGGCTCGATTTCTACACACGCTGGGTGGAGGGGCTGCGGACGGAGCGCAGTTTCGCCATGGGCCTCGTCCGGCAGTGGTCATGGCAGATCGCGCTTAATCTGATTTTGATCGCCGGCATCTTTGTCGGGGCCGCCTCTTTGCGCCGCTACGTCTTGCAGTGGTGGCCGCAGATTCCGCGCGGGCAGGATGGCGTTAAGGCGGGATTGTGGCTGGGCGCGATGCTCCTCAGCCTGCCGTTGCTGATCGCCCTGTTCCGAAAACTGCGCGCGCTTTGCATGTTGCTCTCCGAGATGAGCGTGACTCGCAGCGCCACCAACGAGAACGTTTCGACCCAACGAGCGATCGTCGCCAACACCATTCTCGCAGCTGCCTCCGTCGTGCTCATGCTTCTGCTCATCCTCCTGAGCTCTGCCATTTTGCCCTCTTGGAAATTGCTGGTCGCGCAAGCCCTGATCGTCATCGCCACGGCGATTCTTCTTCGCCGCTCATTCACCAAACTGTATTCGAAGGCTCAAGTGGCCCTCCAGGAAACGCTCTCCCAACCGCCTGCCGCGCATCGGGAACCTCCGGTTCATGCCCTGCCCGGGATCTTGCGCGAAGCGCACCTGCGAACGGTCCGTATTCCTGAAAACGGTGGCTCCGCCGGAAAGATGATCGGCGAGCTCGCCCTCCGCACCCGGACCGGTGCCAGCATCGTGGGTATCCAGCGCGACAAGGAGAGCCTGGTTAATCCTGGAGCCGATGAGGAATTGCGGCCCGGCGATGAGATTTTATTACTCGGGAGCGACGACCACCTCGCGTCTGCCGAAAAACTCCTCAGTACTGTTTCCGAACAATCGTGAACGCGAAAACCGACATCGACGAGACCTTCGAGCTGATGCAAGGGCTGATCGAGTATCGCTACCAAAAGGCGTTGCATCATCGGCTCATGAAAGCAGCCGATCATTCGATGCTCGATATCGATGTCCTTGTTCTCATTTATCACATGGCGAAGGTGAGCCAGGGCGCCATCCTCGAGATCGGTTCGTTCCTCGGCGCGTCCACCATCGCCGCCGGCCTCGGCCTGCGCGATTCCGGGAAGCCGAGAAAATTTATCAGCATCGAACCGGGAGGGCGACTGAAGGATCACCGCCTGGCGACGAAGGACATCTTCAGGGACTTGAAGCGGAATCTCGCGCGCGCGGATTTGCTCGATGCAGTCACCCTGATCAACGGCTTTTCTTTCGACGAAACCGCCATCTCGGCCGTGAAGCAAAGCGTTGGACCCGGTGAGGTGGATGTTTTCGTTTTCGACGCGGATGCGAATGTCCGGCGGGATATCGATTGCTACGGAGACCGGCTGGCGGACCGCTGCTGGGTGGTGATCGACGATTACATCAGCGCCACCGACAAAGCCGGCCCGACCCGGGCCCAGGTCGACGATCTCGTTGCTGCCGGGCGTCTGCTGCCCCTCGGCTTTTATGGCTGGGGAACGTGGGTTGGGCGCTGGGTCACGTAAAAATCGAGAAAATCTTTAGGTCGACAAACCGCGTTGGATCAAGAGGTTACGGCGGACGTCGGTCGGGGCGCTTTGACTTTCAGCCACCGCCATGGAATTACTTAAGGGCATTAAGTATGTCCCAGACCAGCTTCGACCAAGGCGTCTAACATCCTTCCGCAATGAAAAGCCTATCGTTTAGTTCAGTAAGTTAAATTCTCCCGGCGAAACGCCGAACCCGAAGCTCTTCGAGGAGCTTCTTCGTCCAAACCGCTGCCTGGCATAACACCCATGCTGCAGCATCAATTTCCGCAGTGCTCGAACGCTGCCCCTACAAAAATAATATGAAACCTCTCTCTCAAATCTCAGCACAACGCAGGTCGCACCGCGCAGACGCGCCGGTCGGATTGCGTCCCACCCAACCGGTCATGGATTACCATTTCCATGCGCCCGCCGGTGATCTCCGCGCGGCGAATAACCGACTCCAGCTCGCGCCGCCGGCGCTCCCGCCATCGTTCCGCCATCTCAGCAGCGAATTTCTCGCTACGGAAATGAAGCGGGACTACCTGGCCGAAGCCTCGTTCTTCGCGGTTTTCGTGGGCGTTTCGGCCTGGCCGATCGTCTCGATGCTTCAGGCGTTGGCCCAACTGGCGAAGTAATTCTCGCGGCGAGCGCTCAAAAACGAGCGCTTCACAATGTGGTGCGCGCAAATTACTTTGCGCCATGCATCACCCTTGGCTTTCGTTTAAAAAGATAATCCTCATCCTGTCGATCGGCGCTGCGTCGGCCCTCGTGGCCGCGCCGTCGCCGGTCCAGGAACGGGCCGATCGTTTCCTCGCGCTGGTTAATGCCGGTTACAAGGGACTCTATCGGGTCAGCAGCGAAGCCCAGTGGCTGGCCGTGACCGACGTGACGCCGGCCCACGACGCCGCCTCGGAGACAGCAGGCAAGGCCGCCGCGGCATTCAATGGCAACCCGGCGATCATCAACGAAGCCAAAGAGTTGCTCAAACACAAGGCGGAGCTGAACGAGCTGACCCTGCGCCAACTAGACCAGGTCCTCCGCAATGCCGCTGAAGCTCCGATGACGAATCCGGATCTGGTCGCGGCGCGCGTAGAAGCCGAGACCAAACAGGCGTCGCTGCTCAACAGCTTTGAGTTCAAGCTCGACAGGAAACCGATCACGGCGAACGACATCGACAACAAGCTCGACCAAAGCACCGACCTGACCGAGCGGCGCAAAGTCTGGGAAGCGTCGAAGGAATCGGGGCCGGCCTTGAAGCCGGGCCTCATCAAGCTGCGCGACCTGCGCAATGGCGTGGCCAGGGAGCTGGGCCATAAGGATTATTTCGCGCTCCAGGTGGCTGCCTATGGAATGACGACGGAAGAGCTCGTCAAGATGCACGAGGATTTTCTGAAGGAGTTGCGGCCGCTTTATCTCCAGCTCCACACCTGGACGAAGCACAAGCTGGCGGCGAAGTACAAGCAACCGGTGCCGAAGCGGATTCCGGCGCATTGGATCAACAATCGCTGGAGCCAGAATTGGGATGGGCTGGTGGAAGGCGACGACATCGAAGACCGATTCAAGGGGCGCCAGCCTGAGTGGATCACGAAGACGGCGGAACAGTTTTACACCGGCCTCGGGTTCAATCCGCTTCCCGCCACTTTTTGGACGAAGTCGGATCTGTTTCCTCTGAAACCAGGGGAGACTCGCAAGAAGAACACCCACGCCTCCTGCTGGCACGTCGATTTGGAGAATGACATCCGCTCGCTGATGAGCGTGGAGACCAATTCGCGGTGGTTTTACACGGCGCACCATGAGTTGGGCCACGGCTATTACTTCATGGCCTACACGCGTCCGGAGGTTCCGCCGCTCCTGCGCACGGGCGCAAACCCGGGTTATCACGAAGGCATGGGGGAACTCATCTCGCTCGCCTCGAGCCAGGTCCCCTATCTCCAGTCGCAGGACGTATTGCCCGCGGACTTCAAAGCGGATGCGACCGCCTTTCTCCTAAACGACGCTCTGGCGAATTCCCTCCCCTTTATGTTTTGGGGCTCCGGCACAATGACCCGTTGGGAGGCGGATGTGTATGCGAACAATCTTCCCGCCGATCAATGGAACGCCCGCTGGTGGAAGTACGTGCGCGATCTTCAGGGCGTCGAACCACCGGCAGACCGTGGCGAGGAGTTTTGCGATGCCGCCACCAAAACCCATATCAACGACACGCCGGCTTATTACCACAGCTATGCGTTCGCGACGGTCCTGAAGTTCCAGCTCCACGATCACATCGCCCGAAAAATCCTGAAGCAACCGCCCCAGGCCTGTAACTACGCCAACAACAAGGAAGTGGGCGCGTTCCTGAAAAAGATCATGGAGAAAGGCGGCACTGAGGATTGGCGCAAGGTCTTGAAAGATGCGACGGGCGAAGAGCTTTCCACGCGCGCGATGGTGGAGTATTTCAAGCCGCTCATGGCCTGGCTCGAAAAGGAAAACAAGGGGCGGCAGATCGGCTGGGATTAAGATCTCTCCACGGCCTTTAGAGTTCCTCCATGCAAAAATACGCCCTCATCCCAGCACTGGAGCCGGCACGCCCCCGTGCCGGAAGAGGGCAGCGCAGTCTTCTCCCAACGGCACGAGGGCGTGCCGTCTCCATGGCCTAATAAGTTCACCCGCGGCCACGAATGAACCGTTATCTCATCACCTCAGCACTGCCTTACATCAATGGGGTAAAGCACCTCGGCAACCTCGTGGGGTCGATGCTGCCGGCAGACGCGTATGCCCGCTTCCAGCGGGCGCGGGGAAATGAAGTCCTTTTCATCTGCGCGACCGACGAACATGGCACGCCGGCTGAGCTGGCCGCCCATGAGGCCGGGCTTCCGGTGGAAGATTACTGCGCGAAGATGCACGATCTTCAGAAGGATCTCGGAGACCGTTTCGGGTTGTCCTTCAATTTGTTCGGACGTTCCCATTCGCCGCAGAACCACGAGATCACCCAGCATTTCTATCATCAGCTCGATAAGAATGGCTTCCTCGAAGAACGAACTACCCGACAGGTCTATTCGATCGATGACGGCCGCTTTTTGCCCGACCGATATGTCGTCGGCACGTGCAAGCATTGCGGCTACGAACGCGCCCGCGGCGATCAATGCGAGAACTGCACCCGCGTCCTTGACCCCACCGACCTGATCAATCCGCGCTCCGCGATTTCCGGCTCGACCAACATCGAGACCCGCGACTCAAAGCATCTTTTTCTCAGGCAATCCGACATGGTCGGTCGCCTGCGGGAATGGATTGATTCCAAGACCGATTGGCCGGTCCTCGTTACCTCGATCGCGCGCAAATGGCTCGATGAAGGATTGAAGGACCGGAGCATTACTCGCGATCTGAGCTGGGGAATTCCGGTGGCGTATCAAGGCAAGGTGCGCCCTGGCTTTGAAGGAAAGGTTTTCTACGTCTGGTTCGATGCTCCCATTGAGTATATCGGCGCCTCGATGGAGTGGGCTGACGCGACAAAGAACGATTGGAAGCGTTGGTGGCGCGAGGATGAAGGGGCCGCCGACGTGCGTTACGTCCAGGTTATGGGCAAGGACAACGTCCCTTTCCACACGGTCGGTTTTCCCGTCACTCTTTTTGGATCGCAAGAGCCCTGGAAAGTCGTGGACTACATTAAAGGCCTGAACTGGATGAATTATTATGGAGGAAAGTTCTCCACCTCTGGAAACCGGGGCCTCTTCATGGACCAGGCGCTCGAATTGCTGCCGGCAGATTATTGGCGCTGGTATCTCCTGGCGAATGCGCCCGAGTCGGACGACTCAAATTTCACCTGGGAACATTTCCAGGTGACGGTGAACCACGATCTGGCCGACGTTCTTGGTAACTTCGTTAACCGCATCGCCAAGTTCTGCACGGCGCGTTTTGGCGGAGTTGTTCCTGACAAGGGCGATTATGGACCTCTTGAAGCCGAAACTACGAAGGCTTTGGAACAGCGCCTCGTGACACTCACGCGCCTAATGGAAGCGTTGGAATTCCGAAAGTCGGCGGCAGAGCTCAGAGCGATGTGGGTGATAGGCAACGAATATCTACAAAAGGCCGCGCCGTGGATGCGCATCAAGACCGATCCAGACTCAGCCGGAGTATCGATCCGCTACGCCCTGAATCTCGGGATTACTTTCGCAGCGCTCGCTCAACCTTTCATTCCGGATACGGCGGCCAGGATCACGCGAGCTTTTGCTGACAACGTGCAATCGCTCAGCTGGCCCGCCGCTGTGACTGACACACTTCAACCCGGAGCCGCCATCAGCGTGCCCGAGGTCCTCTTCGCCAAGATCGAGGAGACGCAGGTGGCTGAATGGACCCAGCGTTTCGGCGGGGCGGACCAATAGCTATTGCTTCTCGCGGGATACCGTCTGCCAGGAAGACTGCCCGCATTGGGGACACGACAGATAGCGCTTTGGCTGGCCCGCAGCGCCCCAGCGAATCCCGCCCATGTCCCAAATGGATCTCCCGAAACCGCACACGCAGCGCGCGATCCATGAGCGCGATTCCGATTCCATCCTGGCTGCCCAACTCGGCGGCAGCAGCGCCACGAAGAACTTCTGGATGGAGCTCACAGCCCCCTATTTAGACGACAGAACAATCAGTTCACAATAGTTACTCTCAACGTCTCCTCCAGCTCATCGTTCACGTAAAACTCGAGGCGATATTTCCCCTCGGCCCAACCATCGGGCGGCCGGCCAAGAGTGAAGCGAGCGCTGGAATCGGGATCGGGCGCGACTGTTTCGGTTTCGTCCACGACGAAGTTCGGCTCCACCAAATCGCCGACGTCTTCCGCGATCCAGGCGACGCGCACCCTTGCGCCTTGCGGCAGGCCGCGTCCATGCCAGCGCACATAGATGTTCTCCACGTCGGACTTGAATTCGGTCTTCGACCCACCTCCCGGATCGGTCGAGACTTCAGCGATCAGCTTCTTACCCGGGGTGGCGGGCTCGGTCTCGATGGCCGGCCCGCGAATGGGCGGCGTTGTTGTTGGAGAGGGCGCCGCGGCTGTCGCTGATGGCGTAACCGCGGGCTTGGCCACCATCTCGGGCCGCTTTTGCAATTCGAGAGTGATACGTTGCAATAATCCGCCGGTCGGACCTCGCACCACCGTTGTCTCCTTCACGAATCCAACATCCGCGACGAACCAGCGATCAAGCGTAACCGACATGACCGACGACTCCGCACAACGAATGTGGAAAGCACGGAAGGAACCGGCCGGCACTCGCACCAATTCCTCGCCCGCCACGGTGAAATGCTGGCGCATCTCCATTCCGGCCACCTCCCCGTCCGAGTCCCAGGAATCGCCGATCTTCAAAGCGCCGGGAATGAGAACCTGGGGAGGATCGAGCTTCGCGATTCTTCCGTCCTTTCCGCCCCGCGCGTGGCAGATCAGTCCCTTGTCGTCCAGGGTCATCAATTCGATTTTGGTCAGGCTTTCGTCGGTCAGCGTTTCGAATTTGAGGAATTCTTTGCCGTCGAAGGTTTGCCGGGCAACCCTGACCGTCACCACCGAGTTGACCGCCGGGGCTGCGCCAGGTCCGCCGGTTTCCTCGGTCGCGTCATAAGTCCACGTGGTCCCGTCGGCCGCGGGCAGAAGTTGCTCCGCGCGGGCCATGACTGCCCCAAAGACGAGCAGGGCGGCTAGACCGAGTTTTTTCATGAGCGGAGACTGTTCACCAACTGTGTTGCCTTGGCGAATCGTGCGAGGAACTTTGGGCCGGATTTTCCTTTACGTGGCGAATCAATACACATATTTCACTATGTTACAGCTATAACTATGAAGACAACGCCGCATATCCTCCTGATCAGTAACTCCACGCTCCACGGCCGCGGCTACCTCGACCATGCCGAGGACGAAATCCGCAATCTCCTCGGACCCTCGGGCCGTGTTTTGTTTTTCCCCTACGCTTTGTTCGATCGCGACGGCTACGCGGCCAAGGCCCGGGAGCGATTTGCCGCGATGGGTTATGAATTGTCTTCAGCGCACGACGCCGGGGACCCGCAGGCGGCGATCGCCCAGGCGGACGCGATCTTCATCGGCGGCGGCAACACGTTTCGGCTCTTGAAAGCGCTCCAGGATTTCGACCTGCTCGAGCCGATCCGGCGGCGGGTCCTGGAGGGTCCGCCCTACATCGGCAGCAGCGCGGGTTCGAATGTGGCCGGCCCGACCATCAAAACGACCAAGGACATGCCGATCGTCCAGCCGTGCTCATTCGATTCGCTTGGCCTGGTCCCATTCCAGATCAGCCCGCATTTCCAGGATCCCGATCCGAACTCGAAACACATGGGAGAAACCCAGGAAGAACGCATCCTCCAATTTCACGAGGAAAACAAAACGCCGGTGCTCGGCATGCGGGAAGGCGCCTGGGTCCGGGTCGAAAGAGGTTCGGTTATGCTCCGCGGAACCAACGGGGCGCGGATATTCCGGCGAGGCGAGGCGCCCGTGGAAGCCGCGACCGGCGAGGAGATTTCCAGTCTCGTGGGAGCGCCGCAGTGATGGGTGACGGCACATTGCTGTTGTCCCGAGGCGATGTGGAGCAGCTGCTGAGCATTCGCGATTGCATCCACGCGGTAGAAACCGTCTTCCGTTGGCAAGGCGAGGGCAGCGTGCCGGCGCCGGGCATCCTGTCCGTAAAGGCGGCGAAAGGAGGTCTCCACGTAAAAGCCGGGCTGCTGCGCGGCGAGCCGAGCTACATCGTCGCCAAGCTCAACACGAACTTTCCCCAGAACCGCGTCCAACACGCCCTGCCCACAATCCAGGGTATGGTCGCCTTGTATGACGCAGAAAATGGCCGTCTGCTCGCGGTTCTCGATTCAATCGAGCTGACGATCAGACGCACCGCGGCGGCTTCGGCCGTCGCGGCAAAGTATCTGGCCCGACGGGATTCGGCCGTGGCCACGCTTTGCGGCTGCGGGCAGCAGGCCGCGACCCAGCTCCGCGCGCTTGGCGCAGTCTTGCCGCTGAGCAGGATTCAGGCGTTCGACCTCGACCCGGCCGCCGCGGAAAACCTCGCCTTCAAACTTAAGGACGAATTCGAAATTCAACCCGTCACCGACCTCAGTCGAGCCGTCCGGCAAAGCGACGTCTGTATCACCTGCACGACCGCGACAAAATTCTTCATCCGCCAGGAAGACGTTTCGCCTGGCACTTTCATTGCCGCCGTCGGCGCGGATGACAGCCACAAACAAGAAATCGAGCCAGCCTTGCTGGCATCGGTAAAGGTCGTGGCCGACAGCCTGGAGCAATGCTGCGCGATCGGCGACACGCACCATGCGATTGCGGAAGGTTTGATGCGCAAAGAGGATGTTTACGCCGAGTTGTCGGAAGTCGTTGCCGGCCGAAAAACCGGCCGCACCAGTGACGCAGAAATCTTCGTCTTCGACAGCACCGGCGTCGCGATCGAAGACGCGATCGCGGCGGTAACGGTCTATCAGAAGGCATGCGAAACGCGGAGAGGAGAACGGTTCAATTTCGCGGCCTGAAGGGCGGCGGATAAACCGGAGTCTACGGGGCTCGAACCCGCAACCTCCGCCGTGACAGGGCGGCGCTCTAACCAATTGAGCTAAGACTCCTTCGCGAGACCGGATTGTAGAGGCGGGTGTCCTCACCCGCAACCCGGCAGAAACGATTTTTGTCGTGCGTCTGCGGACACCCGCCGCTCCATTTGCGGGGGAACGCGCGAGGTTTTATACTCGCCAGCAGCATGGACGAGGAACCGCGCAGAACAATCCCGGGACCGGACGACGAGCCGGGGCCGCGTGAATTGAGTTTGCTCGAAGCGTTTGACCTTCTTGTCGCCTCCATTCCGCCCGAGAACCGGCATCGGCGCGAGCTCTACATTCTGCGGTCGCAGATCGAGGCGCAGGAAGAGACCATCGGCGAAGCGCGCCAGATGATCGAGAAGCTCGAGGACGTAATCAAAAAAGTCACGTCACCGGCCAACCGCATCGGCACTTATCTCAGCAATCCCGCGAAAGACACCGCTCACATCGTCGTGGGCGGCGCGGATTATTATTGCAACGTCGATCCGCGAATCAGCCTCGCAAAGCTCAAGAAAGGCACGCGCGTTTTGGTCAACGAAGCCTACGTCATCGTGGGCGATCTCGGCTTTGAAACCGCTGGACCGGTGACGAAGATCACCGAGGTCATCGGCGCGGACCGGCTCCGGGTCGGCTCGGATCACGGCTTGCAATCATTGATTCTGCAACGGTCCGCCGAGCTCATGCAGGCGAATCTCAAGTCGGGCGATGAAGTGCGGGTCGATCCGAATTACCGCGTCGCCCTCGAAGTTCTTTCGCATCCGCAATCGCACGAGCTTTACCTCGACGATGTGCCCGAACTTCCCTGGGAAAAAGTCGGCGGGCAGGACCAGGCGCTGGAGGCGATAAAGGACGCCATCGAGCTGCCGCTCATTCACGGCGAGTTGTTCCAAAAATTTCAGCATGCGACGCCGAAAGGTTTTCTCCTCTACGGTCCGCCCGGCTGCGGCAAAACGCTCATCGGCAAGGCGACCGCCTACAATTTGACGAAGCAGCTGCGGGAAAAAAGCGGCGGCGAGATGAAGGAATACTTCATGCACGTCAAAGGTCCGGAAATCCTAAACATGTGGGTGGGCGAATCGGAGCGGATCGTGCGCGAAATCTTTTCGACTGCGCGCGAGAAACGGCGCGAAGGTTTCCTCCCGTTTCTGTTCATCGACGAAGCCGAAAGCATTCTCGGAACGCGGCGCGCCTCGCGTTACTCGAACATTCTTTCCACGCTGGTGCCGATGTTTTGTTCGGAGATGGACGGCATCGATTCGCTGCATGACGTCGTCATCATCCTGGCTTCAAACCGCGCGGACCTGATCGATCCGGCGATTTTGCGGCCGGGCCGGATCGACCGGAAAATCAAAGTGAACCGGCCGAACCGGGAAGGCGCGCGCGCGATTTATCGGATTTATCTTACCAACGACCTTCCCTATGACGGCGCCTTGGCGAAGGAGGCCGGCAACATCGGCGCGGCCATCGACCGGCTGGTGGAGCGCATTCTCGAAGTGCAGTTCGCCCGGCGCGAGGAGAATAAATTTCTCGAGATCACGCTGCGCAGCGGCCGGAAAGAGATCCTCTACCGGAGCGATCTGTTCAGTGGCGCGATCATTGCCTCGATTGTGGAGAGAGCGAAGGCCATGGCGATCAAGCGAACGATTGCCAATTCCGCAGCCGGGACGGGCGAGGCCGGCCACAAGGTTGCGGGAATCAGCGAAACCGATCTGCAGCAGGCGTTCATCGCCGAGTTCAATGAGAACGATATTTTCCCGCCGACCGACATCACGGAGGACTGGTTCAAGCTCATCGACTTCGACCCGGAGAACGTGGTGAAGATCTCGCCCGTGCGCCGAGATGGGCAGATGAAACCGGCCCTTCGCGGCGTGGTGATCTAGGTGGAGACGGCACGCCCTCGTGCCGTTGGGAGTAGACGCCGCTTGATGCCAGCGGCCCGAGGGCGGGCCGGCTCCAGATAAACGGCGGTTTGTAAACCGCCGCTCCTTGATTAGCATCGGCGCCATGAGACCCATTTTCGCCCTGAGTCTATTCGCCGCCGCAACGCTGTTCGGCCAGCCAACGCCGGACCCGAAGACCGACGTTTCGAACAAGGCGCTAATCACAAAAGCCACGCCGGCCAAATCTGGAGCCGACATCACCGCGCTCCGGAAGATGGCCGACGAATTTTACGCGTGGCGAAATGAGAACTTCCCGGTCTACAGCAGCGACGCCGGACTGCACACCTGGGACAACCGGCTTACCGATTATTCCGCGGCCAAGATTGCCGAGCGGGCCCAGCACGTCCGCAAGCTACTCGACCAGGTCCGCGCCATGCCGGGAGCCAAGTGGCCGAAGGAGGACCGGATCGATTGGATGCTGTTTCGGGCGCAATTGGAAGGGTCCGACTTCGGCAACAGAATCCTGCAATCCGAAAAAACCGATCCGCAACTCTATGTCGGTGAATGTTCGAACGGCATTTTCTCGCTCCTGAAGAAGGAATACGACACGCCGCGTAACCGCGCTCTCGCCGCGACCGAACGGCTGAAGCAAATGCCGGCGATACTGGCGCAAGGCGAACGCAATTTACAAAAGCCGGTAAAGCTTTTTGCGCAGCTCGCCATCGCTTCGGCGCGCTCGATGGATCCGCTCTTCAAGGACAGCCTCATGACGCTGGCGCGCGATCTTCCGGCCGCAGAACGCGAGGCTCTGGAGAAGGCGCGCGACGCCGCGCTGGTGGCGATCCACGCGTTCGCGGATCGCCTGGAGAAACGATTGCCGGCGATGGTGGATTTCGCGCCGATGGGCGCGGCGAACTACAATTATTATCTCAAGAACGTCCTGCTCCTCCCACTCGAGGCGGAACAGGTGGCAATGCTCGGGCGGTCGGAGCTGGCGCGTTATCGCGCTCTGGAATCCCTCTTAAACGACCCTGCCCTGGCCGATCCCAACCCGGCGCGGAGCAAAAACATTCCGCCCGACCAGGAGTCGTTCCTGAAAGCTTATGAGAGTCGGCAGCAGGAGATGATCGATTTCATGAAGGAACGCAAACTGGTGACAATTCCCGATTACCTCGGCCGCTTCGAGATTCGCCAGTTGCCCGAAGCGTTCAAACCGACGAGCCCCGGCGGCTTCATGAATCCGCCCGGCCTTTACGATAAGGACCCGACCGGTTTTTATTTCATCCCGACCTACAATCCGGAATCGAAGAACTTTTACATTCGCGCGGCCATCGAAGACCCGCGACCGATCCTCGGGCACGAAGGGATTCCAGGCCACTTCATGCAGCTATCCATTGCGAACCATCTTTTGAATGAAATCCGGCGGCAGCATGGCGACGGCGTTTTTGTGGAAGGCTGGGCGCTGTATGGCGAAGAGATGCTGATGCGGACCGGCCTTTACCCGGATAACTCCGCGGCGCAGGGCCAAATCCTGCGACTCTCCCGCTACCGCTCGGCTCGCATCGGCGTGGACGTGAATCTGCACACGGGCAAATGGAGCTTTGAACAGGCGATCCAATATTTCATGGAAGGCGGCGGTCTCGATCGCGAAGCTGCGGAAGGCGAAGCGGCCGGAGCGGCCTCGTATCCGACCCAGAAAATTACCTACATCGTGGGCAAGTGGCAGATCATGAATTTGCTCGGGCGCTATCGCGACAAAACCGGCGCGAATTTTCGCCTCGGACAATTTCACGACGACCTGATCAAAAACGGGAGCCTGCCGCTTTCAATTGTCGAATGGATACTGCTCGATGATCCGACGTCGATCGACCAGGTAATGAAATAAGGGTAGGAACGGCGCGCTGCGCCGTCCGCGAGGAGATTCTTCGATACATTGCTTGTAGCGGTGCGGACGCCGGCAGCGCGGCGTCCCTACCAGTTCAAGAAATGAGCGCTACAATTGGCCGTGCGTGCTGAAGCCCACTCTGTCCTCGTCGTCGGCGGTGGCCCGGCTGGACTTCGCGCCGCTGAAGTGGCCAATGCGGCGGGCGCGCACGTCACCCTCTGCGATGCGCAACGTTCCGTCGGCAGAAAATTCCTCGTTGCCGGCCGGGGCGGACTGAACCTCACCCATGGCGAGCCGGTGGAGAATTTCCCGGCCCGTTATGTTGATGAACCGGAACGCTGGCGCGACTTGCTCAGGGAATTTGGCCCAACAGAGTTGCGCGCCTGGGCGGCGGAGCTGGGCGTCGAAACTTACGTTGGCACAAGTGGGCGCGTGTTTCCGCGCGGCCAAAAGGCAGCGGGTCTCTTGCGCGGCTGGGTCAGGCGGTTGCGGGCAAGCGGCGTGCAATTTCGAACGGCCGCGCGCTTTGTAAATCTCGCGCCAGACCCGGACGGTTGGCGCGCCGAATTTCAAGCGGCCACAGGAACGCTCTCGCTCACAGCCGACTCCATCGTGCTCGCATTGGGCGGCGCTTCCTGGCCGGAAACCGGCTCGGACGGAACATGGCCCGCGATCCTCGCCGCGCACGGAGTCGAAATGAAACCGTGGCAGCCGGCCAATTGCGGTTGGAACGTAGACTGGTCGCCCGATTTGCTCGCCCGCGCGGAAGGATTGCCGCTGAAGAACCTCAACGTGTCCGCCGGCGCGGAATCAGTTTCCGGCGAGCTGCTCATTACGCGCGACGGAATCGAAGGCGGCGCCATCTACCGCCTCGGCCGCACGCTTCGGGCGATGGCCGATCCGCAACTCACCATCGATTTCAAGCCGCAGCTCACTGTAGAAACGATGCGCGAGCGCGTTGGAAATCTGGACAATCCCGCGGATTGGTTCCGCGCCTTGAAACTAAGCGCAGCGGCAGTCGCTTTGCTCGAAACCACGCCGCCGAATGAGCCACCGGATTGCGAGCGAACGATCGCCCGCGTAAAGAATTTCACCATTGCCTTGCGCGGCCCACGCCCCATTGCCGAAGCGATTTCTTCCGCGGGCGGAGTTCCCTGGAGCGAACTGGATGAGACGCTGATGCTCCGCCGATTGCCTGGCGTTTACGCCGCCGGCGAAATGATCGACTGGGAAGCGCCGACGGGCGGATACCTGCTGCAAGGCTGCTTCGCCACCGCGACCCGCGCTGGACGGAGTGCGGCGTTGCCGCGGAACACCTGATTGGCGCTAACCCGTCTGGTTCGGGCCGCGAACGAAACTGGCAGCGGCGGTGCGGTTCTCGACGCCGAGCTTCGGGAAAATTCGTTCGAGATATTTGCCGATCGTCCCCGTTTTCAAGCTCAGGATTTTGGCGATCTCGGCATTTGTCTTGCCCCGGGCCACCCAGGCAAGCACTTCAACCTGGCGCTGGGTGAGAAGTGAGCGCGAACCGCGGGGCGGCGCAGATTTGGCCCGCTGGTCGAGGAGCAGGCAGATTGATTTCGGCTCGCGAAAGATCACCTGAAGGCAAAGCTTCGTGCCGGCCCGCTCCAGAATAAAGCTGGATGGCCGGCTCGAGGGGGTGGTCTCAGCGAGCCAACCCGCCAGCGCGTGGGGAAGGCGGTCCGAGGGGGAAAACGAAAGTTCCTTCAGCCAATGCCGGGCGCGCGCCGTAGCGAACTGAATGCGGCCATCGGGTGAAACTACGAGGAGCGCCTGCTCCGACGCGCCTTGCTGGGCGGTTCGTTCGGTGGGGCGAGGCAGCATCATGGGTCTGCCGCTAATTACGAGTTTCGCGAAGCAAAGTTCGTGAATTTTTTTGGGGATCGGCGGTCTCCTGCCTAACTCAGGCACTCGCCACGGGTGTAGGAATTCTCCCACTTTACGGATTTGCCCCCATGTTGAGACAATCCCCATCGATCACGGGACCCCCCAAGGGCGAGATGGCGCAATTCAAACACCTTCAACTTCTAACGAGGTTGCCCGACTCAAAATTCGACCAGGCCCACGCATCGGGAGCCACCACGCCACATTCGGGAATCTATAAGTGTCAGGGCTGCGGCACCGAAATAATCTCCACGGCCGGCGACCCATTGCCGCCGCCGAGTCATCATCAGCATTCCCTCAACCAGGGCGGTGTCGCCTGGCAGCTGATCGTGGCCACGGTGTAACTTTGGAGACGGCACGCCATCGTGCCGTTGAGGAAAGCTTCCCCATCCTTCCCACGGCCTGAGGGCAGGCCGTCTCCCTTGGCGGCCCAGGCCGTCTCCATTCGCGACAGCGCCAGCCTGCTTTATGTTAAGCCGCGATGAAGAGGGTGTTCGGGCTCGAAACGGAATACGGCATCACGATTCAGGGTGCTGATTCGGTGGACGTCGTGGCGGAATCGATCGAGCTGGTACGCTCGTATACCGAGCATGGCGCCCACATGAAATGGGATTATCGCCTGGAAGATCCGCACCGCGACGCCCGCGGCTTCCGCGCAGCGCAATTGCTCCAGGACACCGACGAATCGGCTTACTACGAGATCGACCGGAACCGGCCGCTCAGCTTCGAGGAGATCAAAAGCGACCTTGTCCTCTCGAACGGCGCGCGCTTTTACAACGACCACGCGCATCCGGAATATTCGACGCCGGAATGCACGACGCTGCGCCAGCTGGTGGCGCACGAAAAAGCGGGCGAACGCATCCTGGCCGAGTGCGCGCGGCGGCGAAGCCTGAAGCTGGGTGATGGCCAGGAGGTGCGGTTGTTCAAGAACAACACCGACTTCGCCGGGCACAGCTATGGGTGCCACGACAATTATCTCATGCGGCGCGATCTGCCCTGGGACCGGCTGGTCGCGGGCGTGCTGCCCTTCCTGATTACGCGGCAAATCTTCGCCGGCGCGGGCAAGATAGGCATCGAAGCCGAGAGCGCGCGCGGGCAGCCGGGAGTCTTTCAGATTTCGCAACGCGCCGATTTCTTCACCACGCTGGTGAGCATCGACACGATGAACAAGCGGCCGCTGGTAAACACGCGCGATGAGCCGCACGCGGATCCGGATCGCTATCGGCGCTTCCACGTCATCATCGGCGACTCGAACATGAGCGAATGGGCTACGGCGCTGAAAATCGGAACGACTGCGCTCGTCCTGGATTTGATCGAGCGCGGGAAAGCGCCGCAGATCGAAATTGCGCAGCCGATCAACGCCACGAAGTCGATCAGCCGCGATCAGGATTACGATTGGATCATCGAGCTGAGTGATGGCCGGAAGATTTCAGCGATCGATGTGCAACGGCTTTACCTGAAAGCCGCCGAGCGCGAGAAAAGTGGCGAGCCGGAAACAGCCTGGCTCGTGCGCGAATGGGAACAGGTCTTGAACGATCTCGAGCGAGACGTCACCTCCACGCGCGACCGCGTCGATTGGGCGGCGAAGAAGTTGTTGCTGGAGACGTTTCGCGAGGAGGAAAAGCTTTCCTGGACCGATCCCTGGCTCCAGGCGCTCGACCTGGAGTATCACAACATCCAGCCGGACCAGGGATTGTTTTACGAGCTGCTGCGCCAGGGATCGATGCGCAGCATCGTGAGCGAGAAGGAAATCAAGAATGCTATTTTCGCCCCGCCGGAGACCACCCGCGCGTATTTTCGGGGGCGCGCCGTGGCAAGGTTCAATCACGCGATCAGTTCGATCCAGTGGGATGAAATCGCGTTTAGGAATGGATCGATGTCGAAACTGGTGACCCTGCCGGAGCCGGCGGAGGGGGAACGGCTCGAGGCGCTGAACGAGTTGGTGAGGGAAGATGGGGAGTTCGAAGATTTCTTTCGCGCTCTGGCGGACCTGTAGCCGCTTCGCTGTGCGAAGCGCCGGAGGGACGCCGCCGCTCTCACGCCGCCCACAGGGCGGCGGCTACAGAAGAATTTGGCGGTCAAAGACCGCCGCTACAGGCTTAGCTCCACGTAATCAAACGCAGCTCGTGCGTTTGCATCAGGTGCGGATGGACCGGGACGACGCGCACGCTGAAACCGTACGTGCCGCTATCTGAAGCGGGCACCGATCCCTGATACACGTAATTCCCCTCGCCTTCCGCAGGCGAACTCCCGTCGAGGACCGTCACGCTAGGGTTCTTGATTCCGCCATTGTCCGCTTCGCCGTGGTAAGCTTCCACGCGCACCTGGTCGGGCGCGACGGCGCCAAGATGGACCCTGGCCGAGACTTGGAGCGTTTCACCGACCTGAATGTTTTGCCGATCGGGATTGCCGACCTGGACATCGAGGATGCTGACCTGCGGCCAATCCTTTCGCATCTTCGCTTTCCACCGGCTCAGGCCGGTCGCGGCCGCGCAGCCATCGCGCGCAAATTCCTGGTGGGCTTTCGCCGCCGGCGTGTAAAGGCGCTCGGTGTATTCCTTCACCATCCGATGCGTGTTGAAAACCGGGGTGACGCTGCGGATTGACTCCCGCATCAACTGCAGCCAGGCGAGCGGCAGCTTCCCGTCCGGCTTCGCGTAATAGAGTGGAATGATCTGGTTCTCGAGGAGCTGATACAGGCTGCTGGCGTCCACTTCGCTTTGGAAATCGACGGTGCCGCCCTTGATCTCGCCGCCGATGGCCCAGCCGTTGTTGCCGTTGAAACTCTCGCACCACCAGCCGTCGAGAACGCTTAAATTCAAACCGCCGTTCGGAGGCAATTTCATCCCGCTGGTGCCGCTGGCCTCGAGCGGACGGAGCGGATTATTCAGCCAAAGATCGACGCCCTGCACGAGCCGGCGCGCGATATAGGTGTCGTAATCCTCGATGAAGACCATGCGATTTTCGAAACCGTGCTGGCGGCTGAATTTATAAACCTGCTGGATCAGCGCCTTCCCGCCCTCGTCCTGCGGGTGGGATTTCCCGGCGAAAATGAATTGGACCGGGCGCGTCTCGTCGTTGAGCAAACGCTTCAGCCGCTCCTGATCGCTGAAGAGCAACGCGCCGCGCTTGTAGGTCGCGAAACGCCGCGCGAAACCGATGGTGAGAATTTCCGGGTCGAGAATGCGGTTGACGCTGCGGATCGATTCCGGCGATTCGCCGGAGCGCTCCCGGGCCAGGCGCACGCGGTCGCGCACGAAATCGACCAGGCGCTGCTTCAGTTTCTGGTGCGTATCCCAAAGTTGCGCGCCCGGAATATCGCTCACGCGCCGCCAGAAATCGGGTTCGGTCAGATGTTCCTCCCAATCGCCGAGATACTTTTGGTAGAGCGCGGAAAACTCCGGCGCCATCCATGTTTTGGTGTGGACGCCATTCGTTATGCTGGTGATCGGCACCTCGTGGCCGGGCACGCCGGCCCAGACATCCTTCCAGATCGATCGGCTCACTTCGCCATGTAATTTGCTCACGCCGTTTGCATGGCGGCTGGCGCGCAAGGCCAGGACTGTCATGCTGAAGGCGTCGGCCGGATTCAAACTCGTCTGGCCGAACCGAAGAAATTCGTCGAAGGCAAGGCCGAGTTGCGCGGCGAAATCGCCGAAGTAACGCTTCATCATTTCGCGCGGAAAGGAGTCGTTGCCGGCGGGCACCGGCGTGTGGGTCGTGAAGACATTTGCCGAGGCGACGAGCTG
>DASQLH010000185.1:0-5151 GCA_035630155.1 Chthoniobacterales bacterium
GATTGCGTTCACGGCGCTGTTGCGCGAACGCGGAGCGAATGTTTTGCGCGTCCATGACGTCAAAGAAAACGTGGCCGCCTTGCGCGTCACCGAAGCACTTTTGGAAGCAGCGAAATGATGCAGCAAATTCTCCAGTTCTGGTTGGAAAGATGGCGGAGCCTTGCCGAAATCATCCTGCTCAGCGTCGGCATCTATTACGGCTACCTCTATTTTAAGGGGACGCGCGGCGCCAAAGTGCTCACCGGCCTCGCGATTGTTTTTCTCACCCTGACGCTGATTTCGCAATTGCTGAACCTCGTCGTCATCGGCTGGATCATCCGCAGTTTTTCCGTCTTCCTGGCGGTGGCGCTCGTCGTGATCTTCCAGCCGGAACTGCGGCGCGGCCTCGCTGAGCTGGGCGGACATCCGATCTTTTCCCTGACGAGCGAGAAACGGGAGACCGTTCACGATATCGCCGAAGCGGTCACGCAACTGGCCAACAAACAATTCGGCGCCCTGATCGCGATCGAGCGCGACACCTCGATCCGGGTCTACGAAGAGACGGGAGTAATTATCGACTCCCATTTTTCGGTCGAGCTTTTGCTCACGATTTTTCATCCAAAAGCCGCGTTGCACGATGGGGGAGTCGTAATGCGCAACGGCCGCATCGCCGCTGCTGCGTGCATCTTCCCCGTGAGCCAGCGAGAAACGCTGGATCGCAGCCTTGGTCTTCGGCATCGCGCCGGCCTCGGCATCACGGAGGAATCGGACGCGATCGCGGTGGTCGTCTCAGAAGAGACAGGCGGCATTTCCATCTGCCACCGGCGGCGGATCGAGCGCGGTTTCACGCCGGAAACCTTCCGCAAGCGCATTGGCGAAATCCTGCTGCAAGGCACTTATGAAGAAACAGATCCTGAACAACTGGCGCGCGAAGTTGATCTCCCTCCTACTCGCGACGACGCTCTGGTACCTCATCAAAAAGAACGTAGCAACGACACTCTCGCCGTTTGAAACGGAAGTCGAAGCTACCGCGCCCAGCCGGCGCTGATCCGTTGTAGGGCGTCTGTGTCAGACGCCGGTCGTAGAGGGGAGACGATGGCGTTTCACAGAAACGCCCTACAAACTAGCGCAGAAAGCGCGCGAGATTTTCTTCTTCCCACCGGCGGGCCCGCCGATAACCCGGGAATTCGCGTTCGCGCTGATTGAATCGCTCGGTGTGAACGCGGCGCCGGCCACTCGCGCCGGCCTCATCCGGGACGACCGCGTGGAGCATCTCGTGGTACAGAATGTATTGGAGAAACCAAACGGGCACGAAGGGCTGGTCGAGAAGCGGATTGATGCGGATAACGCGGTCTTCTTCCTGAATGGTGCCGAAGATGAAATATTCCTTCGGGCGCCGCTTGCGCTTGCGGCCCCAAATCACTTTGTAACCGCGGAGGCGTCCGCGAAAATGGCGCTCGTTCAGGCGGTCGAAAATCGCACGGAGATCGAAGTACTTACCTTCATGCTGCAGGTTGAGCTGCCGCTGCATCGGCAATTTCGGATGGGCGATCTTTCGTTTTGTTTTCTTTGCCATTGGTCTTGCTCCCTTAGTAATCGCCCACTGCTCCATAGCATTTTATCGGGGTTCGGATGGGTTCACAAGTAACTGCATGGAATATTTTGCTAGACCATGCAAAGACCACAGGATGAGTAGCTTGTCCGACTAATAAGTTACGTGAAAACTCCCCGATATCGCAGGCTTCATCCGCTGGGAAGGCTGGTCCTCAGCCCCGTTTCCGAAGTGCGCGGGAAAGGCGATTTACGAGAAAGCGGAGTGCGCTTATAGTCCGCCGCAAGACGCGCTGAGGCAGCGCGTTCTCATCCACCATGACTCCGTTTCTGCGAAAATTGCTCGGGATGAATTGGGTCCTGCTCGTCACGATGCTTGCGCTGGCAATCTTCGGCGTCGTCGCGATCTACAGCGCCACCTATATGCGGGAGGACTCGATCGCCGGCGAGTTTTGGCGCAAGCAGGCCAACCACGTCGCACTCGGCTTGCTCGCTTTCATGGTGGCGAGCCTGGTCGATTATCGATGGGTCCGCTGGGGCGCCCTGCCCATGTATCTGGCCGGCCTGTTCTTCCTGATCCTGACCCGGTTCATCGGCACGAAGGTTTACGGATCTCGCAGCTGGCTCCATTTGGGGCCGATTAATTTTCAGCCGGCCCAGGTCGCGGTCCTCGCGGGGATCATGGTGCTGGCCCTTTTTCTCAGCCACAACCAGTTTCGAGATATGCATCCGATGCTGCGGCTTTTGCTCTGCAGCGTCATCGTCAGCGCGCCCTGTCTGCTCATTTTGATGCAGCCCGACCTGGGCGAAACCATCATCTGGGGTCCGGTCCTGCTGGCCCTGCTCTTCGTTAGCGGCATGCCGTTGCGCTATCTCATCTGCATTATTCTCATCGTGGCTGCATTCATTCCGCTCGCCATAAATCTCGGCCTGAAACCGTATCAGCAGGAGCGCATTACCGCGTTCATCAATCCCGAGATCGACAAGCAAGGTTCCGCCTGGGCGATCAACCAATCGCTCATCGCGATCGGCTCCGGCGGCTGGTCCGGCAAGGGATTCAAGGCGCCGAACACTCAGATTGAGATGGGTTTCCTGCCGGCCACGGCCGTGCACAACGATTACATTTTCTCTGCCATCGGTGAGCAATGGGGCTTCGTCGGCGGCATGTTTTTGATGGGTGCCTTTGCGCTCCTTCTTTTGACATGTCTTTTCGTGGCCTTTTTCGCGGGCGACCAGTTGGGGCTCCTCCTGGTCATCGGAGTTGCCGCGCTGATCTTTACCCACATTTTCCAAAATGTAGGAATGACCATCTCGCTCCTGCCGATCACCGGTGTGCCGTTACCGCTCATCAGCTACAGCGGCTCGTTCGTGCTGATCATCATGTTCGGCCTCGGCATCGTGAACAGCGTCTGGATCCATCGCAAGGAAGTGGAACGCTAGGCGCGCCGCCCGGCGGTTTACTTTCGCGGCCTGCCTCCCTAGAATTCGCGACGCCGCATGGAAACCGATTACAAGGTTAAGCTCGAGATTTTCGAGGGTCCGCTCGATCTCCTGCTTTATCTGATCAAGCGGGACGAGATCGACATCTACGATATCTCGCTCGAACGGATCACGAGCCAGTACCTCGAATACCTCCAGGCGTTCAAGGAATTGAACATCGATATCGCCGGCGAATTCATTGTCATGGCGGCGAACCTCATTTATCTGAAAAGCCGCAGCCTGTTGCCGGTGGACCAGCAACCGCCGGACGAAGACGCGGCTGAGGATGATCCGCGCTGGGATTTGATCCGCCAGCTCATCGAATACAAGAAATTCAAGGAAGCCGCCGCGCAATTGCACACTCGCGAGCTGGAACAGGAACGAATCTTTGCGCGCGCCGGGCTCGGTCCTGTCGATTTCGCGGCCGCGCCGCTTCCCTTGGGCGAGGTCGGCATTTTCCAATTGATCAACGCCCTTCAGACCGTGATTAAACGAGTCGAGGCGCGCGAGGATTTGCAGGAACTGTTCGGCGAACACTTCACCGTTTCGGACAAGATCGATTCGATCCTACGGCAAATCGCCGGCGGGACCTCGCTGAAGTTCTCCGAGCTCTTCGCGCAAATGGCGTCGCGGGTGGAAATCGTCGTCACTTTTCTGGCCTTGCTCGAGCTGATCCGCTTGAAACAGGTGCGCGCGACGCAGGCGAATCCGTTCGATGAAATTGAGATAGCGCCCGCCTCCAGCTAAGCGGGCGCCGGAATTCGATGGCGCGAATTTTGATCGCAGGCTGCGGCTATGTGGGAGAAGCGGCCGCGGACGTTTTTCACGGACAGCATTGGGAGGTCGAAGGCTGGACTGGCTCCGCGCAATCGGCGGCCCGGCTGGAAAACCGGCCGTATCCCGTCCGTTGCGTGGACATCACGGACCGCGCAGCGCTCTCGACGTCTTCCGGCGAATTCGATGTCGTGGTGCAATGCGTCAGCACAAGCGGAGGCGACGCCGAAGATTATCGCCGGCTCTACCTGGGCGGTGCGCGGAATCTCATCCACCGTTTCCCAGGCGCCCGGCATATTTTCACGAGCAGCACCAGCGTTTACGCCCAAACGGATGGGACCGTCGTGGACGAAGCCAGTCCGGCGGAGCCGGCTCACGAAAAAGGAAAGATTTTGCGCGAGACAGAAGAATTAATTTTGGCCGCTGGCGGTATCGTCGCGCGGCTTGGAGGCATTCACGGCCCGGGACGTTCGTTTTTTCTGAGCAAGTTTCTCAAGGGTGCCGCGATTATCGATCAGACGGAGGAACGCTTCATCAACCAGGCGCATCGCGATGATATCGTCTCCGCCTTCCTCCTTCTGGCGGAGCAGCGTTCTGCCGGGCAGGGCCAGATCTTCAACGTCGTGGGGGATCAACCGATCCGTGCGCGAGAAGCGTACGAATGGCTTAGCGCGCGATTGGGAAAACCTTTGCCGTCATCGGGGGCAGGCGCAGTTCGGCCTAAGCGCGGGAGGAGCAACAAACAGGTGAGCAACGCAAAATTGCGCGCCCTCGGATGGGAGCCGCGTTATCCGACTTTCGACGCTGCGATGACAAAAAGCATCCTGCCCAGCTTCGGTTTTTGACGCCCGCCGGCGGATCAGTGCCGGTATGGAAGCTGCTCAGAAAAAATGATATGCGTCACATCAAACTCAGCGGCCGCGAGGCGACAGTTGTGCGCGCGATTGGCTTCGCTGAAGCGATGATGGGAGCTGAAATCCAGGATTGCACCCACATGGATGTCGAGGATGTCACCGATACGCTCAATAGCCTGATGTCGGCTGGGTTCGTCGAGACGGTGCCTTATTACGAAGAAGTGCAAATAGCCGAAGTGCCCGTGACCGCCTTCGAGCTGAATCCAGCGTACGCGTCCGAGCTGAAGCAGGCGCTTTACCGCCGGTAAATCCAACTCTGTAGCAGCCGCCCTGTGGGCGGCTCAACGAATGTTGTTAACCGTTGCCGCGTCCGACGCTTCGCACAGCGAAGCGGCTTGTATCTTGGAATTGTGATCTTGTTCGTGCAGAACAGGGCAGGTGCGCGATCCCCGAAGCGGCGGCTTATGGCGTTGAGCCAGGAGCGGGCTGTAGTTCGATCCGCATCTGCCCTTGG
>DASQLH010000186.1:0-2720 GCA_035630155.1 Chthoniobacterales bacterium
TGCTCCCGCCAACGCGATTGTTTTTCGCAAGTGTTGCTCGGGAGAGCGTTGTTGCTTATCATAGCCGGCGCTCGGTAAAACGGGGCGTTTTCAAAATGCAAAAAATAGGATTCGCCGAAGCTCTCGATTCCATTGTGGCCAACGACCCGCGCTATCAGCGGGAGGCCTACGTCTTTCTCCGGGACGCGCTCGATTACACGACCAAGCAGCAGAAGAAGACGAAGGGCGCATCCGTCCGGCACGTGGCCGGTCCGGAGCTGCTCGAAGGGGTGCGCCAGTACGCGCTGAAGGAATTTGGGCCGATGGTTGTAACGGTATTGTCCTATTGGGGAGTCCGCTCCACGGAAGATGTCGGGCACATGGTGTTCAACCTGATCGGTGCCGGGATTTTCGGGAAGACCGAGGAAGATTCGATCGAGGATTTCAAGAACGTCTTTGATTTTCATGAGGCGTTCGTGAAACCATTCGAGCCGGAAAAGCGCACCCACCCGGATGTTCCGCTTGGACTTCCGGCTTCCGCGCCGAAAGTATCCTGAAGCGAGGGGCCGCCGCGCGGCGCTCTTGCCCGCCAGTATGTTGACCGCCCATCTTAAAGCCGCTCCGCCCGAAACCGGTTCCGGCATTACCTTCCCGCCGAGCTCGGCCCAGAAACGCGTGCTCCCGAACGGCCTGACGATCATCGTTCAGGAGGATCTGAGCGCGCCAGTAGCAAGCGTGCAGGCCTGGTGCGGCACGGGGAGTATCGACGAAAACGCGCATCTCGGCGCCGGCTTGTCGCACATCCTCGAGCACATGCTGTTCAAGGGAACGAAACGCCATCCCGCGAATGCGATCGCGCAGAAGGTGCAGGACGTGGGCGGCTACATCAATGCCTACACGTCATTCGATCGCACCGTTTACTGGATCGATGTGCCGAAGGACGGGACCGGCGTCGCTCTCGAGGTGTTGTCCGACGCGATGATGAATTCGACTTTGCCGGCCGCGGAATACGCCAAGGAACAGGAAGTGATCCGGCGCGAATTCGCGATGGGCATGGACGATCCCGACCGAATGGCGGGCCAACTGCTTTTCGCCACGGCGTTCCAGCGGCATCCCTACCGGCTGCCGGTCATCGGGCTGCTCGATGTTTACAATCAGCTCACCCGCGACCAGGTGATGGAATATTACCAGGCGCGTTACGTGCCGAATAATCTCACGTTCATCGTCGTGGGCGATGTCGATGCGGAGGGGGTCTATCGGCAGCTCGGCGATTTCTTCAAAGATTATCCGGCGAAATCGCTTCAGCCCGTTTTCGTCCCAAGCGAGCCGCCGCAACTGGGCCGCCGCGTGGTGCACCAGGATTTCGTCACCGAGCTGACCCGATTTTCGCTGGCCTGGCACATTCCCGAGATCACGCATCCCGACGTGCCAGCGCTCGATCTTCTCTCGACCATTCTCGGCGACGGCCGCAGCTCGCGCCTCTATCGCCGGGTGCGCGAAGAAGCCGGACTTGCCTATGGCGTCTCGGCATTTTCCTACACCCCTGGCGATCCGGGATTGCTCGGGATCGATGCCACGGTGGAGCCGGGCAATCGCGAAGCGACCCAGGAGCTGCTCCTGAAGATCATCGACGAAATTAAAGAGGTGGGCGTGACTGCCGAGGAGCTTGCGAAGGCGAAAAAAATCTCGCTGAGCCATCATCTCGGTTCGCTCACCACGATGCGCGGACAGGCGTCCGATCTTGGCTCCAACTGGTTCCTGACGCGGAACCTCGATTTTACGCGCGACTACCTGGCCGCCGTCCAGAAACTCACGCCGGAGGACATTCGCCGCGTCACCTCGAAATATCTGACCGGCGACAATCTCACCATCGTTTCTCTTAACCCAAAGGCAGCGGTGGCGGGAAAGACCGAAACGCCGCGGCCACTTGCGGCGGGCGAAATTCAAAAAATTGAGCTCTCGAATGGAATGCGGCTGCTCGTCCGCGAAGATCCGCGGCTGCCGCTCGTCTCGATGGCCTCCGTTTTCCGCGGCGGGCTGTTGGCGGAAACGCGCGCGACAAACGGCATTACGCGCCTCATGTCGAAAGTCCTGCTCAAGGGGACGAAGACGCGCACCGCCGAGGAAATAGCCGACACGATCGAAGCGGTCGGCGGCAGCATCGGGAGCGATGCGGGGAACAACAGCTTTAGCGTGGCGCTCGATGTCACGCAGCCCGACCTGCGGCTGGGGATCGAGATTCTCGCCGATGTTTTGCTAAACGCGACCATGCCGGAGAGCGCGGTCGCGCGCGAAAAGGAAGTCCAGCTCGCCGGGATCAAGGAAGACGAAGAACAACTGACGACGGTCGCGCGCAATATCTTGCGTGAGGCGCTCTTTCGCGACCATCCCTACGCGCTCCGGGGCAAGGGTTCGGTCGAATCCGTGACGAAGCTGACCCAAAAAGACCTGATCGATTTCCGTGATCGCTATCTCGTGGCGAAGAACGGGGTCATTTCCGTCTTCGGGAATGTCAAAGCAGCCGAGGTGCGAGATCTTTTCGAGCAGGCGCTCACTGGAATGAAATCCGGCGAGCTTGCTCACACCCACCCGCCGCAACCGGCCCCGCTCGACAAAACCGTTGCGGTCGAAAGTTTGAAGGAGAAAGCGCAAGGCGTTCTCATGGTCGGCTACCGCGGCGCGGATATTTTCAGCCCGGACCGGTTCGCGCTGGAATTGATCGACGAAGCGAGCAGCGATCT
>DASQLH010000187.1:0-5941 GCA_035630155.1 Chthoniobacterales bacterium
GTCGAAATTCCTCCTAGCGCCGGGTTACCCCTGACGAGTGCGGCCTCGCGTCCAGCGACGGAGACCCAGGGACCAACGGCGCAACTTCAAAAACTCGTTGCGGGACGGGAATGAACACCAGCAAGCCGCCTTTGCAAGCGGGGATTTCCCTCCTGTAGCCGCCGCCCTGCCTGCCACGCCGAAGCTTGCGAAGGCGGGTCGGCGGCGTTTGGAGCCGGCCTGTTGGGATCAGACGTCGCTACACAACAACGGCACGAAGGCGTGCCGTCTCCAATGCGCTTCGCATAGCGAAGCTGCTCCGGGGCTTACCCTTCTATGACGCTGTCCGGCAGCTCGTTTCCGCGGTCGGAGCTTTTCGGGAAATAACGGGCCAGGAGCTGTCCGGTGGATTCAATCGCCTCCACCAGCGCGTCGGTAAATTCCTCCTGCTGGAAATGCCGGCGCATCTTCTCCACCAGCTCCTCCCAGAATTGCGCGCCGCATTTTTGATGAATGCCTTCGTCCCCGACGACAGCAAACTTCTGCTCGCGCGGCGCCACGAAAATCAGGACGGCATTCCGCTCTCTGGTCTTTTGCATCTCGAGCTCGATGAATTTCTTTTGCGCGCGGGTGAGCGCCTCCTCCGGGAAATTTCCCCGTTGAATGTAAACGCGGACCTCGCCGGACGTTTTCGCTTCCAGTTCCTTGATCGCTTTCACGATCCGCTCGTGGTCGAGCTGGTTTAAGAATTTGTGCGTTCGCATTTGAACCTCACCAGCTTGAGCCCGCCCCTCCGCCTCCGCCTCCTCCGCCGCCCCCGCCAAAACCACTGAAGCCGCCGCCCGACGACGATGACGAGCCGCCCCCCAAGCCGCCTCCCCAGCCGCTGGCCACGAACGGTCCGCCCGAGCGCGTGTAACCGTAGCCACCGCGCTTGCGCCCGAGCCGCACGAGCATGAGCGCAACGAAGAGGATGATAATGAAAGTGAGCGCTCCCGAACCGCCGCCCGAAGCGGGGCCGCGTTTCTCCAAGACAGTCTGGCCCGACCCCTTGTACTCGCCGCGCGTGGCCTGGATGATCGCGTTGATCCCCGCCTCCAGCCCGGCCGCGTAATCGCCCGTCTTGAAATGCGGTTTGACGACATGCTCAGTGATGTCTCTCGCCGTGATGTCGGGCAGCACTCCTTCGAGCCCGTAACCGACCTGGAGAAACATCTTGCGGTCCTGGACGAAAACGAAAAGGACCGCGCCGTTATTGGTCCCTTTCTGGCCGACGCCCCACTGCTCCTTGACCCGGTAGGTGTAATCGAAAACATCGGAGTCGCTCTCCATTTTCGGAAAAACCGCGACCACGACCTGGTTCGAAGTTTCGCGCTCGAATTGCGCAAGCTTCTCGTTGAAAGCGAGCGCCTTCTCTTTCGGAACGACGTTCGCGTAGTCGTTGAAGTACCCGGCCGGCTTGGGAGGAATCACTTCGGCGGCAAAGGCCCCTGAGGCCAGGATGACAGAGAGGACGAGAATCGATCCTAAGACGCGCCGCCGAAGAAATCCTAAATCCCAGGCTCCAGATCCCAATGAAGGATCAAGCACCAGGCTCCAAGAGCGATTGCGCACGTCGATTTTGGGATTTGGAGCTTGGGATTTGGAACTTCCACCGCTACGGAGTAGCGGTCGGCACCGGGGCCACCGCCGGAGGAGCCGGCGGAGCTGGCGGTTTGTTGAAATCGAACTTCACCTCAGGCGCTTTCTCGGCGCCGGGCGCTGCGTTGAAGAACGGCCGCGGCTGGAAGCCAAACATCTTGTTCAACATGTTTGTCGGAAATCGCGCGAGCGCCGTGTTGTACTCCTGCACCGCCGTGTTGAAATTATTTCGCTCGACCGAAATGCGGTTCTCGGTGCCTTCCAGTTGGGCCTGGAGATTTTGGAATGCTTCCGTCGCGCGCAGCTGCGGATAGTTTTCGCTCACCACCAGCAACCGTGAAAGCGCCGTGCTCAGTTGCCCCTGGGCCTGCTGGAATTTTTCCAGCTCCGCGGCATCCGTCGGCGCCTTGCTCGGATCGAGTTTCACCTGGCCGACGCTGGCCCGGGCGTTCGTCACTTCGGTCAGCGTCGATTTTTCAAAGTTCGCCGCGCCCGAGACAGTGCTGACAAGGTTTGGAATCAAATCCGCCCGGCGTTGATAGACCGATTGCACGTCCGCCCACTTCTTGTTGACGGTCTGCTCCAGGGTCACGAGCCGGTTGTAAGTCCCGCAGCCGGTGAAGCTGAACAACAGGGCCAGGAGCAATGCTCTGCCAAATCCGCGCATAAAGTTTTTCATAGGTAAGAAGCGCGCACCGCGGCGCGGGGGAAGCGTCGTCAAAGTGAACGTGAAGTCAATCCTGCGCGGGCGCCTGCTCGGCGGGAGCCGGCTCGGGCTCGGCCGGCATCTCTTTGCGCGGCGCGGTTGGCAGATAGCGGGTCCGAAGTTCTTCCGCATTGGGGAGCTCATCGAGATCGCGCAGGCCGAAATGTTCGAGGAAGAATTGCGTTGTCTCGTAAAGCAACGGCCGGCCCGGGACCTCCGCACGGCCGGCGATCTTCACCAGCCCTCGCTCCATCAAATTCTGAAGCACGCCATCGACCGCGACGCCGCGCACGGCTTCGATGTCGGCGCGCGTGATCGGCTGGCGGTAAGCGACGATGGCGAGCGTTTCCAGGGAGGGCGGCGTCAGGCGCGCCGGTTTGATCGCGGGAAATAGCTGGCGGACCCACGGCGCAAAGGCCGGATCGCTCACCAGCTGCCAGCCCTCCGCCTTTTCGGCTAGCTGAAACGCGCGTCCTTGCTGGACATACCCTATCTTCAGTTCCTCGAGGGCCGCCGCCACCTGCGCCTCCGTCGCCTTGGCAAATTCGTTAGGCATGAGCTCGTCGGCATCGCCCGCGCCTTTGATTGCACCCACCAGCTCCCGCGTCGTGAGCGGCTTTTGCGCGGAGAACAAGAGCGCTTCGATGACCTGGCTGAGATTCATATGTCCTATGCGACTCGTACGACCTATATCCCTATCGCGGTTTGGATCGCTTCCGCGATCCGGTTCGCCTGGCGATCTATCTGCTCCAGCTCGCGGCCCTCGATCAACAGCCTGATCTTCGGCTCCGTCCCCGAGTAGCGCAGCAACACTCGCCCCTTGCCCGAGAGCTCTTTCTCGGCGTCGCCCACCAGCTTCATCACCGCCGGCAATTCTTCCAGCGGCGGTTTCTCTTTCACCTTCAAGTTGCGCTGCGCCTGCGGATATTTCTTCAGGCACTGCTTGAGCTCGCTCAACGGCTTTCCCGTGCCCTTCATGATGCGCAGCACCTGGAGCGCGCTGATGATCCCATCGCCCGTGGTCGTGAAATCGCGGAAGATCATGTGGCCGCTCTGTTCGCCGCCGAGATTCAAATTCCGTTCGAGCATTTCCTCGAGCACGTAGCGGTCGCCCACTTTCGCGCGCACCACTATTCCTCCGAGCGGAGCCAGCGCCTCGTCGAGCCCGAAATTGCTCATCACCGTGGCCACCAGCGTCTGTTCCCGCAGCCGGCCGGATTGGAGCAGATCGACCGCGGCAATCGCGAGAATCTCATCGCCATCGACCAGCTCGCCTTGTTCGTCGCAGAGCAGAACACGATCGGCATCGCCATCGTGCGTAATGCCGATCTGCGCGCCGCTTTCCTTCACCGCGCGCTGAATTTCAGATGGGAACGTGCTGCCGCATTGCGCGTTGATGTTGGTCCCGTTCGGTTCGTCGTGGATCACCGCGAGATCGGCGCCGAGCTCGCGGAGGATGCATGGCGTCGATTTGTAAGCGGCGCCGTTCGCGACATCGACCGCGATCCGCATTTTCTCCAGCGACATGCCGCGCGGGAAACTCGCTTTCGCGAACTCGACATAACGTCCCAGCGCATCATCGATTCGCCGCGCTCTTCCGATCTTTCCGGCAGTCGGACGAATGGAATCGATCTCGCCGCTGAAAACCAGGTGCTCGATTTGTTGCTCCACCTGGTCGTCGAGCTTGTAGCCGTCGTGCCGGAAGAATTTGATGCCGTTATCTTCGTAAGGGTTGTGCGACGCGGAGAGGACGATGCCGGCATCGGCGCGCAGCGACCGTGTGATGTAAGCCACGCCCGGCGTGGGGAGCGGGCCTATCACGAGCACATCCACTCCCAGGGAGGTGATGCCGGAGACGAGCGCGTTCTCCAGCATGTAACCGGACAGCCGCGTGTCTTTTCCGAGAACAATTTTCGGGCGCGCCCCGCTCGGATGCTCGCGCGGATTGAGCTTGGTAAATATGTGGGCGGCGGCGCGGCCAAGCTTGAGCGCAGTCTCTGCGGTGACCGGCTCGACGTTCGCGACTCCGCGCACGCCATCCGTTCCGAAAATTTTCTTCGCCTGCGCCACGGTGCTTATTGAAAGGCCACTCGGCGCATCCGTAAACGGCAAACTGCGACCGTCGTTACGCATCAAGGAGGGGCGCTTTCCAAACCGCCCGCCCTAAAACCGGCGGTCTGAAGACCGCCGCTTCTTGAAGCTTTTTGAAAGATTTTTATTTTCTAAACAGATTCCCCCGCCGCTTTCATCTCGTTGATCTTGCGATGGAGCGTGCGGCGGCTGATGCCGAGTTTCCTGGCGGCGTTGGTGATGTTGCCATTTGTGGTCGCCAGCGCCTGCATGATGAGACGCTTCTCGGTTTCATGCAGATCGAGCGCGCTCGATTTTTCTCCGAACGCCTTCGCCGGCGTAATGCCGCCGGGCAACGCCGCGCCCGTGGCCGCGCGCACGTTCGGCGGAAGATCGCGCAACGTAATTTTCGGGCCGTGCGCCATGACTACGCCGTGCTCGATCGCGGTCCGCAGCTCGCGCACATTTCCCGGCCAGCTGTAGGTCAGGAGCGCGTTCATCCCGTCGGCGGTCAGATCGAGCAATGGTTTCTCGTTCACCTTGCAGAAATGGCGCAGGAATGTGCGCACGAGCAGCGGGATGTCTTCCTTCCGCTCCCGCAATGGCGGCATCGTGAGGTGGACAACGTTCAGACGGAAATAAAGATCGTCGCGGAATTTTCCCTCGGCCACGAGCTTCTCCAGGTTCTTATTCGTGGCGGCGATCAGGCGGACGTCGGCCCGCAAAGTCTGGTTGCCCCCGACGCGCTCGAAGGCGCGCTCCTCGCTGATCACGCGCAGCAGCTTTACCTGCGTGCTCGCATCGATCTCGCCGATCTCGTCGAGAAAGATGGTCCCGCCGTTCGCCTGCTCGAATCGTCCGATCCGGCGTTCGTGCGCGCCGGTAAAGGCGCCGCGCTCGTGACCAAACAATTCGCTCTCGAGCAATTGCGGCGAGAGCGCCGCGCAATGGACGGTGACGAACTTCGCCTTGTTCCGCCGGCTCAGGTTATGAATCGCATGCGCGGCCAGCTCCTTGCCCGTGCCGCTTTCGCCTTCGATCAGGACATTCGCGGATGAGGGTGCGACCTGCCGGATCGTGTCGAGCACCTCGTGGAGCGCCGGGGATTCTCCGATAATGTTCTCGAGGCCGTAACGCTCGTCCACCTGTTGCCGCAGCGTCCGGTTCTCCTGCTCCATCCGCCGGCTGGCCAGAGCGCGCGAGATGAGCATCTCGACCTTGTCGAGGTTGAGCGGCTTGGTCACGAAATCGTAGGCGCCGCGTTTCATCGCCTCGACCGCGGTATCGACCGATCCGTAGGCGGTCATCATAATGCAGATCGGCGGATGCGGGAGCTTCAGCGCACGCTCGATCAACTGCATGCCGTCATCGCCGCCAAGGCGGAGATCGGTCAGCATTAGATCGATCGGCTCGCGCTCGAGCACATCCATCGCGCCGCGAATATCCTCCGCGACATAGGTGTCGTATTCGTCCTCGAGCAAACGCCGCAACCCATCGCGCGTATGCTTTTCGTCATCGACGATCAGGATGGTGGGCTGGATCATG
>DASQLH010000188.1:0-10697 GCA_035630155.1 Chthoniobacterales bacterium
AGCGGCGAATGTACCGCTCGCGCCAGCGCCCGGTGCGGTAAAGGTGACTGATACGCCGCTAATGGGGATGCCGGATTCCGAGACCGTGGCCTCGAGATCTATCGCGAAAGGCGTTCCCACCCCCGTGCTTTGTGGCGTGCCAGCCGTCGCGGCGATCATGTAATTCACTTCGACTGAGCCGATGTCGACTGTGGCCGTCGCGTCGCCATCCGGTCCATCGACGATTCGAGCCAGTTGGCGCTGGTCGGTGAACGGAGGTCCGCTGAACGGCGGAGCGGTTACCTTGCTGTTATCGCCAGCATCGATCGCGGAGCTGGTCCCTGTGAGCCGATGCGTTTGAGTTGGACCGCCATTGTTGGCCAGTCCGCCAAGCAACGGATCGATCGGCGAAGCGGCAGTGCCGACCTGGTTACCGTTGCTGCCATGCGTGATGCCGGTCATGCCGGTGTCGACGCCGACCAGGTTGAACGAACTAGCCGGATCGACGGCGCCGTCGATGTCGCTGTCAGTGTCGGTTACTCCAGCCTCGATGAAGTTAGCCGCGACAATCGTGTTGTGCAGCGTGAGCGTGCCACCCTGCTGGCGAATGCCGCCGGCGCTTCCGCCTGCGCCAACGTCGTTGTCGGCGCGGTTGTTGGTGATGGTGCAGTTCGTGATGGTGGCCGTTCCGCCCAGCACATCCACCCCGCCGGCAAAGCCATTGGCGTTGTTGCCGCTGAGGGTCGAATTAGTAAGCGCAAGGCTTGTGGCCGTGGCGGTCTGATGGATACCGGCACCGTCATTAGCCGTATTGCCGGACACGGTCGAGCTGAAGACGGTGAGCACGCTGTTGTTGAAGATGCCACCGCCTGAGAACGTGGTTGTGTTACCGGACACGGTCGAGTTCTGCAATGTCAGGTTTCCTTCGTTCAGGATTCCAGCGCCGCCGAGCGCGTCGGCGCTGCCGCCGGTGATCTTCAGGTTCTGGATCGTCGCCGTCTTGCCGGCGTTGAGAATGAAGACACGATGCGCGACGTTGCCGCTGCCTTGGACAGTTACCTGCTGAGCGGTGCCGGGTCCTTGGATCGTCACGTTCTCGTTAATCGTCAAGGCGCCAAAGCTCGTTGAAAGCACGATTGTCTGCGGTGTCGCGAAGACTCCCCCGGTGTCGAACGTGATCGTTCCGCCAGGGCAGACTTGGGCAATCGCCTCGCGCAGCGAGCAGTCAGCGTCACAGATGCCGTCGTTGGTGTCGGCGATCTTCGTGACGATCGCCGGATTGGGGCAATTGATGACGTTCTGCTGAAGGATGGCCGACGTAGAACCGTTGTAGGTGGCGTCGCCGGTGTATTGCGCCGTGATGTTGTGCGGCGAACCGGCAACGCTCAACGTAGAGGTGGTGCAGGTCGCCTGCCCGCCGCTCAACGTTCCGTTGCTCGGGGGTTCACAGGTGATCGGCGACGCTCCATCGAAGAAGGTCACCGTCCCCGTCGGCGTTCCGGGAGGCGCCCCAACCTCGTCCACCGTAGCGGTAAAGGTGACCGCGATGCCGTTGGGCGACGGATTCTGCGAGGACATCAAAGTCGTCGTGGTATTTTGTTTGATGACAATCGTGTAGGCCTGCGAGCCGGTAGCTCCCACCGTATCGGTCGCGGTGATAGTGAACATGTAGGAGCCGGGAGTGGTCGGCGTGCCGTCCAAAACGCCCGTGCCTGTATTGAAGCTCAATCCCGGCGGAAGCGTTCCGCTCGGAGCTGAGAAGGTCTTGGCGCCGGTGCCGTTATTCGCCATGACGGTTTCAGGACCGTAGGCGACACCCACCGTGCCATTGGGCAGCGTCGCCGGTGTCACCGTCACTACAGGGTTAATGACAATCTGGTAGGCCTTCGCTGTAGTGGCCCCGAGCGAATCGGTCGCCGTGATCGTAAAGTTAAACGTGGCCGCGGGCGTCGGCGTCCCGGTGATGGCGCCCGTGTTCCCATCCAGGGTCAAATTGGTCGGCATAATACCCGCAGTGACAGCGTAGGTCTTGGCTCCCGTGCCGCCACTGGTCATGATCGTCTGGTTGTAACCCGGATGGTCCTTGGTCCACGGAGCCAGCGGCGAAGCGGTGTCGAAAGTGATCGGCGCCGCGATCGTTATGGTGAACGGAGTCGTGTCAAGAACGCCCGCCGTGTTCGTGGCGCGGACGATGATGTTAGAGTAAGTGCCGGCGGTCGTCGGAGTGCCTGTCAGCGCGCCATTCGCGGCCAGCATCAATCCGGGCGGCAGCGCCGGTGATCCTGGAGCTAGCGCATAGGTCGGCGCCGGACATCCGTTCGCCACAAACGTGTAGCCGGCATAGGCAAAGTCTTGCGTGCCTGTCGCCGGCGGCGTTTGCGCGCTGAACATGTTTGGCGGGAAGTGCACCGGCACGGTCGTCGTGTTGGTGTTTACCGTCGCGAAGTTGCTCCCGGAAATATTGGCCGTGTTGGTAATGTTGCCGCAGAAGCCGGCCGAGTTGACTGTCGCCTGGAACTGCATCGACACGGTCGTGCCCGGATTCAACGTGCCGATAACGACCGGCAGGTTAAGGAAATGCGTGCCTGAGACGCTGCCCGGGATGGCGCCGACTGCCTGGCCCTTGGACGGCAAGCGCCGTTCGCCTTTGGTCAGGAAGCCATACATCAAGCTGTCTCGATCCTGCTCCACATACGAGTCCGCGAGGCCCATCGCATGGCCCATCTCGTGCATGATTGTGGTGAGCAAGTCGATGCGACCCGCCGGAGCGTCCGCCGGATCCGTGTAACCGCGCGTGGAAGACGTGTCCTTCTTAAAGAGTCCGTCGCTGTTCTCGCTCGCATCGATGAACCAGCCATTCCCGCCGGCATTGTTATCGACTCGGATTCGATCGGCGCTCGCGTCCCCGAGATAGATGCTCGGCAGGTCCGCGACTTCAAATTTCAAGCTCCGCAACGTGGCGAGCTGATGGTCGTCCAGGCCGGTGGCGCTCCACCTCGAGATGGCTGTAGCCACGACGGAATCAAGGTCTGCCTGATTGAGCGGTTGAGCTTGGAAAGCTTGCGCGGCCGGCTTAGTCGCTACGGTCGCAATGGGCTCCACGGCTGCCTCGGCCGCGGCGCTGCTCGGACCGCAGGTTCCCATCGCCTCAAACGCCTGCGTTTCACCCGCCTTGGCGACGCCACCTGAGGAAACAAACAACGGCGTGGAGGTTACGCAGTCGAAACCGACGCCCGAGGGGACCGCTGCGGGAGTGGAGATCGCCACCTTGTTCGTGCCATTGAGAGTGTTGTTAGCAATCAGGAAGTTCTCCGTGCCAGGGCTGCCGCCGGGCCCGCCTTGGATCCTGATGGTGCTGCCGCCGACCGGGTCGATGGAGATGACTTGCTGTCCAGCCGTATCGGGACTTTGAGTGAGCGTGTTCTTCAACGCGCCCGCCCCGCCGATGTTCGCGCAAATCGTGGAATTGCCGCCGCCATTAGTGGTCGCCTGCATGTCGAGGGCAGACTGGGCGAACGCCAGACTTCCGTTGGCTGTTCCGGTGTTGCTCAGGAGGTCGATATTCAGGGTGGAGCCGCGGTCGGACCGCAGGTTTATACCGGTCTGCACACCGGTGCAGGTCGCGCATCCGCCGGCGCCCGCCGCTGTGCCACCGATGTTTGTATTGCTGTTGAACGCCATGTTGGTCAGCGCCTCGCGATGCAAGCTGATGAAGATCGAGCCGCCACCCATGTTGTTGCCGGTCACGGTGGCGTTCACGGTGGCGTGAGGCGTCAGCGCGCCGTTGACCGCGTCAGACTCCGAGCGAATCGCATCATTGCTCGTGGCGGTCATCGTGTTGTTGTTGTAGCGGGCGTTCATCGTCCCGCGGCCTGCTGCCGCCCAGCGTCCACCGATCCCGACGCTGTTGAACGTGTTGTTCTTAATGGTCAGGTCAAAGATGCGGGCGGCCGCATTATCCACGGCATTTTGGAAGACCACCGCCCGGCCGTTGATATTATCGAAAGTGTTAGTCCCGTCTGCGGTGCTTCCATCCACATTGATCGTGGCCGTGCCGACGCCGCCCGCGGTGCTGGTTTCATTCCTGACGTCCGCGTCGATACCGTCGTTCGAAATCTGAATGAACTTGGAACCCGTCACCGTCATGTTGAGGTTCACGTCGTTGTGGTTTCGGATGACGATGCCCTTGTTCTCCGGCAGCGGCGGATTTGGCGAGCGGATAAAGGCGCTGTCCGGCCCAAACTGGGCGCGCTGGATGATCACCGTGCCGGTCAAGCCATGACCGGCCGCGATGTTGGCCAGATTCGTTGACTCAAAGTGCATCGCGTCTTCACTGACCGCCGCACCCGCGGTGTTCCCGAAATCATGAATGTAGGAATCGATCAGGCTAAAATTGTTCACCCCGTCGCCGAAGATGCCGTGATCGCCGGTGTTGTGGATCCTGATGCGGGTAAACTCGATGTTCGACACATTTGTGAACCAAATCCCGTGAGAGCCCGTGCCTTGGATCGTGCCACCCGTGCAGGTAGGAGTCGCCGCCGTGCAAGCCCCGCCGTTGCCGACAATGTTAAAGCCGTTGGTGCCGGTGTTAGTGAGAATGATTCCGTTGGCGGGCGAGGTGTTATTGCCGGTCACACTAATACTGCGAAACGTGAGCTCGTTCACCCCGATGGTTGTGTTCGCGACGTTGAGCGCGGTGCCGGTGGTCGTCGTTAGCGTATTGACGATGGAGGTGTTGTTCTGCGTGGCGCTAACGGTGCCGCCGCCGGTCGCAGTGAACGCGGCATTGGTCGAGGTGCTCAAATTAAGGCCACCCGTAAAATTAATCGTGGAGCCCGTGTTGTTGAGCAGCGAAACGCCGCCCACGCCCGCCGCCGTCGCGGTGACGGCGCCGGTAAAGTTCACTGTCCCGCCGGTGCGATTCTGCATCAGAATCGGCGCCTGGCCCGATGTGGTTTGCGTGATCGTGCCCGAATAGTCAATGGCCGCACTGCCGCCGCTGCTCGCTGCTGCTGTTCCGTTGAGGAACGATGTGCCGGTGGCGCCGCTCAACGCGCCGCTGCCGAGGTTCACTTTTCCGGCGACGGTGACGAGATTGATGTTGTTCGCGCCGCTGGTCGAAGTGACCGAGTTGAAAGTGCAACCCGTGCCGGGTCCGGTCGCATCGCCGAATGTGCCATTGGTCAGGTTCAACGCCTGGCCGGCGCCTTGCAGCGTCACGTTGGTCAAAACCAACGTGCCGAAGCCATTTCCGAAAATCTTGCTGCCAGTCGTGTTGCCAATCGTGAAACCGATAACGGTGTTGCCGCTCGCCAGCGTGATCGAGTTCGTACCCGCGGCCGTCGTGACCATCGTGGTGTTCGAGCCCGCCGTGTTGATGACGATGGTATTGACCGTCAGGTTTGCGCCGCTGCCATAAAGGAGTTGGGTGTTCAGCAGCGTCAGGTTGCCATCGTAGTCCCCGGCCCTTTCAACAATGAAAATGATGTCGCCTATTGCGTCCGGTCCGGTCGCGCCGGAAATGTCCGAGAGCGCGTTGAACGGCTTTAGACTCGAGCCGTCTTCGGGGCCATTTGCGCCGGCATAAGTGCTGTCCACATACCAAACCCGCGCGCCGAGATTGATGGTCACGAGGCCCGTGCTCGGCAGACCGTCGCCGTCCGTCACGGTGTAGCTGAAAGTATCGTTCAGGTTCTGATCGCCTGTCTGTGGAGTGTAAACGAAGGAGCCGTTGGCTGCGATCGTGACGCTGCCGCCGGCACTAGTTGGGAAAGTTCCCGCGGTGACCACCAGACTGCCCGATGGCGTGACGCCATCGATATCGACGACGCCATTCAGCAGGCCAGCGGCAGCGTTTACTGAAAGCTGCGTATTGCCAGCCGCGTTATAGCCGTGGGCGATCGCATTCGCCGAAACCTTGGCGGAATTGTTAACGAACGTGCTGTTCGGATCGATCGTATCCGCTATCTGGACATTGTTCGCATTGGTGACCGCTGCAGCACCATTCCCGGTTGTGATCGTGTAGGTGATCGTGTCGCCCGGACGGGCCGAGTTGTCGTTGTTGAGCGGATAAACCGCGCCCTTACTTCCGGTGACCGTCTGGGCGGAAACGAAAGAAACCGGAAAAAGGAAAAACGCCGTCGCCAGCAAGCAGCTGGCAAGGCGGCAACGAACGTCGTGGAGAGTAATGTGTGGATTCAAGAGCGGGGAGCTGTAAAGCAGGGTTCAGGCTGGATTACGAGGTTTTTAAGGAAATTACGGACTCGTGTCGAGTTTTTTTGTGCGATTGATGATTACAGCTTTCAGGCCTGTGATTTGAGCTCTGGGGACTGGAACGCTTGCTCGATCTTGGAGGCGTCATCGAACGCCGCGCGCCAGTGGACATCTTCGAGGAGCGCCCCATCGATCCAGCCGCGCGTGTCTTTCTTCACTTGTTTGCCCAGTACGACGTAAAGCCAGACCGCGCCGTCGGAATACGATTGGCCGAAAATCTCCCGCACCCGGTCGAATTCGCCGATGGCCTGTTTCGCCGTCATGCCGAGCGCCGATTTGACCGAGCTCGAAATCAACGGCGTGGCCAGCGCACTTTTGACGTCGTCACTTCCGGCCAGGGCCGCAAACGCCGGCAAACCGCGCACGAATGCCGCCGCGATCGGATACGCCGCCTTGGCGTGGGCCTGCGATTTCACTAACTGCGCTTTCCATTTGGCAAAAGCCTCCCCCTCCGGGACCGCCGCCGCGCGCGCATCACCGGTCCCGCGCATCGCCACCTCCAGGGCCTCCGGAGTTTTCTTCGGCGGGTTGATCAGTTTCAGCTCGCCCGCGTCCAGGCTTCCCAGTGGGTCGTCCAATTGTTTCGCAACCGGATCGTAGCTGAGCGCATCGTGCGCGAAGACAATCTTCTCTTTGCTGCTCAAGGCAGCGAGGCGCGAAGCGAACTCGCCCGCGGTAAGGTTCTCGACGACGTGACCGCTGCCCTGGGCCACAAACGAAACCGCGTTCGCTTTGGCGTAAAAGCTTTTAAACGGTGCGCGCAGTAGAGCATCGGCGAGCTTCGGAAAATCTGTCACTTCGGCGAGGACCCGCAGGCCGCAGCTGCTTTCTGGTTGGAAATGGCCCAGGACGGAGGCCCCGGTCAGCCGGACGGTCGAGCTATAGCTCGAGACGAAATCAAGGAGCTTTAGTTCCGTCGCATCGAACGAAAGCACGCCGCGGGTTTTTTCGCTGAAGGCAAAAAGCGATTGGGGTCGCAGGAGGCCGCCGCAAAGCAGAACAGATCCGACGCGGAGAAAAGAACGGCGATTGGAATACATGTAGATGAGCGGATTCCCAACCGCCAGCCCGGGAGATAGTTCGACCATAGATCGGCTGCGGGAGTCAAGAATGTTTTGTAAGCAAAAACGAAGCCGCAGGAGAAAGGGGAAAACCGCGGACTATAGGGATGTCCGAATCGATCCGCGATTAGCTTTCCGGCGATCAAATCCCATCCGTGAAAATCCGTGTTAATCCGTGGCCAAATTGTTACCATCGCCGCCATGCTCGATCTCGCCGAAGTCCGCTGCGAACAATTCGCCGCCTGCCTCAAACAGGACTTCGCCATCATCTTGTCCGATGGCGCCCTCCTGCTCCAACTCTCCGAAGTGCGCCCCCTCGGGAAGCGCCCCGAATCGTTACGCGATCCCTTCGCGCTCACGTTTGTCGGCCGGGAGGGCTTGCGGTTGCCGCAACAGATTTACCGGATGCGCAACGCCACGCTCGGGGAGATGGAACTCTTTCTCGTCCAGGTCGCCGCGGATCAAACCGGCAGCAGCTTCGAAGCGGTCTTTAATTGACGCGGAAAGGTGAACCGCGGATTACCCGCCTCCGCCCGGACGGGCTACGCCGCTCGCATACAAGCCGGCCAAAAATGAATCGTCCTCCGGCGTGATGGGACGCAATGTAATCATGAGCGCAGCCACAGAATGAAACCGCGGATCGCGGATAGCACGGATATTAAGACCTCTTTATCCGAGTCATCCGTGCAATCCGCGGTTCAAATAGATTCGTCCGCCGGTTCGATCGATCGGAGCGTCACTGGCAAATGAGTCGCGGGATGCGTGCTCCCCAACTCGTCACTCGTCACATGTTACTCGCTCTATGGTCTCGGCGGAAACACTCCCTGCAGCGCAATATTAAAAGAGTACGTCAGGTACGGCATCATGTTGTTATGCGGTTGGTCGCCGCCGCTCGGCGCTATTCCCTCGGGCGCCATCATCAACAGAGGCCCCGAAGGCGTGTAAGGGAGCAGACCCGCATCACCCTTGGCCGGAACCCCGTTGGTGGGATCGTTATTGGTTCCGTTAAAGCCTCCAACGGCGTTTAACGCGTGACTGTGGACCGGCATCTCCGATTCGAGAAGGGTCACCGTTTCCGATCCCCCTGTTTCTCCCAGATCATGCAACGAAAGACCCGGACCTTGACCGGGATGCATGGGAGCTCTTCCCTGCAAGTCCGGCAGCGCGAAGTTGGATTTGCCATCGCCGCCGTAGGTCGTCCCCAGGAGCGAGAAGAGAGCTGTATTTTGGGGAATAGGCAGCAACTGTCCGTCGCACCAGGCCCAGCCTTTCGCGGTAAAAGAACCGAATGGGAAAATTCTGATTTCAGCTATAAATGGGTCGGCCATATTGTTCTCCTAGGTGGGTGAGAGAAAGATTCCGAAAAGTGAAATGATGAAGTTTACGCAGAGGTAGGGCTGGGGCGATTGGAATACATTTAGATAAGCGGAAACCCAACCGCCAGCCCGGGTGTTAGTTCGACCATACTTCGGCGGTGGGAGTCAAGACTGTTGTGTAAGTAAAAGGGAAGCCGGGGAGACGGGGCCGGTGCGAGTGACATGTGACGTGCGACGTGTTTGAGGGAAAGAGCTTCGCAGCGGGAATCTCTGGCCGCCGGGCTCGTCACATGTCACTGGTCACATGTCACTCTCCGGAAATTGCCTTTACTCGTCACTCGTCACACGTCACTTTCCTACCACGCTCGACCTGGCCCAAGTTCGCTGTGAACAATTCGCCGCCTGTCTCAACCAGGATTTTGCCATCATCTTGTCCGACGGCGCCCTCTTGCTCCAACTTTCCGAAATGCGCCCCCTCGGGAAGCGCCCCGAATCGGACTCTGAATTTCTTCATCCGAGTCATCCGCGCAATCCGCGGTTTAAATTTCCCGTTTGTCGCTTTCCCAACTCATCAGCAGATAAACTCCCTTATCCTCCGCCATCTGGAACCCGAGCCGCTCGTAGAGCCGCAGCGCGGGATTGAAACGTTCGACGTGAATGCTGAGCGTTTTGCCGGCCGCGCGCGCTTCATCCTGGAGCTCGCGCAATAGCTGGGTGCCGATGCCCGTCCCGCGCCGCGCCGGGAGAAGCGCGATGTCCATAATGCGGATCTCGCGTTCCCAACGCGCCACATACAAGCGGCCGATCAGCTCACCCGCTCGCTCGATTACCTGAAGCGAAGCGCCGGGATAGTTCTCCACATAGTGCGCCGATTGGGCATCGAATTGCCTCCGGCAGAATACGGCTTTCTCCTCGTCGCTCCAATTAGTGACAGAGAGCTCTTCCGCGCGCGTGCTCGCATAGAGCCCGGCCAAAAATGAATCGTCCCCCGGCGTGATGGGCCGGAGGACGATCAAACTCTTCCTGTTCGCGGGCGCGACCAAAGATGCGCGCTATCCCCTTGGCGGGAAAACGCCCTGAAGCGCGATACTGAAATAGTAGGTCAGGTACGGCATCATGTTGTTATGCGGCTGGTCGCCGCCAGCCGGCGCGATTGCCTCGGGAGCCATAAACAACGTAGCTCCCGCAGGAGTGTAAGGGAGCAGACCCGCGTCACCCTTGGCCGGAACCCCATTGGTCGGATCGTTATTGGTGCCGTTAAAGCCTCCTACGGCATTTAACGAGTGACTGTGGGCCGGCATCTCCGATTCGAGAATGGTCACCGTTTCCGAGCCTCCGGTTTCTCCCAGATCATGCAACGACAGACCCGGGCCCTGACCGGGATGCATGGGAGCTCTCCCCTGCAGGTCCGGCAGCGCGAAGTTGGATTTGCCATTGCCGCCGTAGGTCGTCCCCAGGAGCGAGAAGAGGGCTGTATTTTGGGAAAGAGGCAGCAACTGCCCATCGCACCAGGCCCAGCCCTTCGGGGCAAAGTTGAACGGGAAAATTCTGATTTCAGCTACAAATGGATCGGCCATAATTTTTCTCCTAGGTGGGTGACGGAAAGATTCCGAAAAGTGAAATGATAAAATTTACGCACAGATAGGGCTGAAAATTCGTGTGCGGCTGGCTGCCCCCCGTGGGACCGACACTCTGCGGATTCATCGGATTACTGCCGGGGCCGTCCCGGTACATGTTCTTGCTCGGCTTGGCCATGACGTTGTTTTGCGGGTTGGTGGAGTTCGCCGCCGCGGCCGTGGCCAGGAGGGGGTGAGTATGCGCTGGGATCTGATTGACGGTAAGGGTGATCTCTTCCGCCCCACCGGTTTCAGCGAGGATGAATCCATTACCCGCGTGGATCGGGAGACGGCCGCGCAAATCAGGCAGCGCGAAGGTCTCCTGCCCGTCGCCGCCGTAGGTGGTCCCGATCAATTGAAACAGCGTTTCATTCTCCGAGATGGGAAGCAATTGCCCCTCGCAAAACATCCAGCCCGCGGGCGCGAAGTTCCCCCCAAACATTCTGATTTCT
>DASQLH010000189.1:0-3286 GCA_035630155.1 Chthoniobacterales bacterium
AATCTCCAGCTTGGCGCACTCTAATACCCCAATAACTTCGTTGATATTCGTATAGCTCAATCCTTTGCGAGCCAGGTAGGAATCTATTTTCCTTGTGATGACGTAATTCAACTCTCCGGGGTTATCGGCTTCGCCGCCGCCATCAAGGCGTGCGCGGTGAGTTTTTTTGACGTAAGGCATTTGGATTTCCTTTCGAGATTAGGGAGAGTTGTTGTGTGCTGCTGCACTCAAAGAAAAAGAATCAGCTACCTCACTAGCAGAGGCAAGCGGCAACTGGTTTTGGCAGCTTGCGTAATTTTCAGACAGAGCGGGAGGGATGATAGGGTGATTTCCAGGAACGGGTTAAGAGATGGAAGATTCGAAAGCAAGCCAGGCAGAATATGCTCTCTTGAACATATAAACCGTTTGGCTTAAAATTACGCCCATGCAGCGGTTCGCTCTTCCGATTGTCATCGCAATCACGGCGCTGTTCGCCGGGATTCTTATCGGCCGTTACACCACTTCTTCCAGCGCAGTCGTTTCGCCGCGCAATGTCAGCCGCAGCTCCACCGAATCGTCAGTCACCACTAATCCGCTCAATCCTCCTGCTGTTTCGGGGCAAGATCCCGCCGTCACCTCCCACTCCGCCGCACCGGAATCGACGGATTCGACTCAAAATATCATCGCCAAAATCAAGGCCGCTCTGGGCCGTTCCAGCAGCCGCCACACTTACGCCACCTTCAGCAAGCTGGCGGAAACGGTGGACGCGACCAACGTCCGCGAAATCCTCGCGTTCGTGCAGACGCTCCCAAAACCGCAGGAGAAAAGCATGCTCATTTCTCTCTTTATCGGGCGCTGGGCGGAGCTCGATCCGCAGGCGGCCCTCGCTTACGCGCAGAATCTTCCCGCCGGCAGTGGACGGAACTGGGCGATGACCAGCGCGGTTAGCGGTTGGGCGGAACATGATCCCGCCGGCGCCAGCGCCTGGGTCCAGCAATTGCCCGCCGGTCCTGTCCGCGACCAGGCGACGCAGACCATTGTTTCCGCGCTGGCCGATAAAGATCCCCAAACCGCGCTCACTTTTTTGCAAAATCTCCCCGCGGGCCGCAACCGTCAGAATCTTTACTGGCCGATTTTCAGCCGCTGGACGGTGACCGATCCGGTGGCCGCGGCCGAACGCGCCAGCCAAATGTCGCCCGGCGCGCATCGCGATACCGCCTGGCAAGTGGTCGCTTCCAGCTGGGCGAATCAGGAACCGGAAGCCGCCTTCGCCTGGGCAAACACGCTCCCGGCCGGTCAGGGCCGGAGCAATGCGTTGCAAAGTATTCTGGCGAACTGGGCGACCAAAGACCCGCAAAAAGCGGGCGCGGTGATTTTGTCGTTAGCGCCCGGCCCGGTGCGCGATCAATCCATCATCAACGTGGCCCGCCAGTGGGCCCAGGCAGATGCGCGCGCGGCCTTGAAGTGGACCCAGGAATTGCCGCCGAGCGAGGCCCAGCGCAATGCGTTGCGGTCGGTCCTGGCTAACTGGGTGCAATCCGAGCCGGCCGCGGCCGCGGAATTCATCGCCGGTTTGCCAGCGGGAAAAGCGCAGGAGGAGGCGACGATGGCCATCGCGATGCAACTCGCCAACAGCGACGTGCAAAGCGCCATTACCTGGGCGCAGAAACTTCCGCCCGGCGCATCGCGGCAAAATGTGTTCGCCAATATCATTTCGCAATGGGGCGAGATGGACCCGCGGGCCGCGGCTGATTTCGCGTTGCGCTCGAACGAGACGGACGGCAAGAAAACTCTGCTCGAAAATGTTTCGCGCCAATGGGCGCGCAACGATCCGCAGGCGGCTCTCGCCTGGGCGGCAAATTTACCCGAAGCCACACGCGACTCCGTTTTCCCCGGCGTCATCGCGGTGATTGCGGAATCCGATCCTCGCGAGGCCACGAAAATGGTCTCGCGACTCACGACGGTGGAAGCGCAATCGAATGCGACGGCCGCCATCGCCTGGCAATGGGCCGGGAGCGATCCGCAAGCTGCCAGCCAATGGGTCGCGGCCCTCCCGGAAAACAAAATCCGGCAGCAAGCTTTTGAGAGCCTGATGAATCGCTGGTCGGAGAGCGATCCCTATGAGGCGGGCGTCTGGCTTGGGACCTTGCCCCAGGGAGACTCGCGGGACACGGCGGTCGCATCTTATACGAGAAAGATTGTTTCCTCCGATCCGCAGGCCGCCGCGCAATGGGCGGAGACGATCGCCAATCAAAGTGCGCGTGACCGGCAGCTGGAATCGATCGTCGTCACCTGGTTGCGGGCCGATCCGAACAGCGCCACCGCCTGGTTGAGCAATTCATCGTTGTCGGCTGAGGCGAAGGCGCGGTTGCTTTCCGTGAATAAATAGGCGCGCTGCATGAGCGAGAGTGCGAAAGGCAAGGCGGCGAAAGAGCGGAAGGCCGAAGTGGCGCGTGTCCTGGCTATTCTGCGCCGATGGGGGATCGACACGTTAGGCCAGTTCGGGGCCCTAAATAAGGAAGCGGTCGGCGCGCGGCTGGGGCCAATCGGTCTTCAGCTTTGGGAACGCGCCAAGGGAAAGACGACGCGGCTGCTCAAGCTGGTTCCGATTCCGGAAAGTTTCGAGGAAGCGTTCGAGTTCGAAAATGAAATTGAAACAAGCGAGCCGCTGCTTTTCATGCTCCGCCGTTTCTTGCAGCAATTTTCCGTGCGGCTTGGCGCGCTCCATCTCGTCGCCAGCGAGCTGCACCTGGAAATTATCTTCAACGACAAGAGCAGCTACCGGCATCAGTTCAAAATTCCCGAGCCGACGAATAACGTCGAAGTGCTCTTCCGGATGCTGCACACGCATCTGGAAAATTTCACTTCCGCTTCGCCTATCCTGGGCGTCGCGCTCAAGGCCGAGGCAGCCAAGCCCTCCTTCGAGCAATTCCATCTCTTTGAGACCGCGCTCCGCGATCCCGCGCGTCTCACGGAAACGCTCGCGCGTTTGACCGGTCTGCTCGGCGCGGAACGAGTGGGGACGCCGGTCCTCGAAGAAACCCATCGTCCCGATGCGTTTCGGATGGAGCCGTTCTCGTGGCAATCGAGCCGGCCCGCCCTCGGGCCGGGAGATGAAGTCTCGCCCCTGCCTGCGCGCGCTTTGCGCCGCTTTCGCTCACCGCTGCCGGCTTCGATGTTGCTGGCGAAAAATCGGCCCGCTCATTTTCGCAGCGCGTGGTTGGAGACGGCCTGCCCTCAGGCCGTTGGCGGAAGGCTAGGCTCCACGGCACGAGTTCAGGGCGAAGTGCGCGACGAAAAAGGTCCT
>DASQLH010000190.1:0-16034 GCA_035630155.1 Chthoniobacterales bacterium
GATCCAAAGCGAAGGCTCCGGGTTTATCGTCCGCGCGGACGGATACATCTACACCAACTATCACGTGCTCGAAGGCTCGGACCGGGTGGACGTGAAGCTGAAAGATGGCCGGGAATTCCAGGCGAAAGTGGTCGGCACCGACGAGAAGACAGATATCGCCGTCATCAAGATTGAGGCGACAAACCTGCCGGTGGCGCAGTTTGCGGACAGCGACGCGGTGCGCGTGGGCCAGTTCGCCTTCGCGATCGGCGCGCCGTTCAAGCTCGATTACACGTTCACCTACGGCGTGATCAGCGGAAAAGGGCGCAGCAAACTGCTCTCGAGCGGCGGCTATTCGATCTCGGATTACTTGCAGACCGACGCCTCGATCAATCCCGGCAACAGTGGCGGCCCGCTTTGCGACATCGACGGGAAAGTGGTCGGCATGAACACGCTCATCAATGGATTGAACCGCGGGCTCGGCTTCGCGATCCCGAGCAATCTGACCAATGAGATCGGGCTTCAGCTCATCGCCGGGAACAAGATCCTGCGGCCGTGGCTCGGCATCCGGATTGAGTCGTTAGGCGACGATCCGTCGATCCGCGATTTATTCAAAGGCCTCGACAAGGGAGTGGTCGTGCGGACGATCGAAGCCGACGCGCCCGCTTACAAAAGCGATCTGCGCCCGTTCGACGTCATCACGCAGGTAGATGGCGCGGCCGTCACTACCGACACGCAGCTTCAGCGCGAGATCCTGAAGAAGAAGATCGGGCAAAACGTCGAGCTAACGGTTTGGAGGAAGGGCCAGACACTGAAAATTCCAGTGACGACGGGCGAGCTGCCGGGCGACATCTCGCGTGCGTCGAACGAGATCAACCCGCCCGCGCCGACAAAGCCCGAAGACACGAATAAGTTCGGCCTGCAAGTGCAGGAGCTGACCAAGGAAGTCGCCACGCGTTTGAAACTCGGCGTCGACCAGGGTGTGATCGTGACCGACGTGGCCGACAACAGCCTGGCCGCCGCGCAGGACATCCAGCGCGAAGATGTGATTACGGAAGTGGACGGGAAGAAGATCACGAACGTGGCGTCGTTCCGCGAGGCGCTGAACAAAGCCGATCCACGCAAAGGCGTTTTGCTTTATCTTGATCGCAAAGGAAGCAAGACGTTCGCGGTTCTCAAGGCGGGCGAGTGAGTCTTGGTCGCAATTCTTCTGTAGCCGCTTCGCTGTGCGAAGCGTGAGAGAGGCGCGGCAACGCCGATCTCGCGTCGCCCACAGGGCGACGGCTACAGAAGCGACCTACTTGGGTGCATTTGCCCGCAGATATTCCCCCAGCGGCAGGCCATCGAGGTAAAGCTGCTCGAGCGCGGCGTCGCCTTTGAAGACTCGAACCGTCACGAAGGCGTTTCGTTTCTCTCGCGTGCTCTGCGCGGCATAAGCCGCTTCGGCGGCGGGAGCATCGCGCTCCGTAACCCAATATTTATCGAACGGCAGAGCGACGGTGTTGCCGTGCAGTCGCGCTTCGATGAAGTCATGACCATCGGGCCGATGGGGAAGGACCTGGTCGATTGTCGCAAATCCTTCCGCATCCGGCCGCAGGCTCACGAAAACCGTTTGGCCGTAGTGAGCGTTCGGTGGCGGCGAGATCTGCTGAGCTTCCGCTTCGAATTCCAGGGCAACATAACGGCCGCGAAAGGCATCCACCGGGTCCACCGGGGCGGTGCGAAATTTCCAGACGCTGCCCTGCCGAAGAGTTTGCTCCCGTTTCCAAATCAAGGAAGCGGCCACGGCGATCTGCGCGCAGGCCACCAAGGCGAAAACGATGAGCCGCCAGTGTTTCACGCGCGCGTCCTCCGTTTGAACACGATCAGGTTCGTCACGAGAAATCCCAGCCCGATGGCAATAAAGGCGATGCCGCGCACGACGAACTCGAAGTCGCTGTCGAAGAATCGCACCACGGCCAGCGCCGCGATGATGAGCATGCCGAGATTCGCTTCGTAAATGCGGCCGGCGCGCACGCCGCGGATCAAGGTGTAGAGACCGAGCGCGAGCCCGAACAAATTGATGAGCAGGGAGGGAAGCAGCGGGTTCCTGGTTTGCTTCGCGATTCCCCACGCGACCAGCACCACGGGCGCGAGAGCGGCTGGCGCGAGATTCACGCGGGTGCGGAATTCTTTCCAAAAAGTGTAAACACCCAACAACAGCGCGGCGAGCACCCAGGCGATTTGAATCCCGACGGCCAGCGCATCGGGGTAGTGTCGTGGGACGGCGTCCACCGCGGTCTGCCATTGGTTGGTGCGCCAGCTGTCCTTGAAGCTCAGGAATATGGTCAGCGAGAGAATCGCGATCCAGCCGATCGCAACGAACGGATGCGCGCGAGTCGGATGCCAATCTTTGAAGTAGCCAATACCGGCCAGGTAAACCACGCACCAAAAGGCGCCAAAAGCACAACGCCAGAACGATTGCGCACCAAGGGCGTCCGTTGCCCCCAGCGCGAAGGCCGCCGCGAGCACGAGTGAGCTCGCGGCCAGCAGGGTCCCAAACCCGTTCCGGTTTCGCCGCAGCAGGTCAATGAAAGCGGGCAGACCCAGAAAAATGAGCGGCCAAACCCAAAGGTCGTTGGGTCTCAATCCAAAAAAATCGCCGGCCTTGGAGGAAAGAACCCAGACCATCGTCCCGATGAAATAGCAGGCGAGGCCGGCACTGGTTCGCAGCAGGTAAACGACCGGGATGGCCAGCAGCATCCAGACGAGGATGAACCGGGCGAAGTCGCCCTGGATCTGGTAGGTCTGGCTGACGAGCGCGATGGCGGTCCCGATGGCGGCTACATTCAAGATCGCCGCGCTTTCCCGCCAGGACGCCGACTCGCCTCGGCGCAGCAGAACAAATACGGCGAGCGCCTGGCTCAGGACGAGCGGCGCGAAGGCGATCGCACACCGGACCGGCCGGCTGAGAAAATCCCAGTTATGCGCGACGAGAAGGATGATTCCGGCGCCGACCAGGAGCGAACCCAGAATAGCCGAAAGAATGAAGCCGATGCGGCGCGGCTCTTCCGGAGATTGGCCGGCATAATGCCGCTTCAGTCCTTCGGCCGCTTCGGGCGTGAGCACCCCGCTCGCCACCAACTCCGGAAGCTCGGCCAGAAGCCAGCGAGTTCCCGAGCGGTCAGCCGCGCGCATGCGCGATATTCAATCAGCGAAGGAACGCGAAGGAAAGATGAATGGAGACGGCCTGCCTCAGGCCGTAGGGGGAGAGATTTTGCGAAGGTCGCCCCCACCGGCACGAGGGCGTGCCGGCTCCATTGATGAGCTCTGGCCGCTAAGCCTTCTTATTCCCGACGAGAACGAGAATGATTCCGCCGACGAGGCAGATGCCGCCCAGGATCGGCGGGAACGGCACCGTCTTTTCCCGATCGGCGCTCACCTGGAGCGGACCGGCGTCGATGATCTTCTCGCGCTTGGTGTAGCTAAAGCCGCCGTAGGCGAGGGCAATGATGCCGATCGCGATCAGGATGATCCCGACAATGCCCGCAGGTTTCACTGAGAGGAATCGCTAGGGAGCACGCCGGCCGGAGATCAAGTTAATGATCAGGACGACGACCGCTATGACGAGAAGCAAGTGGATCAGCGCGCCGCCGAAATGACCGATGAAGCCGAGGAGCCAGAGAATCAAGAGCACAACGAAGATAGTCCAGAGCATATGTTTTCCTTTGGGTTGGTTTCCTTTGCTTCGTGCGCGGAGCCGCGAGTGCGCTTAAAGATTTTTCAAAATCCGGGCGGCATTTTCACGAGACATCGGCCGGGCGGGCGGAAGCAAACAAATGACTGGCGGCTTGGAGTCGAAAAGATTAGAACGCCCTGTCGTTCAACAATTCCTTATGCGCACCAGATTCCTTGCCTGTTCTCTTTTGTTAATCGCTTTCGCCGGGAGCGCGTCCGCCGCGGTGATCGTGGAAAAGAAATCCCGCCAGCTGCCGTATGTGGAGGTGTTCGGCTGCCAGGGCGTCCATTCGTTCATCTTTCGCGGACCGACCGGGACGTCGCGCCGGTCGATTCTGGTTCCGCCGCGCGAATATTGGACCGCGCGGGAAGCCGGCCTTTACAAATTCGTGGTGCGCTATTCCAGCGGCAACGTCTGTTCGCGCCTGGTGACGCCAGAGGTCTTTGCGCGTTATCAAGTCGGGGAACATTTCTTCGACCGGCCGGCCGTGCGCGACTACAGCACGGACGATAGCAAGACGACCGCGACGGTGTTTCGTCACCGTCACACAATCGCGCAAGCGTGGCCCCGCAGTGAGAAACCGAAGACGCATCGGGCGGTGGCGAAACATCGCAAGCAGCATCGATCCAAGGCCAGCCGGATCACTCAGCGGTAGAATTTGGAGTGCCGGAGGGCTTAAACGGCCCGCATCCCCCCTCGACGGTCCCGCGATTGCGGGAGCAGGCCATCTCCAGTTCTCCTTTCAACGGCCTGGGGGCAGGCCGTCTCCAGTATCTCGGAGCGCCGCGCGGAGGTTCCAGTCGCTGCGTTGCAAACGCTCCACCGCTTCCGCGTAATCGCATTTCGCGACTTCGGCCAGCAGCCGCGCGGCGCGATCGCGTAATTTGGTGTTCGAGATCGCCAGGTCGATCATCAGGTTCCCGCGCACTTTGCCGAGCCCGACCATGGTGCCGGTGCTGATGATGTTCAGCGCGACCTTGGTCGCCGTGCCGGCCTTTAATCGAGTGGAGCCGGTCAGCAGCTCCGGCCCTGGGGCCAGATCGATCTCGAGATCGAACGCTTCGGACGCCCGGGTTCTCTCTGGATTGCAGGTGAGCAAAATCGTCTGCGCGCCGCGCTTCTTCGCCTCAGCCAGCGCGCCCAAAACAAACGGGGTTCGCCCGCTCGCGCTAAGGCCACAGACGATATCCGCGCCGGTCACGCCCCGCTCCTCGATAGCGAGCGCGCCGCCGCCCGGTGCGTCCTCGGCGCCCTCCACGCTGCGATGCAGAGCGCTCACTCCGCCCGCCATGATGCCCTGCACCAGCGCCGGCGAGGCCCCGAAGGTCGGCGGAATCTCACTGGCGTCGAGCACCCCCAACCGTCCGCTAGTTCCCGCGCCGGCGTAAAACAGGCGGCCGCCTTTGCGGAGCGCCTTCGTGGCCATTTCTATCGCGCGCGCCAGGGACACCGCCTCCTTTCGCAATGCGTCCTGCACGAATTTTTCTTCCTCCACGAAAAGTTCGACCAATTCGTGCGCACTTAACTCCTCCAGCTTCTCCGAGCGCGGATTTCGTTGTTCGGTCAGAGCGCGAGCGAGATTTTCCACTTCGGCGCCGCGCGTCTCCATCGAGAGGACCGGCTTCTCTTCCATCTCCGCTGCCAGCCACGCCGCGCCCAGCTCGGGCGATTGCTCGCTCATCGCGACGCGCGCGTCGGAGAGATTCTTTTTCAGCTTCCGCTTGAACGCATGAACGTAAACGCCATCGCGCTGGAACAGGCCGCCCAAAAGAATCACCTTGGGCGCGAGCAAACCAAGACGCGTCGCGACCGCTGCCGTGTACTCGCTCAACACACCCGCCCCCTCCTCGACGATTTTCATCACCTGCTCGTCGCCATTTGTGGCTGCTTCAAAAACGACGGGCGCCAGACTCGCCACCTCCAGTTTGTCCGCCGTCTGCGCCCAGCGCACCAGGTCGTCGCGGCTGTTCAAGGCCAGCGCCCGCAGGATGCTCGCGGTGAACTGCGCTTCCCCCCGATGCAAATCGTATTCGCGCAGAATGAATCGCAGCGCCTGGAGCGAGAGAAAATAGCCGCCGCCGGCGTCGCCCAGAATGTGGCCCCACCCGCCCGCCTTTTCGATCCGGTCGCCGCGACGGCCGGTCACGGAAGCGCCGGTGCCGGCGTTCACCGCGATCCCGTCCGCCTTGCCGAGAGCAGCGGCCAGACCGGAATCGCGATCGCTGCCGACTGCGATTTTCGCCCTGCTCCAAACCTCCGCGGAAAGCTTTGCCAGGAGCCGGCGATCTTCTTCCGTCGCGCAGCCCGCGAGGAACATGCCGACGCGATCTGTCTCCGCGGGCATCTGCTGAAAAATCGCACGCAACCGTTCCGGGGAGGTGAGACGGAAATTCGAAGGGGGCAGCTTGCCCTGATCCCTGATGCGAAAACCATCCGCTTCGTGCTCGACCAGCACCCAGGATGTTTTGGTGCCGCCGCCTTCCACGCCAAGGATGCGCTCGCTCACGTCAGTAGTGCTTTAACCGCATGGAACGCTCCTTTGCAAGGGAAGCATCAAGGAGCGGCGATTTGAAATCGCCGAACCAAGAAAAACGGCGATTTCAAATCGCCGCTCCTTGGAGCTTATTATGACGCCATGGCTTTAGCAGAAAAGGAAGCGGCTCAGCGCGTCGCGCAATTGCGGCACGAAATCGAGGAGCATAACCGGCGTTATTACCAGGAAGCCACGCCGACAATCAGCGATCGCGAATACGACGCACTATATCGCGAGTTGAGCGACCTTGAAAAACAGTTCCCCGCTTTAGCCGCATCCGATTCCCCTACCCAGCGCGTCGCCGGCGAACCCCTGAAGGCTTTCGCCCAGATCGCCCATCGTGTCCCGATGCTCAGCCTCGACAACACCTATTCGGAGGAAGAGGTGAAAGATTTCTACGGGCGAATGGAGCGGCTTCTCCCGAACCGAAAGATTCCGGTTGTGATCGAGCCGAAGGTTGATGGCGTCGCTGTCTCGCTGCTCTACGAAAAGGGTGAGCTTCGGTATGCCGCCACCCGAGGCGACGGAACCGTCGGTGACGACATTACCCAAAACATCCGGACGATCCGATCGGTGCCGAAGCAATTGAAGGGCGAGGTTCCCGATATCCTGGAAGTGCGCGGCGAAGCTTATCTCGACAAGGGCGGCTTCGCGAAGTTGAACGCGGAGCGGAAGGCGGCGGGCCTGCCGGAATTCGCAAACCCGAGGAATGCCGCGGCCGGTTCCTTGAAACAGCTCGACCCGGCGATCGCGGCGCGGCGCCCGCTGGGCGTTGTTTGTTACGGTACTGGACTCATCGAAGGCGCGACGCTGGACAAACATTCTGAACTTTTCGCGCTGCTCAAGAAACTCGGCCTTCCCGGGAGCGAGCGCTGGTGGCTGGCCGATTCTGTCGAGGAAATCCTCCGAGCCATTCATGAGCTCGATCGGATTCGCCACGACTTCACCTACCAGACAGACGGCGCCGTCGTGAAAGTGGACGCGTTTTCGCAGCGCGAGATTCTCGGATTCACCGCGAAATCGCCGCGCTGGGCGATCGCCTTCAAATACGAGGCGGAGCGCGTGGAAACGCGTCTGCTCGATATTTTGATCCAGGTGGGGCGAACCGGAACTTTAACCCCAGTCGCCGCGCTCGAGCCGGTCACGGTGGGCGGCAGCCGCGTCGCCCGAGCCACGCTTCACAACGAGGAAGAAATCGAGCGAAAAGACATCCGGATCGGCGACACGGTGGTGATCGAAAAGGCGGGCGAGGTCATTCCGGCTGTCGTGACTGTCCGGACTGAGCTGCGCACGGGAAGCGAAAAAAAATTCCGGATGCCGAAGCGTTGCCCGGAATGCGGGAGCGCTGTGGTGAAGGATGAAGGGCAGGTCGCCGTCCGTTGCGTAAACAGCCAATGCCCTGCGCAAGTCCGCCGCCGGATTGAGCATTTTGCTTCGCGGGGCGCGATGGATATCGAGGGACTTGGCGAAGCGGTGATCAACCAATTGGTGGAGCAGAAATTACTCGGCGACGTGGGCGATATTTATAGCCTTCAAGCCGGCCCGCTCAACGAACTCGAACGCATGGGCGAAAAAAGCGTGAGCAATTTGCTCGGGGCGGTCGAGCGCAGTAAGTCGCGGCCGCTTTGGCGGCTCCTCTTCGGATTGGGAATTCTGCATGTCGGGGTGAGCGCCGCCCGCGCCCTGGCCGATCATTTTCCGGACCTCGACGCGATCAAAGAAAGCTCAGTCGAGGAGCTCCAGCGGATTCCCGATGTCGGTGAAGTAGTCGGCCAGAGCATTCATGATTTCTTTCGCGAACCGCACAACCTGGAGCTGATCGAGAAATTGCGGCGAGCCGGATTACGATTCGAAGCGGAAGAGAAAAAAGCGGATGCCGGAGCGCCCGGCTTTAAAGCGACGACGTGGGTGATTACCGGGACGCTTAGCCAATCACGCGATGAGATCGCGGAGCTGATCCTGGCGCGGGGCGGGAAAGTGAGCGGGAGCGTGAGCAAGAAAACGAGCTTCGTGCTCGCGGGGGAGGAAGCGGGCAGCAAATTGGAGAAGGCAAAGAAGCTCGGCGTCCGGGTCTTGGACGAAGCGGAGTTCCGCAAAATGCTGTAGGCGACGTTTTCTCTCACGCTTCGCACAGCGAAGCGGCGACAGATCAGCGGCAACTGGCTACGGCGTCCGGCGGGTGGCGTCGATCTGGAGCGGAATTCCGTCCTTGCTGAGCGTAGCAGCCTGGGGGAGGCGGACACTCAAGGGATGGAAATCGGATTCTACTTCGAACGTTAACTTCTCGTCCCCGCGAAGGACCGTGATCGGCACGGTGTCTCCAGCCGTGATGAAAAATGAGGCGTCGATCACATCCTCGGGCTGGCGGACTTTCGTCTTGCCGACCTGAAGAAGAATATCGCCTGGCTGGACACCGGATCCATACGCAGGCGTGTCCTTCATTATTTCGGTCATTTCGGCTGTGGATCCCTCGGCCGGTTTTTGGGCAGCGGCCACATTGATGCCGATCCAGCCGTGGCGCGGTTCGCCGAACCGGATGAAGTCGTTCCGAATTTTCTCCGCCGCGTCGATGGGGAGCGCGTAACAGGCCGAGCCGTTGTCGATGCTGGCGATGAGAATGCCGATGACTTCGCCTTTAAAGTTCAGCAAGGGCGCGCCGGCTTCACCACGTTGGGTGGGAAGATTGACCCGCACGTGCGTGGTGGAAAAATAGCGGCCGAGGAATTTGCGATCGAACCCGGCGACCATGCCGAAACTGGGCGTCTCGGGAAGATCAAGCGGGTAGCCGATCGTCATGACGGGCGTGGCCACTTCCATTTGCTCGGATTTGCCGAGGGGCAAGGCCGGTGTGGCGATGTCCGCCTTCAGGATCGCGATGCCGCTGCGCAGATCGGCCAACATGACGCGCGCCGGGTAAACTTTGCCGTCGAATTCAACGGTGAGATTCTCCGTGTCGCCGCCCACCGAGAAAGCGGTGTAAAGCGTGCCGGCCGGATCGATGAAGAAGCCGGTGCCGGAAAGGTCTCCGTGTTGATCGGTCCCGCGCACCTTCACCACGGCCTTGCCCGACTTTTCAAAGATTTCCTTTACCTCGCGGCTGATCGAGCTGGTGGAAGGTTCGGGCGCGCGCGACGGTTCAGGCGTGGGCGTCGGGGTGGGGCTCCCCGCCTCCTGGGCGCGAGCGACCGTCACACAAACAAAAAGCGCGAAGACGAAGAGAAAGCGCGTCGCCATTGCCGGGAAAACAAATCGGCGGTCGCAAAACCGCCGCTGTGCTCGCAGCCTAGAACCGGAAAGCCGCTTCATAACTCACTGGCGTACTATCGAGCACGTAACGCGGAGGCGCTGCGACCCGGTGAGTTTTGGAGCTGTCTTTGACAGTGCGAACGAGCGACGGGCCTAGATCGCGGGTCGTGACCGGATTTGAGAGGCTCCAGGCGGAATCTGGCACCGTGGTGGTCGCCATCACGGGAGTGCGATTTTGGCCAGCGACGTTCACGCCCTCGGGGGTCTGATAAACTTTCAGGGAAATGACAGCCGCACAAATCAGCAGCGCTGTGGCCATGGCGGGATAGGAGGCGAGTCCGGGGACATTGAGCCGGAAGAGGAAATCCTGCGCGCGCTGCAAGGCAATGCGCCAGACCGGCTCCTTCAACAGCTCATCCCGCTGCCGGCGATGAAACTCGTGCAGGAAATTATCGAAGTATCCCGGCGGGGGTTGCTCATACTTTTTGAGCCGCAAAAGTTTGCCGATTTGATCTTCGTTCAATGGGTCCATGCAGCGGGTGGTCTAGGAAACTGGGTTCTTCCGAAATTCGTCGAGGTAATTCTGTAATTGCCGGTTCGCGTAAAAGAGCCGGGAACGTACCGTACCCTCGGAAACACGCAAGATTTTACTGATCTCGGCATGGGGCATCCCTTGGATATGAAACATGGTGACCACGGCTCTGTGTTCATCAGACAATTTCATCATGGCCTCGTTCAATCTTACCTGGAGCTCGGAGAGGTCCGCTTCACGCACCGGACTGGTCGTCGCCGTGAGCTCGAGGAACTCTTTATCGTTCTGCACGCTGCCGTCCATGTCGTCGAGGCTGAGATGAAAACGGCGGCCGCGTTTCTTGAGGAAATTCAGGGTCATGTTGACCGCGATCGAGTGGATCCAGGTGTAGAACGAGGACTTGCCGCGGAAACCGCCGATCGATTTGTAGGCCTTGGAAAAAACGTCCTGGAGCAGGTCGTTCGTGTCCTCGTGGTTCGAGGTCATGTTGTAGACCAGGCCGTAGAGGCGCGGGGTGTATTTCACCACGAGCTGGTCAAAGGCGACGGCCTCGCCGCTTTGGGTCCGCGCGACGAGTTGCTGGTCTTCATCCGATCTCGGCTGTTCCATCGCGTCGCGCTTAGGCTTAGCACGCTTGCGGAGGCCCGACGATAAGAAATCGGTGAAACGACGCGGAGACGGCAGGGCGATGGCCGGATTCATCTTTTTAGGCGTGGCCACGCGGACTGGACTAGTCGCGATCCCGCACCATGAACAAGTAAATGAGGTTCCCGAGGGTGGCGACGAAGGCGGCCACGTAGGTGAGGGCAGCGGCATTGAGGACGCGGTTCACACCCGTCATTTCCTGACCGGGCTGCACCATCCCCATTTGATCGAGGATGACTTTGGCGCGGCGCGAGGCGTCGAACTCCACCGGCAGGGTGATGAGCTGGAAGGCCAGCAGGATCATGTAGCAATAAATGCCCAGCGTGATCAGCCCGGTGATGTGGAAAAAGAGCCCGCCGATAATCACGAAGGGCAGCATCTGCGACGCGATGGAGGTCAGGGGCACAATGGCCATGCGCCACTTCAGGGGAGCATACGCTTTGGCGTGTTGAATGGCGTGCCCGGATTCGTGCGCGGCAATCCCGAGGGCCGCGACCGAGGGCGTGTTGTAAACGTTCGTCGAAAGACAGAGACGCTTCTTGGTGGGATCGTAATGATCGCCTAGAAAATCGTTCGTTTCGACGACCTGCACATCGTGGATCTGGGCCGCCTGGAGAATTTCCCGGGCGGCTTCCGCCCCGGTAATATTGGAACTCGCGCGCACTTCGCCCCACTTTTTGAAGGCGCTGCTGACGCGGAATTGGGCCCACAGACCGATCAGAAGTGGGACCCCCACCAGCAAGAGCCAGTAAGTCATCCCGCTGCCGGAACCGTAAGGTGTAATCATAGCGTTAAATTTGGTGTATTGGGCGTCCCTTGTTCGTCATTCAGGTTAAGGTCTGGCGCATGCCGGAACGCGGGCATGACAAACTCGTAAGATTAGACCCCTCAGAGCGCGGTTCGTTCATCGACCGATAGAGGATTCTCGAGCGCTGTAGCAACGGCGCTCTGTCGCCGTTCCGACCGCAGCAAACGCCCCGACGTAGCGGGGCGGCTACAGCGCCTCATATTTCCAGCCGTTTTTCGAAACGGGAGAGTATTCGCGTCCCAGATTCTGTGACCACCACCACATCCTCGACCCGTGCCCCCCCGATGCCGGGGTAGTAAAGCCCCGGCTCTACGGTCAAAACCTGGCCCGGCTTGAAGATGGTTTTTTGGAACCGCGGGAACTCATGAATCTCGAGGCCGAGTCCATGGCCGGTGCCGTGAAAAAAGCCGACCTGGCGGCCATCGCGAACCTCCGTCGGAAACCCGCGATCGGTGAAGAATTGCTTCACTTCGTTGTGGAGCTTCAAGCCGTCCACGCCGGGCTTCATCTTCTTTAGGGCCAACGCCTGACCATCACGCACCGTTTCCCAAAGACGGCGCTGCGCTTCGCTGGCCCGGCCGCGCACCACCGTCCGGGTCATGTCGCCAAAATAGCCGCTCTTCGCGTCGCGTGGGAAGATGTCGAGGATGATGAGGGAGTCGGCCTTGAGGGGGCCGGAGCCGCGCTCATGGGGATCGCAGGCCTGGTCGCCGCCGGCCACAATGGTGTTCGCCGGCAAGCCGCCGGCCCGCAGGACCGCGGAATCGATTTCGGCCCGGAGGCTCTCCGACGTCAGCGTCTTTCCAGACCACGAAAGCTTCTTCCCGGCGCCGGGCTTTGCAGCGGAGAGCACCTCCATCGCCCGCGCCAGACCGCTTTCCGTGATCGAAAGCGCGCGGCGCATCAGCTTCAGCTCCTCGTCCGACTTGGCCTCGCGCTCCGGCCAGAACAGCCCGTTCGTCGTGCGGAGATTGATCCTGGACGCAGCCAATTCCTGGGCGAAGCCAAGCGGGAAATTCGCCGGGACAAGCGCGGAGCGAACGCCCCGTTTTCGCAAAAAATGCGACAAGACCTTTTCGTAAGCGGGCGCTTTCGTCTGCTTTCCCTGCACCTCGCGCTCGAGCGCGCTGTAGGAGACGAACTCATCCGCCTTGGCCTGTTTGCGGGCGCGATCGATCTCGAGATCGCTCAAGACCAGCGTGCGCTTTCCTTTTTCTTCGAGGAAAATGAAGGCGTCCGGCGCGAAGAAGTGGGTCGCGTACAGCATGTCCGGATCGTGCTCGCTCGCCGCAACGATCAGACGAGTCGGCGCATTTCGGATTTCGGATTTCGGATTTCGGATTTTCATTAGCTTCTCCTTACTTCAAGTTGCCGCCGCAGGATCCAGTGGAGAATTCCGAGGAGCGCCAGCGTGGAGGCGATGAGCACGATGGTGTTGAAGATAAATACATTCACCTTCATCCCCAGGTAGCGCTTCTCCTGGCCGAAAAAGACGTTCAGCTTCCCGCCGCGCCGGTAATCGCTTTGCTCCATTTCGGCATTCGAAATCAGGTCTGAGACTTTCTGGTTCACGTAGAGCACCTCCGCGGTCACAGGTCCGGTGGCCTCCTTGAAGATGGCCCGATCGAACTGCCGTTTTTCGGTCAGGATCTCGTCGATGATGGCGAGGTATTTATCCAATTCCTCCGCCGTTTTCGCTTCCAATCCGGAGAGCACCGCGAGCGTTTCCTTCAATTCGTCCAAACGCCGAGTCGCTTCCGGACTCTGCTCCTTTCGCGCGATCAGCCGATCGATCTCGGTCTGCGTTTTCTCCTGCCGGCGGGTGAGCGGGTTCAGTTTCGCCTGCGCCACTACCATCTCTTCGTACGACCAGCGCATGGCGATGAACTGACAGACGAACGGAACCTGGAGACGACTGCTCATTTTTTTGCCCTGCTCCTCAGTGGGATGTTCTGAGAACCAGCGGGTGAAAGTGTAGACCAGCGCCAGGTTGCGATTCATGTCCTCAAATTTAATCAGCGCGCCACCCATGATCATCTGCGGAATCAAAACGAGCGGCACAATATTGGCCGCCGTCTTCGGATCGTTAACCAGGGCGGAAATAACCAAACCCAGGGCCACGCCGCCCATGGCCGTCATGAGCATGATGCCAAGATCGATCCAGAACATCCCGCGAATCTCGAGAATGTAATTCCCGATCAGGACAAACAAGATGCATTGGAACAGGGCGAAGAAACCGAGAGAGATGAATTTGGAAAAGACGTAATACGGCAGGCGAACGTTGAGATTGCGCTCGCGCTGCAAAACGGCGCGGTCGCGGATGATGTCGTCGGCGCTGTTCGTCAGGCCGAGGAACATCGCCACGATCAGGCTGAGGAAGAGGAACGTCGGGATGTGGTAGGCGGACGCAAAATCGTATTCGCCGCGCTCCGAATAGCGCAGCAACGTCGCAATGAGCAGCGCCAGGACCGGCGCGACGCCGATGGTGATGACGAGGTTCGCGCGGTTCCGTAACTTGCTCATGAACGAGCGGTGCATGAGCGTCCGCAACTGCGTCCACTCGTCGCGCCACCGCATGAAGAAGCGGCGCTTGGTCGAGGGCGCGGGTGGCAGCGCCGGCGCGGGACCGCGCCGCAGCGAGACTTGCTTTACGTCCTGGATCAGCCGGAACGCTTCGTATTTGTCCCGCCAAAACTCGGGCGAATAACGGCGCGCCGCCACGAGCTGACCGCGGGTGTTCTCCTCGTAAATCACGTCGCCGCTAATGTCGCGCAGCGGCGTCTCCAGCACGTCGAAGATGAATTCCGGCCGGGTTGTTCCGCACGACGGACACGCGCCCAGGTCGGCGCCAAACTGGTGCTGATGTTCCGCCTCGGCGAAATAGCGCAGCATGTCGGTCGGAGTGCCGAAAAAGACAAGGCGGCCACCTTTGTCGAACAGGATCGCCTTGTGAAACATCTGGAACAGCTTCGAGCTCGGCTGGTGGATCGTAACGATGATGATCTTGTTGTGCGCGAGCGCGCGGATGATTTCGATGACGTGCTCGGAATCTTTCGAGGACAACCCGGAAGTCGGTTCGTCGAAGAGGTAAACGTCGGCCGAACCGATCATATCGAGACCTATGTTGAGGCGCTTCCGCTCGCCGCCGCTAAGCGTCTTTTTCACCGGGCTGCCGACGATGCTGTCGCGGCGCTCGTTTAATCCAAGCTCGATGAGCTTGCCTTCGAGACGGCGCGTGAGGTCCCGCCCGGAAAGATGCGGGGCGCGGATGGCAGCGGCGAATTGGAGGTTCTCGCCGATGGTGAGGTGCTCGTCGAACGCGTCTTCCTGCGGGATGTAACTGATGTAGCCCTTGAGCAGATCGAGATTTTCATAAAGCGGGCGATCGTTCAGGAGAATCTGGCCCTGGCTAGGCTGGAGTTGGCCGCCGAGCACTTTCATGAGCGTGCTCTTCCCCGAACCGCTCGCGCCCATCACGCAGACCAGCTCGCCGCGGTTAATTGAAAACGAAACGCCTTCCAATCCGACTTCGTTGTTCCCGAAGCGATGCGCGATATCGACCACTTCGAGCGAGCGAATGATGTTGCGCTCTTCTTCGATGATCCGCTCGGAAAAATTACAGCGGAGAAATTGCCCGACATCGATGCGAATGGTGTCGCCATCCGCAAGCGGCGCGGTCCCGCGGACCGGTGTCTCCCCCACCATGATGGGCCGGTCGGCGTCGATCACTTCCAGGGTGCCGACCCGCTTGTCGTAATCGCAAAGAATTTTGAGGAGCACGTCGCCGCTCGTGCCGGGCGAGAGAAGGATGTCGTCCTCCTCGAGCATGCTCGGGTTGTTCGAGACGAGATATTCGGACTTCGACGCCTTGAGTTGGAAGCGGCCGCCCATGGCGCGCGCACGCCGGCGCAAGTCCAGGAGGTCCATTTCGCTGTCGTTATGAAAAACGATCCGGTCTTCGAGGGTCGCCTCGACCGTGGTGCCGGATTTCAACTTCACGTCGTTGAGGACGGCATCTACGTCGCGCAGCGCTTTCACGCGCACCTTCAAACCGAAAGTGACTTCGAGCGCGCTTTCTCGCGTCCGCGAGCGTTCGAGCTGCACTTCATCCGCGTCCTTGTGCACGCGCACGAAGATCTGCGGGAGCGACACATTTTTCTTGGCGTTGAAATAGGCCGCCAGCTCCTGGTAGGTGAGGAATTGGTCCCCGACCAGAATGCGCTGGCCGGGATAAATCCGGCAAAAACCTCCGCGGAGCAGCGGCCGGCCCCGCACCGAGATGGTCTGGCCGGTGTAATTCTTGAGCAGGATCAAATCGTGATAGCGGAAGGCGAGGAGGCGGTCGTTCCCCGTCAGGCTCTTCAGGGTCACGTCCGCCGCGCCGTTCGTTCCGAAGGAAAGCGATTCGAGAGGCGAGGCGCCCCGCTGATAGATGGCGGCGTCCGCATCTTCCGAGGCGTTCAATTGATAAACGATATCGATGGCCTGCGCCGCCATCCCGAGCTGCGACATGAAAGAGTAAAAGGCGACGACCTGTTCCTGTTTCAGGCCGGCCTGCGAAATCAGGTCGTAA
>DASQLH010000191.1:0-13514 GCA_035630155.1 Chthoniobacterales bacterium
CCGCAACTGGCTTTGCTTTCCGGTTATCGCGAAGGACGACAAATTCCTCGTCTCGCGCATCGACCTCGCCAAGACCATCGAGCCCCAGCTTCGTCCGCAAATGCTCCCGCAAAAGGGCAAGGTCCAGACCATTGTGCTCGATCCCGGCCACGGCGGGTTCGACAAAGGCGCGCGCAACAATCTGGGCACCGAAAAAGATTTCGCGCTCGATGTCGCGCGCAAACTTCGCCCGATGCTCCAGAAGAAAGGCTTCAAGGTCGTGCTCACGCGCGAGAACGACGTCTTCATCCCGCTCCACATGCGCGCCCGCATCGCTAACGCCACTAAGGATTCCATCTTTGTCAGTCTCCATTTCAATGGCGCCTCCAACCGCGACGCGACCGGCTTCGAGATCTTCTCGCTCACCCCGCGCGGTGCGCCTTCGACCGATGATAACGCGCTCGCGCTGCATTTCGTGAATATGCAGGCCGGCAGCGCGGTCGATGCCCAAAGCTTCGCGCTTTCCGCCACCGTCTTCCATTCCATGCTCGGCCATCTTCCGGAAGTCGATCGCGGGATAAAGCGCGCGCGTTTCGCTGTGCTCCGCCACACCAAGATTCCCGCCATCCTCGTCGAGGGCGGCTTCCTCACCGAAACCACCAACAGCAAACGCGTCGCCGATCCCGCCTGGCGTGAGAAATTTGCCGAAGCCCTTAGCCTCGGCATCGAGAACTACCGCAATCTCGTCGAGAAAAAGCAGCGCCCCATGGTCGTCGCCGAGTACCGCGCCCAGGCCGCAGGCGAAATTAACGTCGTCGATCTCGCCGCGCCTCCCGCTCGCCTGGAGGAGACGCCGCCCCCGATCGTCCCCGTGACCAATCCTGCTCCGACTCCCACGCCCGCGCTCGATCCGGCCACATCAGCCCCCCCTGACCCGAACCGCGAACCATAGTCTTGGAGACGGCACCCCCTCGTGCCGTGAGGTCAGAGCGCAGCGCTGTAGCCGCCCCGCGATGTCGGGGCGTCCGTTGCCGCGGGCGGCGACCAGCGCGGCTACAACACGTCACACGTCACTTGCTTCGCCCCCCTGATCACTTTAGCGTTAGCGAAAGAGCGGGGGAGCCGACATGGCTGAGACGTCCTAGACGAACCCCTTGAACCTGATGCGGGTAATTCCGCCGAAGGGAGCGAGGTAGCGAAAGGATCTTCAGCCATGCGTTTTCCGCGCATGGCTTTTTCATTTTAACCGCGGATTACACGGATGAGCACGGATAAGAAACAATCGAATTCTTCCAATGGAGACACGACCTCCGACGCGCCTCTCCCCAACTCCCGCAAGGTTTACCTCCCCGGCCAGCTCCATCCCGGCCTCCGCGTTCCCTTTCGCGAAATCTCCCTCGCCCCGACCAAAACCATGTCCGGCGAAATCGAAGTCAATGAGCCCGTCCGCGTTTACGACACCAGCGGCCCGTGGGGCGACGCCGATCAACAGGTCGACGTGAACCAGGGTCTGCCGCCGTTGCGCGCCGATTGGATCCGCGCCCGAAACGACGTCGAAGAAATTTCCGGCCGGGCCGTTGCGCCTCAGGATAACGGTTATCTTTCGGAAAAGCACGCGGCGGAACGAAACGGCAACGGCCAGGTTTCAGGTTTCAGGTTTCAGGTTTCAGGACAGAAACCTTTGCGCGCCCTGCCCGGCAAAGCCGTGACGCAACTTTGGTACGCACGACAAGGCGTCATTACGCCAGAAATGGAATACATCGCCATCCGAGAGAACTTGGGGTGTGAAAACATTCGAAATTCGAAATTCGAAATTCGAAATTCCCTCGCACACCAGCATCCCGGTAACTCCTTCGGCGCGGCAATACGTGACGAAATCACACCGGAGTTCGTCCGCTCCGAGGTAGCGCGAGGGCGCGCCATCATCCCGGCCAACATCAACCACCCCGAATCCGAGCCGATGATCATCGGCCGCAATTTCCTGGTGAAGATCAACGCCAACATCGGCAACAGCGCCGTCGCGTCGTCGATCGAAGAAGAAGTCGAGAAGATGCGTTGGGCCACCAAATGGGGCGCCGACACCGTGATGGATCTTTCCACCGGCAAAAACATCCATGCCACCCGCGAATGGATCATCCGCAACTCGCCCGTGCCCATCGGCACCGTCCCGATTTATCAGGCGCTCGAAAAAGTCGGCGGCCGCGCCGAAGAACTGACCTGGGAAATTTATCGCGACACCCTCATCGAACAGGCGGAGCAGGGGGTCGATTACTTCACCGTCCACGCCGGCGTGCTTTTGCGTTACATCCCGATGACCGCACGCCGGGCTACCGGCATCGTCTCGCGCGGCGGCTCCATCATGGCGAAATGGTGCCTGGCTCATCACCAGGAAAGTTTTCTCTACACGAAGTGGGATGAGATCTGCGAGATCATGGCCGCCTACGACGTCAGCTTCTCCATCGGCGACGGCCTCCGCCCCGGCTCCATCGCCGACGCGAACGACGAAGCGCAGTTCGCCGAGCTCTACACGCAAGGCGAGCTGACCCAGCGCGCCTGGAAACAGCACGTCCAGGTCATGAATGAAGGCCCCGGCCACGTGCCCATGCACCTGATCAAGGAGAACATGGAGAAGCAGCTCGAGTGGTGCGACGAAGCGCCCTTCTACACCCTAGGCCCGCTCACTACCGACATCGCCCCCGGCTACGACCACATCACCAGCGCCATCGGCGCCGCCATGATTGGCTGGTACGGCTGCGCCATGCTTTGTTACGTCACCCCCAAAGAACACCTCGGCCTGCCGAACAAGAAAGATGTCAAAGACGGCGTCATCGCCTACAAGATCGCCGCCCACGCCGCCGACTTGGCGAAAGGCCACCCCGGCGCCCAATACCGCGACAACGCCATCTCTAAGGCAAGGTTTGAGTTTCGCTGGGAGGACCAGTTCAACCTCTCGTTAGACCCCGAGACCGCTCGTTCCTTTCATGATGAAACCCTTCCCATGGAAGGGGCGAAATCAGCCCATTTCTGTTCGATGTGCGGCCCTCATTTCTGCAGCATGAAGATCACCGAGGACGTTAGGAAATATGCGGCAGAGAACGCCTTGGATGAAACCGTTGCGCTCGAACACGGCATGCGGCAGAAAGCTGCCGAGTTTCAGCACAGCGGAGCAGAAATTTATTCTAAACCATGACGAATGGAGCCGACTGGGATGAGGCGACATGGACTGGAGTTCGCGGCCAGCCCGCCGAGGGCGAAAGATGATGGGCAACAGCTTCGTCAAACTCTTCCGCAAGAGGGTGCGAAGACCGCTCACTTCTGCTCCATGTGCGGTCCCCATTTTTGTTCCATGAAAATTACCGAAGACGTCAGAAAGTTCGCTGCCGAACAGGGCCTGGCGGAAGACGAAGCGCTGAATCGAGGGCTCGAACAGAAGGCAACAGAGTTCACGGAGTCCGGAGCCCAGATTTACGCGAAGACGTGATTCCATCCTGCCTGTCACGCCGTAGCCTCAGCGAAGGCGGGTAGCCGCCTCGCTAGGTCGAGGCGTTCCAATATTTTGGGAGCATACGCGCCTCGCGTGCTGGCGCTGGCGCCCTCGCCATCGCGAACTGCTTCTGCTCCAGAAATCGACATAACGACACCCCAGAACATTCCACGGCTGCAATCCCGGTTTCGGCAATCCGCTACTCCCTCAACCGGACGATTCCTGCGATCCCCTTTCGGCCTAACGAACTCCAGAAGTCGCGGGGAAGGCTTGACAGCGCGAATTGGATTCGGCCAGCCTCTTGCATGAACATTCCCCCCGAATGCAAAGCGACACTTATTGTACTGGCAGCTGGTTTCTTCCTGGCCGGCAGGCTCGCGGCAAAAGAGAAAGACCTCGTTGCCGCCACTGCGGCGACGGAAAAGCAAACGCCACCTCTGCTCCTCGCGAATGTTTGGAACCCATCCATCGATCCGACCGGCTGGTGGATGAGTGAGAAATATGACGGCCTGCGGGCCTATTGGGATGGCCAGGAGTTACGGAGCCGCAAAGGCAATCTTATTCACGCACCAGATTATTTTCTCGCCGAGTTCCCGCGCCACATCGCCTTGGACGGAGAGTTATGGATTGGTCATGGGAAGTTTGAAGAGATTATAAGCATCGTCCGTTCAGAGACGCCGGACGACCGCTGGGAACGCGTCCGCTATATGGTGTTCGATGCCCCGCAGGCGAAAGGCACTTTTGAACAGCGAATGCAATTCCTGCGCGCGACCGTTTCGGAAGGAAACCGCTTTGTCAGAGTCGTGGCGCAACAACGCTGTCAGGGCGTGACTCAACTCCTCGCCGAGCGCGATCGCGTCGTCCGGCAGGGTGGAGAAGGATTGATGTTGCGCAAGCCGGAATCGGCCTACGACGCAGGACGCTCGCCCACCTTACTCAAGGTCAAGCCTTACGACGATGCGGAAGCGACCGTCATCGCGCACGAACCGGGGAAAGGGAAATTTGCGGGCAAGCTTGGGGCGCTCCGCGTCCGGGCGGACGACGGCAGGGAATTCTCGATCGGGAGCGGCTTGACCGACGCCGATCGAGAGCTGCCGCCACCGGTGGGGACGGTTATCACCTATCGGTTCCGGGGATTAACGGCCAAAGGATTGCCGAGGTTCCCTTCCTATTTGCGCGTGCGCCAGGATTGAATGCGCTAAGCGCGCGGCCAACAAGATGGCTGCGGCGGGGCTCATGGCCTCGTCTGGCGATCATCCGGAAGTTATTCCTCGAGGCTCTGACAGTTTACCGGATCGACGCTTTTCTTTGCTAGAAAGGCGGGAAAATGGAAACCTCCGATACCGAATCAGAATTCATTTGGCAAATCGAAGATGAACTGATCCCATAGCGTTTTGTGCCCCCTGCTACGAAGAAACAGATACCATCCGCTCTCGTTGCATTTGTCGAGGGATTGGCACATTTCAGAGTAACCGCCGTTTCGTCGCGGTATTATGAAAGCGACGACCCTATGCGGCGGATCGATTTAGTAAACAACGACATGCTATTGAATGACACCCAGTTGGAACGCATGGCACAGTACATCCGGGCTCTCGCCCAAATACTACTTTCATGAACCGTTTCCACCCCCAATCACGCAAGAACGCCCTCGCGAGCTATCTTCTTGTCTGGTTATTGGCCGTTTCAACTCAATTGGTTGAGGCGCAAACGCCGGAATCCTCGCAGCCTCCAATGATGCCAGTTGCCCCCACGAGCGACACGCCTGAGTCGTTGGCAGCCACCGCGACCCCAAAATCCTCTCCGCGTCCCAACACGACTGCTAGCGAAAATATTGAACTCTCGCCAGCCACACCGGTGCCGGAGGCGGCCGGTCCCTTAGCGACCCCGGTGACAGCCGCGAGCGACGGGATCGAATCGGGGACACCCGCGCCGACGCCGAAATCGTCGTCATCCCCACCGGCGCCCACAAGCAAGACAGAAGTCATCGCAGCTCCCCAGACCCCGGAATTTGCGCCTTCAACGATTCCGGGCAGCAAAGACAATGAATCGCCCCCTGTGCCAACCCCGTCCACCACGCGCGTGCCCGAAAGCGTGGCCCAGCGAGAAACTAAAGGACCCAATGGTTCTGCCCCCCAGGAGACAATTCTAACGACGAATAATCAGCCTGCCACGCCTTCAGTAACTCCGCTGCAGCAATCCGGCGACGATCACAAGGCGAGCCTGGCAATGCAACGACTCGCAAGTTTCCAAGATCTTGGAAAGGCTATCATTGATTTTCACAGAAAGGCCCCATCGTTGTCTTTCTACTCATTGACGCTTTGGTGTTTTGTGTCGTGGTTGGCGTGCTGGGTTTCGCGGTTTCTGTCCTCGGGAATTATTTGTGGTACCCTGCGGCGCTTCTTGTGGTGTTTGTGTGGACTTGGATGCACGCGGAAACCGAGTATTTTTGGGTTTTCGCACTGGGCATGGGTACCGCATTTGCCGAAATCATCGGTAAGTTTCGAGATGAACCACTTCAGTCCGTTCGGACCAGCTACGCGATACTCTACCACATTTTCAACGGTATCATCGCAGTCTGTGCGCTCTGCGTGCTGGAAATGTTCACAGAGCGGTCGCCGGATGCCGGCGATCAGTTAAAAAAGGTTCTCGTAGCGGGCCTAGGTGCGATGCTCATCATGCGATCAAAGCTGTTCAACATCAAGATTGCGGATCAGGATGTTTCATTCGGTCCTGAGCAGATCATTAAGATCTTTCTCTCCTACATGGAAGAGGCAATCGATCGCATTCGGGCAACGGAACGTCTCGAACTTGTAAACCGAGAGGTGGATATCTTCCAGCATGATCGCTTTAACGAGCTTGCCGACTACGTCATTGCCAAGATGGCTTCAGCTCAAACTCGCACGATGCAGCAAAAGACTGATTTCGAGCACAAGCTCAAGGAGATTTGTAGCAGCGACGGGCCGGAAGGCGTGAGGAACAAGTGCTTTTCAATCTGTTTTGAATTGCTCAATGCGATGGGGGAAGACTTTGCGCTGGAAGTGTTTGAGAGCGCGCCTCCTGAGATACGGCATGTGGCACCTCAGGGAGTGACTCCCTCGCGCCTGAAAAAAATCGTCGTGGCGGCTACGCCTTTTACCACCTTGCCTTCTGAAAATACGCAATACTACATGGCTTACGGCCCGGATATGTCGGGCGTGCGTTTCCGCGAACGACTTAAGTGGTCGGAAGAACAATTTCGTAAGATTCCGGCGGCAAAGCGATGCGAACTCGCTAAATATTGCCCAGCCTTCAATCATCAAGATGCTGCGGGAAGTGGCTGGGCCAATATCGTTCCAAACGAAAGTGCGAAGGTTGAGGGAGTCCTCTACACTCTTTCGAAGGAGCAAATACATTTTCTTGATAAGGAAACGCCTAATTACACACGTCGCACAATGAGTGTTATCGCAGATGGGAGACCAATGGACGCGGAGAATATCTAGCGACGCACACTGGTGGGTCATTCATACCGAACGCTATTGCGGTGAATGACATGATCAATGGGGCGGAAGAACATAAATTGAGCCTGAATTACATCGAGAAACTCCGTAGATTTGGTACTGACTCGGCGATAACAAATGGTTGCTCCTGACCGGATGCACCGGGCTCGACAATGCGTCGGTCTGTGAATCTCGGCGTTTCTGAGATGCCTCGGCCGAACCGCGGGTGAGTCGCATGAATCAAGAGTCCCGGCAGCTGCGCGCTGATACGCTCGCAAGCGCGCGCTACGTCGCCCAGATGAGAAACCGGTTGGAACGCGCAAAGGTGGCCCCATTTTTTCCCCTACGAAAGTCTTGGCTCGGTCGTTCAAGTTTGTTTCAATCAAGAACGCATGCAGCCAGCAGCCGCCCCTCAGAAAGTTTCCGAGTCAATGCCTAATTCATCCCTCGGCTATTCCCTGCGAAACATTGTCCTCCAACCTACGACCCGTTGTAATCTGGATTGCTCGTACTGCTATCTCCCATTCCGAGACAAAAACCGGCGCATGTCGTCGGCAACTGCGGAGAAAGTTGCGGAAGGCCTCAAAGAATTAGCTACGCCCGTAACGATCGTTTGGCACGGGGGTGAACCGCTTGCTACCGGGCTCAAACATTTTGAATCTATTGTCCAACCGTTCGAGACGCTTCGTGTTGCGAGTCACGTCGAGCATGTGATTCAAACAAACGCGACTCTTATTGATGACGGTTGGTGTCAACTATTTCGGGCATATGACTTCGGAGTGGGCATTAGCCTCGACGGCCCCAAGCATTTGAATCGGAACAGAGTGAATTGGGCGAATCACGAATCCTTCGACAGAGTCATCGCAGGTCTTGAGAGACTAAAGGCCCATAAAATTGACTTCAGCGTGATTGCGGTCGTGAACGAGTTAAACATTGATGTTCCTGACCAAATATTCGAGTTCTTCTCAGAGCTCGGTTGCTCTTCTTTGGGTATCAATATCGAGGAGTTTGAGGGCACGAATAGGAAAAACTACCGGAACAGGCAACGGGTGCAGCAGTTCTGGGGGCGTTTGTTCAAGCTCTGGCTCGCTCGACCATCATTCAAAATTCGCGAGTTCAGTCGCGCGTTGTTTTGGATGGAAGCGGTAAGCCAAGACAAATCGTGGCTCCCGGATGATTTCAGGTACGACATCTTCCCGACCGTCGCAGTCGATGGAGACGTCGTCATGCTGGCGCCGGAACTTAACGGGCCCTATGCAAACGAACGATATCCTTCGTTTGTGATCGGCAACATCCATAATCTCAGCCTTTCAGAAATCATCTCACGTGCCTACGCCACGCATTATGTTAAAGACTACCTCAAGGGAGCATCGAACTGTCAGGCCACCTGCGAGTATTTCTCTTTTTGCCTTGCCGGGTCCGCCAGCAACAAGTTTTTCGAGCACGGCGATTTGACTTGCACGACCACGACATATTGCGAGAATGGCCAGAAGGCAGTCGTCGATGCCGTTTTGGAATCCCTCTAATCTATGACAACCCTTGAGACAAAAATTCTAGACAAGAAGAAAAGACTTCAGCGCATATTGCCCGATTTGAAGCCTGTTATGTTCAAACCAATGGGCAAACTTTCCGGTCGAACCCCGAAATGCGATCACAACAAAATGTTTGATCAGTGGCAACAAGGGTTCAATCAATACGGTAAATAACCCGACGTTCTTAAAGGGAAAGACGCGAGAGGGAGTCTGAGTGTAGCATCGCGATTGTCTGAATTCGCGTCTATTCGCGGTCTCTCCGATTCCCTCTCGTTTGCTAGAAGTGCGCGCCGACGTCTTCCCACATCTGGTGATGCCAGTAGGCCCAGTCGTGGCCACAGGATAAAAGCTGAAAAACTGAAACGCTGACCGACGGAGTGGCCAATGGACTCCCCAAGGGCAGCCGTCAGGATTTCTTTGCTTTCGGCTTCTTCACTGCGGACTCTTGGCGCCTTTGAATGATCTTGCACTGACATCGGGAGATTGACAGTGTTTGGCAGCAACGAATGGCTGAGGTAGCACGACCGCACAAACTCTGGGAGTGGATCGGACGTTTCGCCGCGCTTTGCGCTTTGATCGGCGTTGGGATTGCGATCGCAAAGTTTTTTTGGTCCCAAACCCATCACTGTATGCGGAGTTCCGTTTCGACAAGCTGCAGTATCCCGAGAGTGTGGGCGCGCAGCCGAACTGTGAGATCATGCTGACAGAGAACGGAATACAGTCGGCAGTCGCTCCGCCAAACAAACCTCTACCCGAGGGCGCATTTCCTCTCCATCAGCTGCAAGGAAGATGGCTTGGATATATACGGAATACCGGAAACGTGGCGCTCGCCAACGTCACGCTGTATTTTGATGAACCGCTAGCGTATGTTCGAATCCAGCGCCTCGGCTTTCGGCCGAACTTCGTTGCAAACCAGCAAATGCTCGAAATTGGTTCGCTTCAGCCTGGCGAGCGCGTCGCCGTGGGCGCTTGGGAGCGTTACGTTCCGGAAAACGAGCGCGCGGTGTTCATCGCTAACGACCAAGAGTATCTATCCCCCTCTTCGGCGAACTGGCGGCGTAACCCACTGCGTTTAACCCACAGCATGGGAGTCGGCACCGTCAGAATGGTGAACTACGGAAGCACTTGGATGGAGCTACTCCGAACCCGCGAGGCACTCGCAATTTTCATTATGGTCGGCCTACCGGCGATCATCGCGAGCAGCACCTGTTTCGCCTTGCTTCTTTTCTTTCGGCGGATCGACCGCGCGAAGACGGCGTGATCAGCGGTGGCGGATGCGAATGGCCACACGTCAATGCGCTGACATGTGGGCGCAACGCTAAACGCCTAGGCGATCTCGCAGATAACGGTTCGTTGCGCGGGCCAAGGGGGGTGAAAATCGGGACTGCGCAAGGGCGTTCTCGTCTTGCAAAGCGACGCGAACTGGTCTTCAGAAATGCTGGCCGACGTATTCCCACATCTGGTGATGCCAATAGGGCCATTCGTGGCCGTCCTTCGGGCCCCAGTCGTCCAGATGATGAGCGATCCCCCGGCTCGCGAGCACCGCTAGCATTTGGTAGGTCGGGCCGGGCACTTCCGATGGGCCACAGCCGGTCGCGACCGCGAGGGTTCGTTTATCGGAAACACAAGAGCCGCGCTGCAAACTTGAATGCTTAAAGCATTCAAGGTCTCGACAACTGGAATTGCGGTTCGCCGAGGAATTGCCTCGCCGACGCACGGCCGGGCCCGCGTGTTAGAAGCCCGCGATCATCTGGACTTGGCGGCCGAAAGCGCTCAGAAGTGCTGGCCGACGTATTCCCACATTTGGTGATGCCAGTAGGGCCATTCGTGGCCGCCCTTCGGGCCCCAGTCGTCCAGATGATGAGCAATTCCCCGGCTCGCGAGCACGGCGGACATTTGGTAGGTCGGCCCGCTGTTTTCCCATGGGCCACAACCGGTGGCGAGGTGGATGTCACAGCTCGCTAACTGCTCGAGAAACCAGGGGTCGTTCTGGTTTGCCATATAGTCGACCGGGTTGTTGAAGTAGAAGTTGTCGTCATACATCCCGTCCATGGAATCGCGCAAATCGTAAACGCCGGAGAGCGCGTAGCAGCGCTTCACCCGGTCGGGATGTTTGAAGAGGGTGTTGGCCGCGTGATAGGCGCCGAGTGATGCGCCGTAGGTGGTGATCGGGATGCCGGGCGTTTGGCAGACGGAGTCGATGAAGGGCAAGACTTCGCTCGCCACGTAGTCGTCGTATTGCGCCTGGAGCCAGCTGCGATGGAAGGGGTGGGCTCCCTTGTTTGAGAACGAATCGCTCTGCACGCCGTTGATGGAGAAGAATCGGATTCGCCCTTCCTCGATGTAAGGGCCAAGAGTGCGGACCATGCCCTGGCCTTCCTGCTCATGCTCGTCGCCCATGCTCGTGGGGAAGGCGAGAATGGGCATGCCGTAATGCCCGTAAACATTGACGCCCATGTCGCGGCTGAGGCGGTGTGAATACCAATGCTGATGATCGCGTTGCATAGGTGGCGAGGATAGCCGCTTCGCGGCAAATCCCAAATCCCAAATCCCAAAGAATGAGGAAAGGCCAACCGCGAATAGACGCTAATTTCGATTGACCCCGATTGGCGCCGAGTCGTGTCAACCCGCGGTTCCACTCCCTCGCTTGCCCTCTTGCCGGCGGGGATTCAGGCGTATCGTGCAAAGACGATGAGCGCTTATACACTGCACCCGGTTGGTTTCATTCGTTCGGCATTGAAGACGCGGGAAGAGGCGCCGCGGCAAGGACCGGAAGGTGCGCCGGATGCGTGGCTGGAGATCGAACCGCAATTTGAGGAGGCACTTCTGGGAATGGAGGTAGGTCATGAGCTGATCGTCATTACGTGGTTGCACGAGGCTGACCGCAGCGTGCTGAAGAATCATCCGCGGAGCGATCCGAGCAGACCACTGACCGGCGTGTTTTACACGCGCTCACCGGCGCGACCGAACCCTCTCGGGCTGCATCCTGTGACGGTGCGTAAAATCAATGGCACCCGCGTGAAGATCGGCCCGATTGAGGTATTCGACGGCACTCCGGTGGTTGACATCAAATCAGCCTTGACGCGCGCCGACGGGTGAGGCGGAACCTCCATGCCCAAGAAAGCTGGGAAAAGCATCAACCGACGCACGCCGATTTCGGTCCGCCCAATTCGCGCCCATTGGTGTCGATTCGCGGTTTCCCTCGATTGCTTGCGCAAAAACGGAGGCAACGCCAAGTCCGAGCGCTAGAGCGCTGGGCTATTCACTGAAATTGGTCACAGATTCGACTCGCGCCTAAACTCATCCATCAGTTTAAGGACTTCTTGACGCAGCTCGAACAGCTCGTGGCGCGCTTCCGCTATCGTGTGCCGAGGCAACAACTCTCTGGGCGCGAGTGCTTCCAGGGCAGCTTGCGTTTTGTGGAGGTGATCGAGGGCGCGCTTTAGACAGGCGATGGTAAAGGCGGCGTCACCACTGCCGCAACCGCGTGCAACGCTGTTTAACGCTCCCCCCAGCTTTACGCTGGTCGTCTGAAATTCGAAGAGAAATTTCTCCAACTCTTCATCGTTCAACTTCTGCAAGCCGCGTGTCTCCGCTTCATGCCAAAACCTCATGGCGCTTTCGAAGCAGCGATGCTGGAGCGGATGACGCAGGTCGCCATCGGTGGTGCGAATCCAATCAATACCTTCGCGGTGCGCTTCCGGCTCAGGCGGCGGTTCATGGAGCGCTTCTTCACAGGCGCGATTCAATTCTTCAATCCGCTGGTGTTCTTCTTCCGCTTGTTCCTCAGTCAGCTCGCGCTCCCATCCCATCTCATGCGCAATTTCCTCTTCAGCCTTGTCGGAGTCGCCGTATTTATCGAGCAACTCCATGTATTTATCCGTGCGTGCGTCAGACTCTCGCAGAAGACGCTCGTAATCGTGCTCGTCCCACGGCTCCTCGGGAGGTCTCTGCCCGCGCTTATGCTGCTCGATCGCGCTCGTTAATCGCGTCATGAATTCTTGCATCGCCAGGGCTACATCGCGAGCGCGCTGCTTTTCCTCTTCCGGCGTCAATTTCCACTCAGGCGCGGAGATCGTCAGTTCGTAGTCCGCGCTTTCGATTACGACCCGTCCATTAGTTTGGCTAAACCATTCGAGGTAGAGGGAATTGGCCAGAGGCGTCGTAGATTGTTCCTTGCTTTTGCGGATGACGTCGGTGCGAGAAACCAGATCAGCGGATACGCGGACTTTGCGCGCTGCCGTGACGTCGCCGGCGTCACCGCGCTGAAGCGACGCAAGTGAATCGATTTGCGGGTGACGAAGCGGCGAAAGCGGATTAACAAACGTCAGGAGGCAACCTGCGAGATCGGGGTGCGCGTTGCCGTGCAATTCGAGCGTGAGCGGCTCGGCGCGGCCTTCGAGCCATATTCTGCCGCGGACCACTCCTTTGACGCGATTATCAATCTCACCCCGCACCACGGTATCGTGAATTCGAAACGCCATCGATGGAACGTATATCTATCGCTGGTGACCAACATAGGGCGAACAAAAAGGGTGACGCGAGGGGGCGTTACCCCCAGCGCTAAAGCGCTGGGCTATTGGGAAACGCCCGACGTCCGAACTCGCGCACGAGCGCGTGCAGTCTCCATCGCTATCATCTATCCGCCATTCTCCTTCCTCGCAGTGTCATGCTCTATTCGCCGATAATTTTCACCAGGGCGCGTTTGCGGCGGCGGCCGTCGAATTCGCCGTAGAAGATTTGTTCCCAGGGGCCGAGATCGAGTTTGCCGTTAGTAATAGCGACGACGACTTCGCGGCCCATGATTTGGCGCTTGAGGTGGGCGTCGGCGTTGTCTTCGCCGGTATGGTTGTGCCGGTAGGCGCTGGTGGGGGCGTGCGGAGCCAGTTTTTCCAGCCAGACCTCGTAATCGTGATGGAGGCCGCTCTCGTCGTCGTTGATGAAGACGGAGGCGGTGATGTGCATGGCGTTGACCAGGCAGAGGCCTTCGCGGACGCCGCTTTGGCTGACGAGGTCCTCGATCTTCGGGGTGATGTTGATGAA
>DASQLH010000192.1:0-5933 GCA_035630155.1 Chthoniobacterales bacterium
AACGTCAAACAGGCGAACTGGGGCGATAAATTCAAGACGCGCTATCCGCAGACACGGATGGGCGTTGAACAACTCATGCGGGATCGTTTCCGGGCCGCGCTCGAATACGATGCCGCGCTGAAAAAGAAACCGGGCCTGCCGGTGCGCCGCGATCTTCAGTTGGAAGCGATTTCCGAAATGCTGAGCGGGAAGCGGCTGATCCATTGCCATTCCTATCGGCAGGACGAAATCCTCGCATTCCTGAGCGTGGCGCGGGAGTTCAAGATAAAGGTCGCGACGTTGCAGCACATTCTCGAGGGCTACAAAGTCGCCGATACGATGGCGAAGGATGGCGTGGGCGGCTCGTCCTTCGCCGATTGGTGGGGCTACAAGTTCGAGGTTTACGACGCGATTCCCGACAACGCCGCGATCATGCATCAGCAGGGGGTGCTCACTTCCGTGAACTCGGACAGCGGCGATCTCGCGCGCCGCCTCAACACGGAAGCGGCGAAGACGATGAAGTATGGCGGCCTGCCGCCGGAGGAGGCGTTGAAGCTGGTGACGATCTATCCGGCGCGGCAGTTGCGCATCGACGCGAAAACCGGCTCGCTCGAAACCGGCAAGGATGCCGATTTTGTGATCTGGAGCGGCCACCCGCTTTCGAATTACGCCAGCGTGAAGCAGACCTGGGTCGATGGCCGGAAATATTTCGATCGCGCGGAAGATCTGGAAGCGCGCAAGGCTTTCGCCGGGCAGCGCGAAGCCCTTGTCCAGAAGGCGCTCACCGAACGCCTCAAGGAACTCGGCTCGGCGAAAGAGGGCGAAGGGGAAAAGAAGCCCGACGACAAAGAGTCGCCGCCGAAACTTTCCGCCCGGCAGATCCACCGTGACCACGAATTGGAAGGACTCTACGGCAGCGGCGGCGATAAACACACCTGCATCCAGGACGCATCGGAATGATCGCGCGAATTTTTACCACCATTATCGCGGCGACTCTGACGCTGGCGACGTTCGCTCCGATCTCGGCGCATGCGTCCGATATCATCCCGGCGCCGCCGCAGTCCAAGGTGATCGCGTTGAAAGGCGCGACGATCCATCCGGTCAGCGGCCCAGACATCGCTTCGGGCACGATCGTTTTCGATAAAGGAAAAATCACGGCAATCGGCGGCGCGGAGGTGCCAATTCCCGAAGGCGCGGAAGTCGTCGATGCCACCGGCAAACATGTGTATCCCGGGTTGATCAACGCGCATACGGTTCTCGGGTTGGTCGAAATCGGCGCGGTGCGCGCGACGGTGGATGTCGCGGAATCCGGAGCAATCAATCCAAACGCCCGCAGCATCACGAGCGTCAATCCGGACAGTGAATTGATTCCGGTCGCGCGCAGCAACGGAATTTTGACCGCGCTCTCGGTGCCGGAGGGTGGACTTATTTCCGGCCAATCCGCCGTGCTCCGTCTCGATGGGTGGACGCCGGAAGAGATGACGGTGCGCTCCCCTACGGCCATGCATTTGCGCTGGCCGAATTTGACCATCGACCGCAGACCGCGCGCCAGGAAGTCGGTCAAGGACCAACAGAAGGAAATCGATAAGGCGCAAAAACAAATCCGCGACGCGTTCCAAATCGCGCGTTCCTATTGGCAGGCGCGAAAAAATCCGTCGCCCGATTTCAAATCCGATCTGCGTTGGGAAGCGATGATGCCGATCTTCGACGGGAAGCTGGCGCTCTTCGTGCATGCGAGCACGCTCGCACAAATCGAGGCGGCACTCGCCTGGGCCAGGGAAGCGCAAATAAAAATCGTGCTGGTGGGCGGCAACGATGCCTGGCGCGTCGCCCTCCAACTGAAGGAGAGCGACACGCCGGTTGTGCTCGGCCCGACCACGAGCCTGCCGCCGCGGCGCGACGATGGCTATGATAGCAGCTGGAGCAACGCGGCGAAGCTGCACGAGGCCGGAGTGCGTTTTTGCATCGCTGGAGATGGCCGCGGCGCCGAGACGAACGAGCGCAATATCGGGTATGAAGCCGGGATGGCCGCGGCGTTCGGCTTGCCGAAAGAGGAAGCGCTCAAAGCGGTGACGCTTTATCCGGCGCAAATTCTCGGCGTGGCCGAACGCCTGGGATCGCTGGAGACCGGAAAAGCCGCGACGCTGATTGTGACCAACGGCGATCCACTTGATCTTCCCACGCAAGTCGAGGCGGCGTATATCGACGGGCGGAAGATCGATCTGTCGAACCGGCAGACGCAGTTGCGCGACAAGTATCGCGAGAAATATCGCCGCAAGTAAATGTGGGAGCGTTATGGCGAAGAAAACTAAATTGAGTGGCAAGCCGGCGGGACCGGCCGCTGGGAATCGCCCCGGTGAGAAACGAAGCTCTGGCAAAAAGCCAAGCGGAACCAATGTGAGCCGGGGCGGTGGCAGCGCAGCAGCGAAGGGACACAGCGGGCGCGGTCAGTCGAAAGCGAAGAGCAAGCGCGGCGCGTAGGTAGGGACGGCGCGCTGCGCCGTCGACGGACATCGCAGCGCGATGTCCCTACCGGATTTCTACTCTACCGCGTGGACGATATAAGTGCCGGCTTGTTTGTCGTCTTCGAGCTTCAGCAGGCCGCGTTTTTGGGCTTCGAGGAGCAGCTCGTTGAAGGCGCGAAAGCCGTGCGCGCGTTCGTTGAAACCCGGGTTCTGCCGCTTGATCGCCTGCTTCACCAGTGAGCCGCGAATCGTATAATCCTCACCGCGCTCGGCGCGCAACGCTTCCAAAGTTTTCGTGAGAAGGTCGAGTGCCCGGTCGACCGAGAGACCGTCTCCCCGATCGGGCGATGTCTTCGAGGCGGGCCGGGGCGGCGCGGCGCTGGGACGCCTCTTGGTTTGCTCGACGCGGACGAGATCGTCGTAATAAATAAACTCGTCGCAGTTGCTGATGAAAAGGTCGGAGGTCGATTTCTTCACCCCGACGCCGATCACCGTCTTGGCGTTCTCGCGCAGTTTGCTGACGAGCGGCGAGAAGTCCGAATCACCGCTGATGATGACAAAGGTATCGAGGTGGCTCTTGGTGTAGCAGAGATCGAGGGCGTCCACGACCATGCGAATGTCGGCGGAGTTCTTGCCGGATTGGCGGATGTGCGGGATCTCGATCATTTCGAACGCGGCTTCGTGAAGCCCGCGCTTGAAGGCCTTGTAGCGGTCGAAATCGCAGTAGGCTTTCTTGACCACGATGTGGCCCTTGAGGAGCAGGCGCTCAATCACCTTCCGGATGTCGAACGCGGGAAACTGGGCCTCGTGCGCGCCGATGGCGATGTTCTCCAGATCGAGGAATACGGCCATCGTGGCATCAGAATCGGGCAGGCTCATTGGGCAGGATAAGGCCTTGGCGCTGTAGGGCAAACGGGGTGCTGCCGGTACGGGAGCTGCTCATTCTCGGGGCATGCAATCAACCCAACAGCCCCGAAGCACAATTGTCAGGCCCACCTTCAAACGTGCGAAAGCCGTCCAGCCAGCCAACTGGTCCTCAACGCGCCACGCGATGTCGACTTATATCGCTGATGAGATCCAGGCCTACGCGACCATCCGCGACCTCGCCCTGGCCGAGGCCGAGAAAGCCACGAACACCTTGAATCTCGAGCGCGCCCGCATCGCGAACGAATTCGTGGAGAACGCTCTCAAGCCTGCAAAATCGCCCTATGAAGCGCAGCATCTGCCCGAAGGGGATGCTGCCCGGGAACGCCAGCGTTGCGAAGCCGTGAAGGTCCGCCTCTCATTGCTCCACGCCCACCTGGTGGCGATGACGCGCGATCACGCGCACGCCGCTTAAGCGCCGAGAACCGCGCGGCGACGGCTCGACAGAGTCTCGCCCGGCCGATTTATTCCCGGCCCCAAATCATGGCGACGCTGGTCGTCAGGCTGCCGCCCATGTTGAAGGTCAGGAATTTCTTCACGCCTTCGATCTGGTGCGCGTTCGCTTGCTCGGTGAGCTGCTGATACGCCTCATAGACCTGGCGCACACCGGTCGCACCGACAGGATGCCCGTCGCCGATCAAGCCGCCCCCGGTGTTGACCGGGATCTCCCAGCCAATTTTGCCGCTGACGTGCTCGCCGCGCACTTGCGGCAACGCCGTAGCCCCACTCTTCGCCAGCTCGGCTCCCTTGCCGGGCTCGGCGAGTCCGAGAATTTCGTAGGCGACGATTTCCGTGATGGAGAAGCAATCGTGGACTTCGACGCCCTGCATGTCGCGCGGCTTCAGGTTCGCCATGCCGAACGCTTTTTCGGCGGCTTTGCGCGCGGTCGAAAACGTCGGTGCGTCTTTCTTTTCCAGCGCGAGGTAATCGGTCGAACTGCCAAAGCCGAGCAAGCGCGGCAGCTTCGATTTGTCGCGACCAATGCGATCGAGGTATTTCCCTGAGACGAGCACGAGGGCGGCGCCGCCATCCGTGATCTGCGAGCAATCCGAAACCCGGAGAGGCGGGGCAACACTGGGGTTTTTGTCGGAAACTTGCGACGCGTCGTTGTAGGTCAGGTTCGCGTCGCGCATCTGGGCCATCGGGTTCAGGCGGGCGTGGGCGTAATTCTTGTAGGCGACCGAGGCAAGGTCGTCCGGCGTAGCGCCGTACTTCTCGATGTAGATCTGCGCGATGCGCCCGAACAATTTCGGGAACATGAAGTCGCCGTATTCCGGTTTCTCGATGTGGTAATCCGCGGCCGCGCCCAGGACATCCGAGCCGTCGAGCGACGACATCGTCTTCTGTTGTTCCGCGCCGACGACGAGCACCGCGTCGTGGAACCCGCCCATCACCCATTGCGCACCGAGCAGGACCGAAAGCGAACCGGAGGCGCACGCCGCCTCTGTGTGCATCGTGGGAATGCCGCGAAGTTTCGGGTCGATCTCAGGAATGAAGGCTCCGAGGTGCAGTTGTTTGGTGAACTGCCCCGCATTGAAATTCCCCACCGCTGCCGCCTGGATTTCCGCCGGATCGATCTTCGCATCGTCGATCGCCTTCCGTCCCGATTCCGTAATGAGATCACGGATCGTCTTGCCTTCCTTCTTCAGGTTGCGCTTAAAATCAGTTCGGCCGCCGCCGAGGATGTAAACAGGTTCCATAGGGTGCCGAATACTTACGCCAAACTTCCCACCCTGTCATCCTCTGCCGGCAGAGCGGAGCCATCTCGCTACCAACGGCGAAGCTAGCGATGACCTTCGCCACAAAATGCTTTTGTAGGATGGGGATTCGGGCGTAGAAATGGGGAACTGATCGATAGACATTAATTCTTTCCCCGCAATGGAGGCCGAACGATGACACAGCCACAACCCCACGTCCCCACCGCACGCGAGCAGAAGTTTCTCGAGAGCGTCGAAGAAGCCCGCTATGAGCGGGGAATTATCAGTGGGCTCGGCCCCTTCTTCAACGAGAAGGCGCCGGAGGACATGCTCGGCTTTTACTCCAAGGACGAGGTGACACGCCTGAAAATGCTCAAGGGCACCGACCGTGACCTTGAAACCCGGATGCCCGTCAAGATCACGCGCCATTACTACGACCTGGCCAGGACCAGCGCCGCGATTCAGCGCATCGTCAAGGCCGACCCCGACGAGACAATGGATCTTGCGGGCTCGGAGGATCCCGGCAACCAGATGGACTACAGCCCCGTCGAGGGCCTGCTGCACAAGTACGAGATGGGACTCATGTATGTCGTGTCGACCTGCTCGGCACATTGCCGCTTCTGCTATCGCGAAGAATTGATCGCCCGCAAGCAGATCAAGCGACAGGACGGCACCATCTCGAAGAAGGGTCTCGCGTTGATCCCCGAGATCATCCCGTACATCAAGGAGCACAACGCGGCCGTCGCGAAGAACGGCGGCGTGCACCCCGAAAGCGGACGCGAGAAGCTGCGCGAGATCCTGCTTTCGGGCGGCGACCCGATGGTGCTGAACAATTCAAAGATCGCGGCCTGGCTCGGCGCGCTGGCCG
>DASQLH010000193.1:0-2161 GCA_035630155.1 Chthoniobacterales bacterium
GACACCGAAGGCGCGCCCGTCATCAAGATCGTGAACTTGATTCTCGTCCAGGCGATCAAGGAAAAGGCGTCGGACATCCACATCGAACCGTTCCAGCGCACGTTAAAGCTGCGTTACCGCATCGATGGCGAACTTATCGCGGCGGAATCACCGCCGAAAGCGCTCCAGCTCGCGATCACTTCGCGTATCAAAATTCTGGCCGGCCTCAATATCGCGGAGCGCCGCGTGCCGCAGGACGGACGTTTTCGGATCAAGGTTGTCGGCAAAGAGGTGGATCTTCGTATTTCGATTCTGCCGACGGCGCACGGCGAGAAGATCGTTATCCGTATCCTGGACAAAAGTGCCCTCACCGGAAGCATCGACCAGATGGGGATGGAGGAAGGCACGCTGGCAAAATTCAAAAAAGCGATCGACGCGCCGCACGGCATGATTCTCGTCACCGGCCCCACCGGTTCCGGTAAAACGACGACGCTCTACTCGGTCTTGCAGGAGTTGAACAACCCGCAATACAACATCGTGACGGTCGAGGACCCGATCGAGTACGAGCTTTCCGGCATCAACCAGGTTTCGGTGCGCAACGACATCGGGCTCGATTTCGCCTCGGCCCTTCGCTCCATCCTGCGCCAGGACCCCGACATCGTGATGGTCGGTGAAATTCGTGACAACGAAACCGCGGACATCGCGGTCAAAGCGGCGCTGACGGGTCACCAGGTGTTGACCACGCTCCACACGAACGACGCCGCGGGTGCGATCACCCGACTCGACGACATGGGCATCGAGCCGTTCCTGATTTCGAGCTCGGTCATCATGGCCTGCGCGCAACGACTCGTCCGGCGCATTTGCACGAACTGCCGCGAAGAATTCGCGCCGGAGCCCGAGATTTTCGAACGCCTCTCGATGTCGGCGCCCGAAGGCGCGGTCTTCTATCACGGAAGCGGATGCGATCGCTGCAAAGGGCGCGGTTATCTCGGCCGGGTGGCGATTATTGAAGCGCTGCCCGTGAGCGAGTCGATTCGCCGGCTCATCATCAAACGCGCGTCGTCCGCAGTCGTGAAGAACCAGGCGATCAGCGAAGGGATGAGGACGCTGCGCATGGTGGGAATCGACAAGGCCCTCGAAGGAATCACTACGCTGGAGGAAATCTGGCGCGTCACGGCGGAGGACCACTAAATATTCCGATGACGATTCCATTTCTCAGCTATTTCAAGCGAGGCAAAGCAGAGGCCGCAGCGAAAGCGAGCGCCGCTGCCGCCGCGTCAAAGCCCGTGCTTCCGCCCCTCGAAAAACCGAGCAGCGAGCGCTTCAGCAAAACCGTGATGCCAAACGCGACTCGCACCGTCGCGCCGCAAGATCCTTTTCAAATGGCCGCACGCTCGACTGCGATGGGCGGCCAGATGTCGACCGCCGCCGCAGTGGCGCCTCCACCGGCCGCGCCGCGCACGATTTCCTTTGCCGCCCCTGCGCCGGCACCCGCCAACTCGCGCAATCTGCCGCCGGCAGTCGCCCTGGCCCTGGAACCGAATGTCGAGCGCGTGATCTCGCTCGAGCTTGCCGATGTCGTGGCCGGGATGCCGCCCGGCCACGTCAAACCGCTTGGCGACGATGGCAATCGGCGGATTTTGGTGCGCGCCTCCGAAGTGGAGAGGGGGATGGCCAATGGCAAACCGTCCGTCTCGCTTGCGACCATCTACGAGCAGGTGCCGGAAATTTTCCTGCGCACCATATCGCCTTCCGACGCGTGGCAGGTTGAGTTGCCGTTCGCCAAGGTGCTCGAGCAGTTTACGAATCTGCATGTGCGCGCCGACCAGGAACGCCACCTGATCGTGCCGCAGGTCGAAACTCCATTCCTGAAGGTGGCGGTCGAGGATTGCTCGGAATTCGGCACGACGCTGGAGCCGCTTCAGATGGAGACCGGCGATCTACCGGTGGTCCGCGTTCAGCCGCCAACGGCGGAAGCTTTCGCCGCGGCCGAACCCGAGCCCGCGTTGGATTCCAGATTCCAAATGTCGCCGGCGCCTTCCCGGTCGCCATCTGTGACAGCAAAATCCCCCCCATCGCCCACGCGAATTCCTTTCAAACTTTCACCGAATGGAACGGACGCGCCCGCACCTGAGAGTGTTCCAGCCTCAAGCGGGCCGTCCGTTCCGAATTCTTTGCCCTC
>DASQLH010000194.1:0-14906 GCA_035630155.1 Chthoniobacterales bacterium
TCTCGACACGAACACTGGGGCGATTACGGGCACGCCGACGGTCCCGAATACCTTCAACTTCACGGTCACGGCGACCGATTCACTCGGGGCCACTGCCGCGAAAGCCTACCAGATCGTCATCAATGCCGCCGTGACGGTGACACCGGCGACGCTGCCGAACGGAACGGTGGGTGTCGCTTACGGTCCGGAGACCGTCACCGCGAACAACGGCACCGGCACCAAGACCTTCTCCGCTCCGAGTGGGACGCTTCCGCCGGGATTGAGCTTCAATACGGGCACCGGCGTCCTTGACGGCACACCGACTACGCCCGGCTCCTACATGTTCACTATCACCGCGACCGACTCAGTGGGAGCAACCGGTTCGCAGGCTTACACGGTCGTCGTCAAACAAAATACGACGACGACTCTGATGTCCTCGCAGAATCCGTCTCCGAACGGCATCCAGGTTACCTTTACCGCCACGGTTGCGCCAGTCGGCGCGCCTCCTGGAACGCCGACGGGAATGGTGACGTTCTTCGATGGCGCCTCGCCGATCTCCTGTGAGACCATGGGCGACGGGACGCTGAGCGGCGGCCAGGCGACCTGTTCCACCTCCACGTTGAGCGTGGCCGGTTCGCCGCACGACATCACCGCGCAATACGGCGGAGACACCAACTACAACGCTTCTACGTCGGCCATCCTTCAGCAGAACGTCATCAATTGCCCCAATCCGGCGATCGTCACGAAGATCGCCGATACCAACGACGGCGTCTGTGACGCTGACTGCTCGCTGCGCGAAGCGATTGCGCAAGTCTGCGCTGGCGGAACGATCACGTTCGACACCGGAGGAGTCTTCGCGACACCGCAGACAATCGTGCTTTCAACAAGCTTTGGCGCCTTGACGATTAACGAGAACCTGACGATCCAAGGGCCCGGCACTGCTCAGCAGGTAACTGTCCAAGGCAGCGGCAACATCGCGCATCGTGTCTTCATCCTCAACGCAGCCAAGACGGCGACGATCCAGAACCTGAAGATCACCGGCGGCAGCGCCGACGCGCTCGGCGGCGCTGGAATCTTCAACGACGGAAACCTGACATTGCAGGACTCGACCGTGTCCGGTAACACAACCACGCTCTCAGGCGGTGGCATCTTCAACAACAGCGTGCTCACCGTCTTCAGCTCGACCGTGTCCGGCAATACGGCTACTGACGGTGCCGGTATCCATCAGACCGCCACGGCCACAAGCCTTACGCTTACTAATTCGACCATCAGCGGCAACAACGCCAATGGCTTTGCCGGCGGCGTGGATGTGCTGGGTGGCACGGCCACCATTACGAACTGCACCATCACTAACAACCGCGCCGACAACGACGTTGGCGCAGGCGGAAGCGGCGGCGGCATTCGCCGGCAGGGTGGCACGCTCACGCTGCACAACACGATTGTCGCGGCTAACTTCATCGAGGCTGGAGCAACCGACACTCACAGCGACATCGACGGTGCCGTCGATCCGGCCAGTTCGTTCAACCTGGTCGGGGTCGACACCGGCATGACCGGCATCACCGATGGCACCAACGGAAACCAGGTTGGCACAGCGGCTACCCCGCTTGATCCAATGCTTGGGATATTGAGCAACAACGGTGGACCTACCAATACCCATATTCCGCTCCCGTCTTCCCTGGTGATTGACGCGGGTGATAACGGCAAAGTGATCAATCCGCCGTTTAGCGGGCCTCCCTTCACCGACCAGCGCCTCCTCGCTCGAATCGTGGATGGACCGGATGGCGATGCTACGGCCACTGTGGACCTCGGCGCGGTGGAAGTGAACTACATGATCACCGCGACGGCAGGCACGCCACAAAGCACGGGGATAGGCATGCCATTCGCGCTAGCTCTGGAAGCCACGGTGTCAGAGTCCGGCATTCCCATTAGCGGGGTCTCAGTGACCTTTACCGCACCGGGCGCAGGCGCGAGCGGCACGTTTGCCGCTTCCGGCACGGCGACAGAGACGGTCTTGACAAGCGGAAGTGGTCTTGCGACAGCTTCGACCTTTACCGCGAATAATACTGCCGGCAGTTACACAGTCTCCGCGACAGCCACCGGTTATAATGGCCCGGCGGACTTCGCCCTGACCAACCTGGCCGCGACGACCTCGATCACGACACAAGTCTCGACCGCCTCGACGACGGTGGGATCGCCTGTCAGTGATACCGCGACGCTGAGTGGCGGAGTGAATCCGACTGGCACGATCACGTTCAACGTGTATGCGCCTGCGGACAACACTTGCGCCGGCGCCCCAGTCTTTACATCGGCCGCCATTCCTGTGAACGGCAATGGAAACTACGGCTCGGGTGACTTTACCCCGATGGCACCGGGCACCTACCGCTGGATCGCGACCTATAGCGGCGACGCCAACAACAGCGGCGTATCCGGCGTTTGTAACGATGCCAACGAAAACGTGACAGTTGGCACGGCCAACCCGACGATGACGACAACTGCTTCCGCCGGTGTTGCTGTAGGAGGCAATGTAAGTGACACGGCCACGATCGCAGGCGGCTTCAATCCTACCGGCAGCATCACCTTCAATCTTTACGGGCCGAACGACGCGACCTGCGCCGGCGCACCGATCTTCACTTCCGCGGCGATCCCGGTAGCCGGAAATGGCAACTACGGCTCCGGCAACTTCACGCCGACGATGCCGGGTACTTATCGCTGGATCGCCAGTTACACCGGCGACAGCAACAACGCGGCCGTGGCCGGCATGTGCAACGACGCCAACGAGTCGGTCGTGGTAAGCCAGGCGGGCCCGACGATCACGACCCAGGCTTCAGGGAACGTGACGCTGGGGGGCAATGTCTCGGATGACGCGACACTAGCAGGCGGATTCAATCCGACCGGCACGATCACCTTCACGCTTTACGGACCGAACGATGCGACCTGCGGCGGCGCACCGGTCTTTACGTCCGCGGCGATTCCGGTGGCCGGAAATGGAACCTACAACTCTGGCAACTTCACGCCGACCACGGCCGGTACTTATCGCTGGATCGCCACTTACAATGGCGACGCGAACAACGCCGCCGTCGCCGGCATGTGCAACGATCCGAACGAATCGGTGGTCGTGAATAAGGTAAGTCCCACGATGACCACACAGGCCTCCGCAAATGTCGGTCTGGGTAGCACTATCTCCGATGCCGCGACCATCTCGGGCGGGACCAACCCGACGGGCACGGTCACCTTCGTGCTTTACGGGCCTGACGATGCGACCTGCGGCGGCGCACCCGTCTTTACGTCCGCGGCGATCCCGGTGGCTGGAAACGGCACTTACAACTCCGGCAACTTCACGCCGACGGCGGCTGGCACCTATCGCTGGATCGCCACCTACAGCGGCGATGCCAACAACAACGGCGTGGCTGGAATGTGCAACGACGCCAACGAGTCGGTGACGGTAGCCAAGGCTAACACCACGACAGGAGTGACCTCATCTACCAATCCGACCGTATTTGGACAAAGCACGACATTCACCGCCACGGTGACCTCGAATACTCCTGGAGTGGGCACGCCTACCGGGACAGTCCAGTTCGTGATCGACGGCTCAAACGTCGGCAGCCCAATCACCTTGAGCGGCGGGATGGCCCAACTGACCACCGCTTCGCTAACGGTGAGTGGCAGTCCTCACACGGTGGAAGCGCAGTACAGTGGAGACGGCAACTTCAACACCAGCAACAGCACCCTCACCGGTGGTCAGGTCGTGAACCAAGCCAACACCTCGACGAGCGTGACTTCGTCCGCCAACCCATCGGGAAGTGGCCAGAGCGTCACCTTTACGGCCACGGTCTCGGCGGTTGCGCCTGGAACAGGCACACCGACAGGCACGGTCCAGTTCGTGATTGACGGCTCGAATGCGGGCGGCCCAATCGCCTTGAGCGGCGGCCAGGCGCAGTTCACCACCTCCTCGCTGACGGTCGCAGGCAGCCCGCACTCGGTTGAGGCGCAATACAGCGGCGATGCGAACTACGTCAACAGCACCGGCACGCTCTCCGGCGGCCAAACGGTCGTCGCGCCCACGCCAACGCCGACACCTACGCCCACACCGACTCCAACCCCAACGCCGACGCCCACACCGTCGCCAAGCGCCACACCTTCGCCAACCCCAACGCCTAGCGCCACCCCGGCCCAAGCCTTGAACATCTCCACCCGACTGCGTGTGGATGTCGGCGACAAGGTGATGATCGGCGGGTTTATTATCCGCGGAAACGTCAACAAACCGATCCTGATTCGTGGCCTTGGACCTTCGCTCGCTAACTCGGGCGTGCCCGCCGCGAATGTCCTGGCCGATCCGATGCTGGAACTGCGCGGGCCCAATGGCGCGTTGATCACCAGTAACGACAACTGGAAGGACAGCCCGCAAAGGTCGCAAATCGAAGGGACTCCGTTTGAGCCGACGGATGATCTTGAAGCGGTCATCGTCGCCACTCTGGCGCCCGGAGCTTACACCGCGATCCTGAGCGGAGTGAATCAGACCATGGGAGTCGGCCTCGTGGAAATCTACGATACCAACCAGGCAATCGACTCCGACCTGGCCAACATCAGCACGCGCGGCTTCGTGCAGGTCGCGGATGAAGTCATGATCGGCGGCTTCGTGCTGGGTGGAAACAACAACGCCACTCGAATAGCGGTGCGCGCCCTCGGACCTTCGCTGAGCAGCTTCGGCCTCACCAACCTGCTGCAGGATCCGACCCTCGAGCTGCACAACGCAAATGGGACGATCATGATGTCCAACGACAACTGGACGGACGATCCTGTCTCGGCGGCCCAACTCACGGCCAACGGTCTGGCGCTGCCGAATGCGATGGAATCAGGCCTCTTTACCGACCTGGCGCCTCCGGGGCAGTTTACGGCGATCGTAGCCGGCAAGAACGGCGGCATCGGTATAGCCCTGGTCGAAATTTACAACCTAAGGTAGCTGTGAGCTCCGGCCCGCTTGCGGGCCGGAGCGATGCTGCTGCCACAGGAAAGCACAGTGCGGCGGGGTCCGTCTCGTGAAGAGCGCGCAGCCATACCAAACCCGGCGGAACTTTCTTCGCACCGCCAGCCTCGTCGCCGGCTTCTTTGCCGTCCCGGGCCTTTTTGCGGAGGAGTTAATGCGCCAGACGCCCTGGGTCACCCAGGGGCCACTGTATCCGCAAAAACTCCCGCTGGATTCCGATAACGATCTGATCACAATCAGCGACTCAGTGACGCCGGCAGTGGGTGAGATCACTCATCTCAGCGGAAGGCTCCTCGGCCTGCACGGCGAACCGGTCAGGAATGCCGTCATCGAAATTTGGCAGGTGGACAGCATGGCCACCTACCTTCAGGAGCGGGGCCGCAAACCGGCCGGCAGCTTCGACGCCAACTTCCAGGGGTTCGGCCGCTTCGAGACAGGATCGAGCGGGGAATATTATTTCCGCACGATCAAGCCTGGGCCCTACCCCACTCGGCCCGCGCCGCACATTCACTTCATGGTCAAGGTGAAGGGACGCGAGCCATTCACGACGCAGCTTTATGTGAAAGGACATCCGGGAAATGTGCGCGATCATATCTATCGCCGCATCGGTGACGGCCAGGCGCAGGAAGCCGTCACGGTCGATTTCGTTCCGGTCAAAAACTCGCGCATCGGCGAGTTGGCGGCGAAGTTCGATATTGTCCTGGGCTTCACGCCGGCCGGCTAGTCGAACATGCTCGAGCCGGTCCTGTTTTGCGCTGGCTTTGCGTTGATCGCAGTTGGTTCGGTGTCGTTCATTTATCCGCTGCGCTGGCTTTGCATTCAGACGCGCGCTGTCGCTCTCATCCCGGGAGCGATATCATCCGGCGAATGTGGCTGCGCGCGATTAAAGAGGCGGCACGTGAGAACGTCATTCGAATTCCGTATCGCGCGCGAACAAGGGCGCGCCAGAGCCGGCGATGCACGTAAGTCACTTTCCCGTCGATGACCTGACGCGGGGTCATCCTGGCAGGTCCTCTCTTTCCGCCCGTTGCCTGGCGCGGCTGTCGGGAAATTTCAAGGCCGATCGCCTCGCGCCGATTCAGAGAAATTCATACAGCGGCCGGCAAGCACAAGGTCAAAAGCGTATCCTTTTCGCGATGGATTTCTCCGGACGAGGTTAGGAAAAGCGCGAGGTTATCGGGTCAGGAAGCCGTGGTCCTGCTGGAAGAGGCTGGAATGAAAATAAGATCAACCAAATGAGACCCGCCGCGCTTAAAGACGTGCCGCGGCTCGTGGCGTTGATGACGGAGTTTTATGCCGAAACTGCCACGCCGCTGGATGCCACTCGCGCCGCCGAGGCCTTCGCGGCCTTGCTGGCCGACGATCGGCTGGGGCACGTCTGGCTGGTTCAGGCGGGCCACGATGATGTCGGATATGTGGTAATTACATTTTCCTACAGCATGGAGTTCGGCGGCCGAAACGCGTTTCTGGATGACTTGTTCATTCAGGCGCCGTTTCGCGGCGCGGGGCTCGGCACCGCCGCCTTGAACGAAGTGCGGGCATTTTGCATGGAGCAGGGCGTGCGGGCGATTCACCTGGAAACCGGCCGGGACAACGCTACGGCCCAGGCCCTTTATCGGCGCGCCGGTTTCAAGATTACGGATCGGCAGCTTTTGACGCTGGTGCTGGCGGAGTAGTCGGTCCGGTCAACCGCCCCAGCGCTACAGTTGCGACCGGAAAGGAATCATGAGCCACTCGGTCGTGCGCTCGAACCAGGAACGCTTGTTGAATTCCTCGAGTGTATATTCGCGTGATTGCTTCAAATCTTTTTCGAAGACCGCTTCCATCTCGCGCCCGAATTTCTCGTCGTAAACTACGACATCGATCTCTTCATTGATCTCCGACGACCGCGGATCCAGGTTCGACGAGCCGACCATAGAGAAGAGCCCATCCGCCACCATGGTTTTGGAGTGAATCATGGTCGGCTGATATTCGTAAATATTCACGCCGCCCTGGAGCAACCGGCCGTAGGCCGTGCGACCGGCCGACTCCGTCAGCGGCTGGTCGTTATGCGGACCAGGCAACAGGAACCGCACATCGACCCCTCGCTTCACCGCTTTCACGAGAAGATCGACCTGATCGTCGGAGGGTGTGCAATACGGATTCGTGATCCAGATCCGCTTTTCCGCGGAGGCGAACGTGACCGCCTGCACCAGTGGGATCGGCGCGCTCGAGAAGGAACGCGATTCTACGATCTGCGCCTTCAAGTCGCCCACGGAAGGAAGGGCGGGGAACTGGCCAGCCCCGGTGAGCGCTTCGCCAAAAGTCTTAATCCAGTGTCCTTGAAAAGCGGATTGCAGTTGGGCTACGACCGGGCCCTCCAACCGGGCGTGCGTGTCGCGCCAATGATTTTCATCCTGGGCGTGGCCGCTCCATCGATCGGAAAACGCCGCGCCGCCGGTGAAACCGATCGTCCCATCAACCACCAGGATCCGCCGATGGGAGCGGCGGTTCGCGCGGTCCATTCGCCAGGATTGCACCGGATGATAGTAGGCAAACCTGCAGCCGGCATCGGTCATCATGCGGACGTCGGAATTGTTGAGCCCCCAGCCGGAGCCGATGCCGTCGAGGAGCACGCGCACTTCGATACCGGCGCGCGCCCGTTCGCAGAGCGCGTCGCGAAACTGGTGGCCGACCGTGTCTGATTTCACAATGTAAGCCGCGAAGTTGACCGTCTTTTTCGCCGAACGAATGGCAGTGAGCATGGCCGGGAAACATTCGTCGCCATTTTGCAGCAGCTCGATCTTGTTGGCGCTCTCCGGCACCGGGTTGCTCAGCGCCAGCGCCGAACCGAAAAACTCCGGCGAACTGATCGCAAAGGTATGTTCCAGCTTGTACTCGACGGTTTTTCGCCGAATGAAGAAAAGGCAAAAGATCAGAACGATGCCGGTCAGGGCGAGGGTAAGCGAGGTCCACTGTGCGATTGTGAGTTTCCACAATCGTTGATTGAGCCAATGCGAGGATTGCGCGCGTTTTCGAGCCATGGTACGAAGGTCGAGACTGATTCGTGACGAGAGGGCTCGTTGATTGGATGGCCACGCAAGAAACAGGTCTTTCCCAGCGGCGACTCGTTCCGAAGAACGTTGCCTCAGCGCGCCGGTCTGCGCGAATCTAGACCGTCATCACGACGTCCCGATCTTCGAACGGGACGTGGGTAGAGGCGCTGAATTTGTAGGCTGTTCGCCCTGAGCGGATCTCTTTGATCGTGAAATGGACCGCTCGCGACCGGATCTCGAAGAGGAGCGTCAATCCCACTTTTCGAAAGCGCGCGTCAACGTCCTTGATCCAATCCTTGAAGCGTTCCGGATTGAAGGTGCCCATGTCTCGGGTCAAAACGGAATGCACCAGGTTGCGCACTGCTTCGCGCTGCTCTTTGGGGCGGGAATGCATCAAGATCATGCTTCTGGCTGAGCAGGAGGGGTGCCGGGAGGCAACTCACTGGCAACGGACCCGGGAGCCGTTGAGTCTGAGACGCTAAGGGGATCGGCATGCCTCCTGCTTATAGAAACCATAATGTTGTCGCTTTCGCGCCAGTTCAGACCTAATCGGTTTCTTCCGCACCCGGCACAAACTCGCGTGGGATTCACCCTGATCGAAATCGTGATCTCGTTGGCTGTTCTCGGGACGATGGCCGCCGGGGTGTATCTTGGCTTCAACTCCATCAATACCTACGCGGTGACTTCACGCCTCTACAGCGAGGCGCAAACCGCCGCCCAAAATCAGATCGACCTGGTCCTTTCGAAAGAGCCTTTCGATATCTCGGCTGCCTACATCTCGGGCCTTTTCGACCCAGCCCTAAAGAAGATCCCGATTGAAGTCATGACCACGGATGAGATTGATGCGCTCGCCTTCTCAGGAGTAGTTTTTCCCACTACTCCTCCCACTGCTCCTCCTGCTACGACCAGCTCGTACTATCCCTATTATCCTTATTTCCGGACGGGAGTTGGCCAGCCCGTCTCCAAGGAAGCGTTCATCTATCAGGACCCAGTTTCAGGAAAAATCATCGTTAGGGGCACCTTGGTGACCACGGTCGCCGACACCTTCAGCTCCATGACGTTTGTGGGGGCCACCAATCTGAACCTGCGCAGGGTAACGGCAACCGTGAACTACACGTTCCGAAACAAGAATTATGTGGTGGCGATGGACACGCTTCGCACTGCTGACCAATGAAACTAATTCTTAGAACGAAATCCTCTGAAGCCGGCTTTTCCGTTGGCGAAATGGGCGTTGCGGTGGGCGTGCTCGGGCTCCTGGGTCTGGTTTTCTTTCAGGTGCTCCAATCTGGCCTTATCCTTTCAGCGAAGAACACGGCTGTGAATGCGGCGCACGAGGAAGCCCGGCAGGGTATTCTTCGATTGACCCGGGATATTCATGCCTCGATCTCCGTGCCGCAGTTGCGCAACAACGGATTTACCGTGGTGAGCTCCGATCCGGTGAGCGGGGTCCCGCCGACCGCAGCTGGCGTATCGTTCCAAAACGTAGCCTCGGGACCAAACTTCGTCTGGAAAGACCCGGGCAATCCCTCCCTGATCATGGTCAAGGACAATCCTAACAAGCCGGAAGAGGGCCAGCGTATAATTATTCCATTCTTTGGGCTGGAGGAAGATATCACCAAGGTCACCGCCTCAGGTTCGGCTAATCATAGCAACGTTTTCATCAAGTCAGACCAGTCCACTCCTAATATCGCGGCGCCCGATTATGGCGCTTCTTACTGCATTACCTACTATACCAATCGCACCATGTATGTTGTCCGGAAGGGCTCTTACATTCCTGATTCACAAGGTCCTTACACACTCACCACGGCCGCCTACAGCAGCGGCAACAACGATCGGTACACCCTCAGCGGCACAATCTACCGGCCGAGCAATACTGGGACCCTGGTCGTCACGCCCGCGCTCTACACCAGCGGATCGGCCCAGCGGTATCGTTTTGAAGATGGCGAACTGCACATGTACAGGCAGAGTTATAGCGGTTCATCGGTCTACTGGCAGGATATAGCTACGGTGGCGAGATACATCAGCAGCCCCACGCCATTTTATATCCCTCTGAATAGCGGCGGCTCGGCCAATACGAAATACGTCGGCGTGAAATTGACCGCGCGTGATCCAAAATCGAGCAATCGCGGCTACCTCGCCACCGCTTCCCTTCTGGACACCCAGATCGATTACCGTTCCCGGATCACTACCGCTCAATAAGATGAAAACCAGACGCTCCGTTTCCAATCAAGGCAGCACGCTCGTCCTTACCATTAGTGTCGTTTCGGGGCTCCTCGTTCTTCTTGGAATCGCGGTCCAGTATTCCCAGACCATCTCCCGACAGGCACAGAGGAGCCGGAAAACGGCCGTGGCCATGGAAATCGCGGACGGCCACCTGGAGGCCCTCTTTACCAACTGGCGAAATATCTACCGCCGCACCTGGACCACAACTTCAAACAACTCTGGCGGCACGGATTATTCCATCCTTCCCACCAACTACTTCTTCACCTCTGCTTACAATCCGGGGCCTGCTCCCGTTCCCATTCCATACATGACGCCGGCGGCGACTCCGCCCACTATTCCGACACCTGCGCCCACCCTCTTCCCAACGGAGAGCAACTTCCAACTGACGCAATACCGCATCCAGGCGGTGGATCCAATGATTAGCCTGGACGCCAATGGAAACGCCCTCAAAGAGACGAGTTTTGGTTCGCAAACTTTCACGGCTCTTCCACCTGCAGAAATCCCACCCAGGGCCTACGGGAAGAATAAATGGCAGTACAGTTTCTTCTATCTCGCTTCAGTGGACGTAAGTGTTCCTACGACGACGGGAAATGTTACTGCCAAGGTCCGGCGCGTCTTCGAAAAGAAGTTCGATAACCCATGGACCTATGCCATGTTTTTTGTGAACGATCTCGAGCTGCATCCTACCGACCCGTTGACGGTAACCGGGCCCATTCACACGAATGGAAGCCTTTACATCGGCACGAGTAATTTCACGACCACCAGCACGGTGGAGTTTGCGGGCGAATATGTGAATGGATACTCACCGGCCGATACCTTTCACAGCGCAGCCGTCACGAAGCCGAATTTCGCCAAGAGCGACCCGTCTCTCACCTTATCCGATATGCCCCCCGCTCAGGTTTCTCCCTACCTGCCGTTCGGTTGGAACCTCGGGCTGACCAATGCGGACGGCAGCCAAAATAACGACAGCTATCACGAGCTGATCGAACAAACGGTGAGTAGTACCGATCCTCTTTCGGAAATCCGGCTCTATAACCAGGCTTGCTATCGGGTCCTGATCAATGCCAGTAACAACATCACTGTTTACAAAAAAGACGGCACCACCCTGGGCGCCGTTCAGGATCTGAACAACGGAGCGGGAAAAGCGCTGAAGGATGCCATTTTTACCAACCGGGGCATAAAGGACGCCCGCGAGAATAAATATGTGCGGCTCGCCGACGTCGACATCAACCAGATTACGGTAGCCGCCGAGGCGGGCAAGTTCTCCAACTGGAATGGTGTTCTCTACATAGCCGATACCACTAATCACGGATCGAGTCAGTCTTCGCAGCTCGGCACCAGCGGCTCGAGCATCACCACGACCATGCGCGGCATCCGCCTCATCAACGGCCACCGGCTGCCCAGGGCGGAAGGCGATACGAACACCGTGGATGGCCTCACGATTGTTTCGGTCAATCCCATTTACATCAAGGGCAACTACAATACCTCTACCAACAGCGGCGACACCGTTCCATCGAACGGCGGCACCTACACCGATCCCGACGCCAGCGGTTACGCCCGGAAGTTCTCGGCAGTCATTGGCGACTCGATCACCCTGCTCTCCGCCGGATGGAGCGACACCAACTCAACTCAATCTCATTGCAATGAGCGCCCGGCCTCGGCTAATATCACCGTCAATTCAGCTCTGGTGGGCGGCATCGTCCCCAGCAGCGGTGGTTATTACAGTGGCGGCGGAGAGAACTTCCTCCGGATACTGGAAGACTGGAAGACCAAGACCATGTGCATCTACGGTTCGATGGTGCAGCTTTACACGAGCACCCAGGCTAACACTCCCTGGGATGGGGCCGGACATCTCTCCAAGCAACCACAGACCACGAAGTTCTACTGGGATCCTAACTTCGGCGATAACGCCCTCACCACCATTCAATCAGGTCCGCCCGGGAACCTGCAAATCGCCGCTTACCTTCAGCAGCAACGCTGGTACCAGGTCTACTAGTCCACCTCCGCCCGTGTTCATGATTCGCCTCTCCATCACGCTTCTCTGCCTGCTCTTTCTCGTTTCGGGAGCCAGAGCGGAAATCGATTTCACGCCCACCGTGACGCGATACTATTCCCAAGGGGCCGAATTTTCCTCCGTTAGCTTCAAAAACGACAAGCATAGCATCTCGATGGCAGTGCCGCGGAAATGGACCTGCCGCGGCGACGCCTCACGGCTTCAGTTCAGCCCGCCCGACCAAAGTTTTGCCGAAGGCGTTGTCCAGGCCGCCCCCCCGATGCGCACTCGGGTCTTTGATGAAGCCACGGTGAAAGCTTTGGAGGCGCTGGTGATAAACAGCGTTCCTTCCGGGAGCCAGGGGGTTATGTTGATCAGCCGACTGGAAAACCCGGTCATTCTCAATCAGAATTTGAGTTACGAGTTTGTCGTCTCCTACCAGACCCTCGGCCAGACGTTCCATCGCAGCGTCATTTTCGTGAACTGTCCCGAAGCCCAGATCATTTTCCGCTTCACCGCGCCCGAGGCGGTTTTCGCCAACCTCAATGGCGCTTTCAACCGCAGTGTTTGTTCGTGGTACGTGACCGAGCCAGCCGAGGTGACGGGCGCGGCGATGACAGCTTCAAAATAGATCGGCAGGCGACGTTCTCGCTCGGCTGGCGCTTTCCAGTTGCGACGGTTGCCGTGTTCTCGCGCGGGCGGTTTTGAGTTTGCTCTCACCGAGCATTTCAGGCACACGCATTGCTATAATTTCCATAAATGCATCTCGGCAAAGCCAATCGCGAACGGGCGGACACTTTCCCCGAACTCGTGATCTCCGTTGTCCTGATCGTCGGATTCTTTGCCGCGATTTTCGAAGTGAATGCCGCGTGTCTTCGCTACATCAGCGCGACGAAGGAAAACGTGGCGGCCATCCAGGGTGTGCAGGACCGGCTGGAGACATTACGCAGCATGGCGTTCACCGATCTGACCACCGCAAGCAAGGTCACCACGACGCTGACCCCACCTTCGAACGGGGCCGATTTCACCCTGAGGGTCACTGAGACCGTAACGCTGACGGATTATCCCAGCGGCAGCCCCACGGTGACGTTTACCCGCGCTCCGGGCGCGAGCGTAGCTCCATCGGTCGCCTGGAGCGGAGGTTCCACTTTCCCGGCTACGTCCACGATGTTGAAAGCCAATGTCCGATACAACTGGACGATGGCTCTCGGCCAGCGCCAGCGAATCGAGGAAACGGAGACCATTATCTCCACGGGAGTGAAACGATGAGGCTAAACAGCAGGTATGAGGGCGGGTTCAGTTTTACCGAGATCATGGTCGCCATGGGTATCGGCGCCATGGTTTTGGCGGCGACGGTGACGACATCGATCTCGCTCCAGAAGAGTCTCGCGGCGGTGGAAAGCTATTTCTACACGCACATTCAGCAGGTGCGCATCATCGATTATTTGAGCCGCGACGTGAAGCGGTCGGTGATCGTGACCACTTCCACCGATCAGCAGACGGTCACCTGCATCATGCCCAATTACGTCATTCAAACTGGCGACGCCGATGCCGGGGCCCCGGGCGATCCCACCGCGAATGTCGGCAAACGCCGCGTTCCCACCATCACCCACACGGCGAATGGGGCGATCGTGGATTACGGCCCGAAGAAAGCGGACGGGGTCATCTCCGGAGTTACCGGGGCCACTTCCACTCTCACATCAGCCAGCTCGAGTTTTGGAACGAACATCGTCAATTATATCATCCGGGGGGACGGCATTCCGGTCGGGACAATCGCCAACTACGCGAGCGCAACGACGTTGACGCTCGCCTCCCCCGCCGGCACGAGCGCGAGGGCTGCGAGCAACGTTGAGTTCGTGATCGCGGGCACGACGACGGTGGTCTATTCGGTCAGCGGAAAATCGATTACGCGCACAGAAAATGGCGTCGTGACGACGATCGCTTCCAGCACCGATCAACTTGTCCAGCAGACGGTCAATGGCGTCACCACCACGGATGACCAGCGCAACACGGAATACGCGCAGATCAACGTCACCTTTTTGCCGATCTTCAATTTCAATGCGGCCGCCGGCGCCAACCTCGGCCAATCCGAGCAGCACCGGCAGGATCTGAAGAGAGCCAGCACCAACGTTTTTGCGCGCGCCTACCTTCGAAACAAACGGCGGGGCTAAGCGGGCCAGGCAATTATGAAACGAACCCAGAAAATTCAGGAATCGGGCGCGACGCTTATCGCCGTGCTGGGGACGATCCTCATTGTTTCGTTGATCGCAGCCAATGTGCTGATCAATTGCGCCACGCGCTACAATGCCACTTCCAAGCAAGTGAAAGCTTGGAAGGAGTCGCTTTACGCGGCGGAAGCGGGTGGAGATATCGGTTACGAGGAATGCCGCAAGGCGATTACTCCCGGCACAGAGTTCACAGTGGCCGCCGGATGGGCGAACCCCTCCGCGAACACCTGGACGAAAACGCCGTCGGCCTTCGGGTCGGGAAACAGCCTCTCCACGAGCGTGACGGTGGACAAATTTTGGACTGACCCGGTAAGCGGAAATCCCGGTTATCGGATCCGCGCCACCGGCACGGCCAAGGTGTTGGGTCTGCCGCGGACCGGCATGGACGATCGCATGTCCCTGACCACCCGAGGCGATAGCCTTCTCCGCAAAATCGATTTCCACATCGACCACTTTCTTTCTAC
>DASQLH010000195.1:0-4480 GCA_035630155.1 Chthoniobacterales bacterium
ACGAACCGGAAGAACTTCGCGGAAGCCGCGGCGTTCACGTTCGCGTTGAACAGGATCAGGTAACGCGGGAGCGCCGGAGCATCCTCCTCGTCCGACCCTCCAAGGGTGGCAACGCCTTTGACCCGCAACGGCGGCGTCTCCGCATTTTCCTTCAACGCGGCTTTCACTTCGCGGCCGGCTGCGTCCTTGAGCCCGGAGCGCAGCGAGATCTGGTATTTGATGCCGAGCGGCAGAATGCCTTTCGGGGCAAACGTGCCGCTGCGCGTGCTTAGCCAGATGAACTGCCCTTCCACGGCCGGGGAAAAGACGAGCGGCGACACTGGCGCGGCTTTCCCGATTTGATCGGCGGGCACCATCTCAGTCGCAAAACGAAGCTCGAAAGTGGAGGTCGGCTCGAGCACCCGCGACGCCAAAAGAAGCTGAACTGCCCGCTCCTGCGCGACTGCGCTCGTGACAAAGGAGAAAATCAGCGCGAACCAAAATGATCGTAACATCCTGGGAGCGGAGAGTAGCATGGCCAGCTGCCGAAACTTCAATGTAATTTTCCGCTCCAATTGAAGCGTGCTCAAACGCGCCATTCCGCCTTTGACGATTCGGCGGCGTGGCCTTGCAAAAGAGCTTAACTCAACGGCACGGGGGCGTGCCGTCTCCAAGTTTTCCTGCTCATGATCTTGATCGTGCTCCTGATCCTTCGCACCTGCGCCGCGGCAAGGGAAGATCATGAGCACGATCAGGAATCATGAGCAGGAGGAAAATGGAGCTGGCCTGCCCTCAGGCCGGTCTTAGAACGTAATTTCACTTGCGCGCCGCGCATCCGATGCGAAACGGTAGCGGCACCGGCCGGCGTGGCGGAACTGGCAGACGCGCTGGACTCAAAATCCAGTACTCGCAAGAGTGTGTGGGTTCGAACCCCTCCGCCGGTAGGGCAATTCAGCGCCTCGTTCCCCACCTAAAACAACAACGCCCCCGCCTCATCGTCGTCCGACTCGGCCAGGGGCGCTTAATTGCTGCGACGCTTGCGACTCTAATTCCCCGCAGGCTGGCTTGCGCTCTCCTGCATTTTCTGGACCGACGATTTACTCATGTCGCCACGCGTTGCCGAAGCTTTCGCTTCAGCCGAATCTGCCTCCACCCAACGCCCGGGCCGGTTACTGCCGAGGATGGGCGGTATCCAGACCATTTTCGGGCCGGATGAGATTTGCCCCGTGAGATTAGCTCCGCGGGCGACTTCCAGCTTAAGGGAGGCCCCGGCCACCAATTGCTCGCCCTTAACATGTTCGAGCGAGCCCGATTTCTTCGCGCCCTTTACTGTGATCGAGACTTCCTTTTTCTTCAATTCCGGCGAGTTCTTCGCGCGAAATTCAAGGGTGTAGGCACCTTCGGGCAGTGCCCCGATCACAAAGTTTCCCGAAGCATCGGTCTTGACCTGCTTCATGGTTTTGCCCCCGGTCGATTGTTTCACGGTAATCTCGACGCCAGGGATTCCCGCTGCGTGTCCTCCTGCGCAGGCGACAAAGAACACAATAACGAATGCGACAAATCGAAAGGTGGTTTTCATGGTGGCGTCCAAGATACGTTACTTTGCGACCGCGCAAACCGTAAAAAATCATGCCAAATCCGGCTCCCCGGAGGATTGTGATTAGCCGTTGAACCGGCAAGCGCGGTGCTTTTCGATCAACCTGCAAACTGGAATCTTACCCCGCCGTGGTATAAGACTTCTCCCCCAACTCCTGGTTACCGTGGAATCAAATATGTGGTCGCGTTTTCGGGTCTTGGATCGCCGTGAGGAGGCTGGCCGCCGTAACTGATGCGAAACGGTAGCGGCACCGGCCGGCGTGGCGGAACTGGCAGACGCGCTGGACTCAAAATCCAGTACTCGCAAGAGTGTGTGGGTTCGAACCCCTCCGCCGGTAGTGTTTCAGCTTTCAGGTCCAAAAAGCCGCGCCGCCAAGAGGGATGCCCGGCGGCGCGAAGTAATTCAAGGCCAGCTCCACGCCGGCGCGGGAGAATGAATTTATGGTCCCTTGCCGCCCTGCGTGTTGTAGGATTTTTCCTGCATTCTGTGGAGCGTCTGTTTACTCATGGCACCACGCGTTTTGGACAATTTCGCTTCAGCGGAATCTTCCTCGACCCAACGTCCCGATCGATGGCTTTCAAGGCTTGCCGGTATCCAAATCATTTTCGGACCAGATGAGATTTGCCCCGTGAGATTAGCTCCGCTGGCCACCTCCAGCTTAAGGGCGGCCCCAGCCACCAATTGCTCGCCCTTAACATGCTCGAGAGAGCCCGACTTCTTTGCGCCTTTTACTGTGATCGAAACCTGTTTTTTCATCAGTTCCGGCGAATTCTTCGCGCGAAATTCGAGGGTGTAGCCGCCGCCCGGCAGCGCCCCGATCACAAAGTTTCCCGAAGCATCGGTCTTGACCTGCTTTATGGTTTTGCTCCCGGTCGATTGTTTCACGGTAATCTCGACGCCGGGGACTCCCGCGGCGCGTCCTCCTGCGCAGGCGACAAAGAACACAATAACGAGTGCGACACATCGAAAGGTGGTTTTCATGGTGGCGTCCAAGATACGTTACTTTACGACCGCGCAAACCGTAAAAACCATGCCAAATCCCGCTCCCCGGAGAATTGTGATTAGCCGTTGAGTCGGCAAGCGCGGCGTTCTTCGACCAACCTGCGGACCGGAGTCTTACCCTGCGGGTAGCAAGACTTCTCCCACAACTCTTCTCCACCAAAAATTCCGTGAGCGTTACCTACCTCGAACCTTCTGTCGGGATGTTTGTTTCCGGTCTTGGATCAAGCATGTTTGGATTCGATCGATTCATCATTTCCCGCATTTCTTCGGGGGTAAAGACGTGCGTGGCAGATCTGGGACCGGCTGCAGTCCCTTCCTCCGCCCAATGACCCGGTATGTGGCTGCCCGGCTCTTTTGGGATCCAAACCATTTTCTTCAGTCCGCTCGCTGCTACTTGTCCGCGAACCTTAGCGCCGGACCCCACGTCGATCTTGAGGTCGACGCCAGCCAGGAGCCTGTCGCTGGTAAGTGCGCTTTGAGTCACCGATCGCTTGGCGCCATCGACCTTGATCGAGTAGGAACTGCCCACCGCGACTTTGTCAGTCGTCATAGTGGTCTTGAGGTTGCTTTTCCGCGCGCGAAAAGAAAGCGTATAGGAGCCGGGAGCGAGACCGTCGAAGGCGAAGTTGCCACGCGCATCCGTGACCGCTCGTTTAGTGGGGTTTTGTTTCACGACCACGTCCACCCCCGCTACGCCGCGAGGAGGCTGGCCGCCGTAACTGACTGCCGTCGCACAAGCGACAAGCAAAGACAGAATACCGCGCGTCATGTTCTTCATGACTTCAGAGAATAACGACCGCCTTTCTCCACGTCGAGCACAGAAAGCCTGCCGTGGACGGCCCTTTCGATTCGCGGCCTTACCGTCCCGGGTTTGCGTCAGGGTTCCGCGCACCCGCACCCATCGGATCGAGCATGTTTGGATTCCCCTTGTACATTTGCATCGTATCCTGCTGGCTATGGACTTGGGAATTAGATCTTGACGCCGCAACGGTGCCTTCCTCCGCCCAGTAACCTGGTATGTGGCTGCCGGGCTCCTTTGGGACCCAAACCATTTTCTTCAGCGCGCCGGCTGCTACCTGCCCGCGAACCTTCGCGCCGGACCCAACCTCGATCGTGAGATCGATGCCGGCCAGCAGTCTGTCGCCCGTAAGCTTGCTTTGAATCACCGATCGCTTTGCGCCATCGATCTTGATCGAATAGGAAGTGGCCACCGTGACCTTGTCAGTCGTGGTGGTTTTGGTGTTCGCGGCTTTCTGCGCGCGAAAAGAAAGCGTGTAGGACCCGGGAGCGAGGCCATCGAAGGCGAAATTGCCGCGGACATCCGTAACCGCTCGTTTACTGGGGTTTTGTTTTACGACCACGTCCACCCCCGCCACGCCGCGAGGAGCCTGGCCGCCGTAACTGACTGACGTCGCACAAGCGACGAGCAAAAGCAGAATACCGCGTGTCATGTTCTTCATGACTTCAGAGAATAATGACCGCCTTTCTCTACGTCGAGCACAAAAAGCCGACGGTCTTTCCCAAAGGCGGCAAAAGTCCGCCTGGATTGGCCTTGGCTCTAAAATCCAAAGGCGCCTGGCGTCGGCCTAATCTATATGATCGGCCTCATACCAGGCGATCCCATCGTTGTTCAGGTTTGTGCCGACATCATTTATCCCGATGTCGATCGACCAATCCGGGACTTCCCGGTCCGGGTTGATCCCCGCCTCTCTCCATCCATCTCCGCAAACCGTCCCCGCTCGCACCGTAGGCGTTTGATTTGAAAGCGCGCTTGGCCTCCGGTGAGTCCGAGGAGACCCAGCGCCCAGGAATATGGCTGCCGGGTTCTTGCGGAATCCACACCATTTTCTGGAGCGCACCAGCAGCGACCTGCCCGCGAACCTTTGCACCGGAACCCACTTC
>DASQLH010000196.1:0-9603 GCA_035630155.1 Chthoniobacterales bacterium
CACCGAGAAGACCGACCTCGCGGAACAGCTCCGAAAGATGGACGAGCACATGGTCGCGCTCCGGAACACGGAGACGGTAAACCAGCGCCTGTTCGATTCGCTGCACGAGGAGCTGATCAAGTATCGCGACAATTTCCTGCATGAATCGCTCCAGAAGCCATTCATCCGCGACCTGGTGATCCTGTTCGACGATTTGAGCGCGCTCTTATCGCAGCTTGAAACCGCGGGCGACGCGAGTGGAGGCAAACGGGGCGCGCTGGGCCAATGGCGGGACAATCTGGAGAACGCGATCCATTCGCTGACCGAGATCCTGCATCGGATGGAAGTGAGCGAGATTGAGCCGAAGGAGAAGGTGGACAGGGCTTTGCATCGCGTGGTGAGCTTCGAGCCGGCGGACTACCCGGAAGAGGATGGGCAAATCGTGATGCGTGTGAAGCGCGGATTTCAGTGGCGGGACCAGGTGTTGCGGCCGGAAGAAGTGGTCGCGAAACGCTTCGGTTAACCTTCGGGAAAGCGCCCCGTTTTTCGAGGGGAAATACGCAGAACTGCCTCTGGCCGGGGGCATGGAAATTGCAACTACGCTGTCTGCGGACGCGGCGTTGGCCGTTCAGCCGAAAATTCAACCACACTCATGACTCGAAGAAAAGTAGTCGGAATCGACCTCGGAACCACCTTCTGCGCGGTGGCGCACATCGACATCTACGGGAAGCCCCAGATCATTCCCAACTCGGAAAGCGAACGCCTCACGCCGTCGGTAATTCTCTTCGATGGGGCGAGTGTGATCGTCGGCACGCTGGCAAAAAACAATTCCGTGGCCGAGGCCGAGCGAATCGTCGATTTCGTGAAGCGCGAGATAGGCAAGCCAAAGGAACAATTTCATCGGGAGTTCAACGGCAAGGTTTATTCGGCTGAGGAACTCTCCGCGCTCATTCTGCGGAAGCTCAAGGCGGACGCGGAAAAGTATCTCAAGGAGCCGGTGACGGATGCGGTTATCACCGTGCCGGCATACTTCAACGATGCCGAGCGCACGGCGACGATCACGGCCGGTCAACTGGCTGGCCTCAACGTTCTCCAGATCATCAACGAACCGACCGCCGCGGCCGTCGCGTATGGCCTGGACAAGCTCGATGAAGACCAGACGGTTTTCGTTTTCGATTTGGGCGGCGGCACGTTCGACGTCACGATCATGCGCATCCAAGGGCAGGGGATCGAGATGCTCGCCACGAACGGCGATCATCGGCTGGGCGGCAAGGATTGGGACGATGTGATCGTCAATCACGTGGCGGAGGAATTCGACCGCGCGCACGGCGAGAACCCGCTGCTGGATCTTGAAAGTTATCAGGACCTCCAGAGCCGTGCGCTGGCGGCGAAGATCCAGCTCTCGAGCCGGCCGCGCACGGCGATCGTGCATAGCCACAACGGCAAAAGCGTGAAGGTCGAGCTGACTCGCGAAGATTTCGAACTCAAAACGCGGCACCTGGTCGAGAAGTGCAAAACGATTTGCGAGATGGTTTTGCAGGAAGCCAAGATGGAATGGAGCGACATCAACAAGGTGCTCCTCGTGGGCGGAATGACACGGATGCCGATGGTGCGCGAGATGGTCGCGAGCCTTTCGGCGGTGCCGTTGGTGGACGACGTGAATCCGGATGAAGCAGTTGCGGTCGGCGCCGCGGTCCAGGGGATTTTGTCGCTCCTGCGCGAAGAGGAAATCTCCGGCGAGAAGACGCTTTCGGAAAATACGCGGCAGCAATTTTCCTCGCGCGAGGGCGGCCTGATTCAGGTGACGAACATCACGTCGCACACCCTCGGCGTCGTCCTTTGGGATGAAGCGCACCTTGAGGAATACGTTTTCCCGATGATCCGCAAAATGACGGCGATTCCCGCGACGGCGAAGAATTCTTTCGGCACGGCGAGCGCGAACATGCAGCGCGCCGTGGTGCGCATCGTGGAAGGTGAAAGCACGCTGCCCGCCGAGTGCACCCCGCTAGGGTTGTGCGATGTCGAGTTGCCTGCGTTCCTGCCCAAAGGCTCGCCCGTCGAGCTGACTTACGAATACAACGCCAACCAGGTGCTGGAGGTCGCGGTCAACGCTTCCGGGAACGAGGCGAAGGTAAGGATCGAGCGCAACACCGGTCTGGCGCCAGACGAAGTCGAGCGCGCGACCGCGGGTCTGGGCGCCATCGCGGTGGTGTAAGATGATGCAATTCGAGGGAACTTTTCCCGTTCCGCTGCCGGACGACCCGCATAAATGGGACGGCTGGAGCAAATACAAGTCGCCTAATTTCTACGAGCGCCTTTGTCTCGACCCGCGCGCGAACCCAAGCAATGAGCTGATCGAGCAGCATTGCCGCGAATTGATGCGGTGGTGGCAAAAAAAGCTGCCGCTCAAGAACCAGCCGAGCAATCCGCTCGCCCAGATCCTGAGGCCAGGGCTGGATGAATCTTCCCGTTATCTCACCGAGGCGCGGGTGGAGCTCCTCGACCCTGCGCGGCGGCAACAGCTCGATTCGGAACTCGCGGCGCAAGCGACGGAGCAAGCGGTCATCGAGCTTCACAAATACCTGACCTTCGCGCTGGCGGACGGGATATTGACCCCCGAGGAAGAAAAAAGCCTGCATCAATTCGGGGCTGAGCATGGTCTTAGCCCGGAACAGATCGTCGCCTATATCGATGCGGAGTTGAAAGACAGCGGTGCGCAACGCGTCGCGGTCACCCAGGCAGTCCGGCAACCCGCCCCAGCGGTGGTGAAGCCTCGCCGGCAGAAATCCCTTGATCCCAAGGAAGATTTTCTTCGGATGCTGCGATTGAGCGGGCTGGACAGTGATGGAATGGCGGACGACACGCGGGATGCGTTCGTGAACATGGCGGAGAATCTCGGCATCGAGGCGAGCGACGCCGAGGAGCTGGTCGATCTTTACCTCGAAGAGGCCGACAAGATGGCCGATGAGGCGACATTGCCGCCGCCGCGCGTGACCGTTGCCCACCAACCCGTGAGGGTGGCGCAAGCTCATCCCGCTCCCGAGCCGGCCCCCGCCGTTTCCAGCGTTGAGCCCGAGCACGCTCGTTTTGCGAACTATGTGAACTCGTTGGGCAGCCAGATGCTTTTCGTTCCATCGGGCGAATTTGTCATGGGAAGCGATGCGCCCGACGCCGGGCCGACCGAGAAACCGCTCACGAAAGTGACGCTGAGCCGGTTTTACATGTCGCGGCATCTGGTCACGAACGCAGAATATGAGCAGTTCGATCCGAGCCATAGCCGCAAGCGCGCGCCGGGCGCGGGCGACCGCCATCCCGTCGTGTATGTGAGCAGCCTGGAAGCGATTAAGTATTGCCAGTCGCTCTCGACCCGGGAGCGGAAGAAATATCGGCTGCCGACCGAGGCCGAGTGGGAATACGCCGCGCGAGGGACTGACGGCAGAAAATATCCATGGGGGAATCACGAGCATCGCGGCGACCTCGCGAACTTCGCGGACCGGAACACGGTCTTCGCCTGGAGCGATCGGGACATCGATGACGGTTACCCGGAAAGCTCGCCGGTGGGGGCATTCCCGTTCGGCGCGAGCCCCTTCGGGATTGAAGACCTGGCTGGGAACGTCTGGGAATGGTGCCTGGATTATTACGAACCGTACCGCGGCATGGCAAAAGTGAATCCGCACGGGCCCACCAGCGGGGCGAAGCGGGTTTATCGCGGGGGCAGCTGGAAGTCGCGCTTCAACAGCCTGCGAGCGAGCACCCGCGGCTCGAATGTGCCGAACTATTCCTGCAACGATCTCGGCTTCCGAATCGTCTGCGAGTGCGAATAACCGGGAGTTAGCGCCCAGCTAGTCTGCGCGGCTCGGGATGACACTGCTTTGCCACCCAACAAAAAAAACGGTCGCCGTGGCGACCGTTTGCAAAAATCGAATCGGGGAGAATCGCGCTTAGGAAGGATTGAAGCGAAACTTCGTCCGTCCGCGCTTGGCGTTCGCTTTAGCTTTGCGGCGGCTCTTTTGGTTCGGCGTCTCGAACGCGCGCAGCCGCCGGACTTCCTCAAGAATCCCTTCGGCATCCAGCTTGTTCTTCAAGCGCTTCAACGCCCGGTCCACCGGTTCACCTTTACGAACAATAACTTCTGGCATGTTAGTCTCCTCGCTTCAAAAAAGTTCCCGGATCGATCCGGTGCAGCCGAGCCTACTCGGGTGCGCCCTAGGCGTCAACTATTGTGAATAACTTTCGTTAGGGCCAGCAGTATCCAACGCTGGGAGAAGGAGTTGCCTACGAGGTCGCCGGGGATTTGGCCGCCGCGGCTTTGTCTGCAACTTCCCGCCGGAGACTCGCGGCGCTGCCACCTCGGGCGCGCGTCCACCAGAGAACGATCGGCGCGGCAATGAAGATGGAGGAATAAGTTCCGACCAGGATGCCGATGATGATTACCAGCGCGAAGTCGCGCAGGACCGCGCCGCCGAAGAAGAACAGGCAGAGCACGGAGACAAAGGTGACGCCGCCGGTGAGCACCGTTCGGCTCAGGGTCTCGTTGATACTCTGGTTCATGATCTGTTCGATCGATCCCCGCTTGCTGCTCGCGAGACCTTCGCGGATTCGGTCGTAAACGACGATCGTGTCGTTGATCGAGTAACCGGCAATGGTCAGGAGTGCGCCCACCATGGTGAGGGTGAGTTCCCGGCCCATTAAAGAGAAAATGCCCACGGTGATGAGCACGTCGTGGAGGAGCGCCACGATCGAGCCAACGGCGAAGGACAGTTCGAAACGGAACGTGACGTAAATGAGAATGCCGATCATGCCGAGGGCCAGCGCCCAAAGAGAACGCTTGGCCAGCTCGCCGCCGACCAGCGCCCCGACTCGCTCCGATTGTTCGACTCTAAACCCCGCATCTGGGAGCGCCTGGGCGAGCTGCTTTTGGACGGCGTCGCTGGTGTTGAGCGGGGTCCGGATGGTGATGTAGTTCTTGCCGCCTTCCTTCGATTGCTGGATAGCAGCGTCGTCGAAACCCAGTGGCTTGAGCGCTTCGCGCACCTGAGATACGGAAACGGCTTGAGCCGTGCTCAGGCCCAGCAAATCTCCGCCTTTGAAATCGACGCCAAAGTTGCGTTCACCGCGGATGGTGAAAGCTGTTGCGCCGGCGATTATCAACGCAAGCGAACAGATCAGCGCGAGCAGGCCCTTGCCGAGGAAATCGATGTTGTGCGCTGGAATCAGTTGCAGCATCGAAATTTTCTTCAACCGCCCCGTGTCAACTGCCCAGCTGAAGGCATTTCGACACACAATGAGCACCGTGAACAGAGAGGCAAGAATGCCCATGGTCAGGGTGATGGCGAAGCCCTTTACCGGCCCGGAGGCCTGCCAGAATAAAATCATCGCGGTGATGAGGGTGGTAACGTTTGAGTCGAAAATGGAGCTGAACGCTTTTTCGAAAGCCGCCTGCACCGCCGTCTTGAGCGATTTGCCCAGCGCCAGTTCCTCGCGCAAGCGCTCATAAATGAGCACGTTTGCGTCGATGGCCATGCCAATCGTGAGGATGATGCCGGCGATGCCGGGCAGGGTGAGGACGAAGTTAAACATGCTAAGCGCACCCATCAGGAGGATGAGGTTCACGATTAGCGCGAGATTGGCGATCAACCCGGCGACCCGGTAGTAGGCGCAGACAAAAAGGAGTGTGAAAGCGAGTCCAATCAAACCCGCGATGATGCTGGCGCGGATGGAATCGCTCCCGAGAGTGGGCGAGACACTGCGTTCCTCCTCGATGCTCACCGGCGTTTGCAGCGGGTTTTCCAGCACACTGGCCAGATTGCGCGCTTCCTGTTCGCCGAAAGATCCGGAGATACGCGCGCTTCCCTGGTAGATCGGCTCGCGGATGCTAGGCGCGGATTGAATCACTCCATCGAGAACGATGGCGAATCGATGCCCCACGTGCGCTTCGGTGATCTTGCCGAAGATCTGGCCGCCCTCGCTGTCGAAATCGAGCGTCACTTCCCAGCCCTCGTTACCGTATTGGGCGTGCGCAGAAGTCACCCGGTCGCCGCCCAGGTCAGCCTTCTTTTTCACCAGGAGCCGCTCTTCCCGCGGCTTCTGGCCCCCCTCGGCCTGCATCTTGTAAGTCTCGATCTTATATTCCGGCGGGATCACTTCCGTGCCGCCATCAATGCCGTTCAACTTCTCGCCGTTATCCGGGTAAACCAGCCGGAACTCGAGCTTCGCCACCCGCGATAATTGCTGGCGCGCTTCCTGGATTTTCTCAGTGCTCAACCCCGGGATCTGCACCAGGATACGGTCCTTTCCCACCGGGCTGATGACCGGCTCGCCGCCGCCGAAATAGTCAACGCGTTTGCGAATCACCTCGACCGCCTGGTCGAGCATTTCTTTGCTGATTTCCTTTTCAGCCTGGACCAGCCGGATCAGGAATGATGTGCCGCCCTGGATGTCGAGCCCGAGCTGAATCTTTTTATCCGGCGGATAAATCGTCGCCAGGCTGAAGACGATCAGCAATACCATCAGGATCGTCGCCAGCATCCGCTTGCGCGCGCCGAAATCGGTCGCGAAGTACCAGCCAAAGAGGATCAGCAGAGCAAGACCGAAGAGGAAAGTGAGGGCGGGAGTCATTTAGTTGGGATCGGTAAACGGTGGGGCGCGCTTCAGTTACTCCGGCGTCGATTTGAGGACATTCGTCACGGCGGTTTTCTCCATCTCCAGCTTCACGTTGTCCGCCACTTTCACGATCACGGTTTTGTCCTTCACGTTGGAAATCAGGCCGTGAATCCCCGAAGCGGTGACGACGCGATCGCCGGTTTTCAGGGAGGCCACCAGCTTCGCCTGTTCTTTTTGCCGGCGCATCTGCGGCCGGAGCATCACGTAATACATGATGACAAAAATAAACACGAACGGGAGCATGCTGATGAGCCCCGAGCCGGCGCCGGCGGGCGAAGGAGCTGGGGCCTGAGCGAGAAGAAGGAAAAACATGGCGATGAGGTTGTAAGTTCGGAAGCCTTGCCGTGGTTCGCGCGCAAAGCCGGACGAGCGGTTTCTTACTGAGCACAAGAGGGCTCAGAATGCAAGGTGGGGAAAATCGACGTTCAGCCTATTTCACGACCTCTCCCCAGCAAGGTTCTTCCAACTGAACGGCCGGGTCGTCGATCTCGCTGCGGTTTATCTTTTCGTATTGGTCGGCAACATCGGCCCAAGGGCGGAAGCGGAGCGTGACGCGGTCGCCGGGGCGGAAGCGGGCGGCGGGTGTCAGGACGTTGTCGCGCATGCTTTCAATGTAAACGAGCGCTTCCAAGTCGTCGTTTCGATCGCTGCCTTCGGGCGTGAGATCACTTAGATGGAGAGCCAGAATGTGGTCGGCGTAGGGGACAGAGCCCGGGCGGGGAACATTTGAGATGGCTTCGATGGTGCCGCTCATCACCACGGCCTCGCCCGGTTTCGGGACGAAAAATTTCGCGGGCATTGGTTCGCCCAGTTTCATTTCCAGCATTTTCCAATCGCCGAAAGCCAGCTCACGCGCGGCGAATTGCCAGATGACCAGTTTCTTGCCGGCAAGCCGATCGCGGCCGCGCGAGAGTTCGCGACTGAGCATTTCGCGGGTAGCGAATGCGGCGTCGCTGTTGCGCAGAATGGTGTCGAGTGGACGGTCGCCGAGCGCGCGGCTCAGGTGTTCGGCGAAGCCGGCGGATTCTCCCCAGCCAAGCGCGCCGAGAGAGAAGATGTTGGAGAAGCTGTCGCCGAGGAGGAGGATGTCGGCTGTCTTCGACGGACGCCACGGCGCGTTCCCAGCCAGGACTTCGTGGATCGTCACCGTCTCCGGCCGGTACACGCTTTGCGTCTCCGGGAGTTTCAACATTCGCGCGATGTCTCCTACGCCACTCACTTCTTTGGCGGAAACCTGGAATGCTGTTTGAGAAGTGATGCCGGCTGCTTGGATAAAGGCGGCGAGTTTGTTGGCGACGAACTCCATGGTTTCGGGCCGCCAGTGCGTGTCGGTTTGGAAGTAATGCGGCGACTTTGCCGCCGCCGTCCGTCGCTCTGTTAAAGCGGGAGCCGGATCGAACAGCCGGATTCCCGCCTCTTGCATTCGCGCTGTGAAATCTGCGAACGAGGCGTTTTGTAGAACGGTGGTGTCTTCCGCGCGAGCCGACAGTTTCTCTGCCTCGACCCCCGGTTTCATGGGGATAGGAACCGCGATCAACTCAATCCCACGCGCCGCCAGTTGATCGCGGAAGGCGACGATTGCTTTCACGGGATCGGGTTGCATGGTCCCGGCCAGCGTGCGGCGTCTGATCGTAGCCGGATCCAGGAACGGCGGGCCGGTCACGTAATCGACGTCTGGCCGGTAAAAGAGCCAGCCATTCTGGCCGAGGTAAACTTGTTCGTTACCGACACCGAGCTTTCCCGCGAGAACGGATTGCACGCGCGGGAGCAGCCACTCCGAGACGACCGATTCGCTTTCCAACTGTTCTTCCACCGCCTTGAGCTCCGCCGCACGGGGGAGCAAACGCCAGAGGTCTCTGGGGCTGCGAACCGCGCGGATTTTTTCCCAGGCCGGATAAGCTGTGTAGATATTGAACGTTCCGAGCCGGCCATCTCCATGAGGCGCGCGAAGCTCGACCGCAAACTGGATCGCGGGGACGAACAAGATGATCAAAAGGAAAAGCAGGATGAGAAGCGGTCGCGAGCCCGGAGTGAAGGTGGTGTTCTTCAAAGCCATCTCCGCCTCTTCCTCGCGCGTTAATTTCCGGTGCGTCTCCGGCGTCGGCTCGCTGTAGCGCGGGAGCGAATGCGTTGGCTTGAGCGGCTCATCGCCGCCGACCGGAGGTGTATCGCTCGACGTCGTCATGAATCGATTGAAAGGAGCGCGCTGTAGCCGCCCCTCTGCGTCGGGGCGTCCTCAGCGGCGCGGCGATCCCGCTGCGGCGGGACCGCGGCTACAGTGATTTGTTTTGGGCAGGCCATTTTAGAAAATGAAATAGATGAACGGGTTGTATTCCTGGGTGGCCAGGACGACCAAGGCGAGGGAGCCGAGCGCGAAGCAGATGGCGGTCTTGGGAATCGTCATGTTTTGCGTCCAATCCCAGGTCTGTTTTCCGGCCCAGACGACGAGCGCGGCAATGGCGATCGAGAGCAGGTAATACGGCTTGTAAAGAATTCCGCTGAGGAGCGCGGCGCCCGGTTGCGCATGACCGAGACCGAACATGCTCCCAAGGTAAGCCAGTGCATGGGGCAGGTCGGTGGCGCGGAAGAAAACCCAGCCGAGAAGGACAATCAGAAACGTGAACGCGATCCGGAATGGTCTCGGCAGATTATGATAAAAACCTTCCCGGCCCTGGCTGCGCTCGAAGGCGAGCATGCCGCCGTGCAGTCCGCCCCAGATGACGAAATTCCACGAGGCGCCATGCCAGAGCCCCCCGAGCAGCATGGTGATGACGAGGTTGATGTAGGTCCGGCGCTTGCCCCTCCGGTTGCCGCCGAGCGGGACGTAAAGATATTCGCGCAGCCAGGTGGAAAGCGAGATGTGCCAGCGCCGCCAGAAATCGGTGATCGATTCCGAGGTGTAAGGCGAGTCGAAGTTCTTCGCGAACACGAATCCGAACATGAGGCCGAGGCCGATCGCCA
>DASQLH010000197.1:0-2925 GCA_035630155.1 Chthoniobacterales bacterium
ACCACTCTGCCACCCATCCCGGTGGTGCGAAGATCAAAGCTGCAACCGGCGGAACAGTTCGTCGAGCGGGAGTTGCAGGCCGATATAAAATTCGCCGAAATCGCCGTAGACGGCGCTGACTTCATCGAAGCGCATTTGGTAAACGATCGCTTTGATCTGAAAAGTATCGCGGGCGAAAAGCGTGACGCCCCATTCGGCATCGTCGAGGCCGCTCGAGCCGGTAATGAGCTGCTTCACCTTGCCGGCATACTGCCGGCCGACGGCGCCGTGGCCGAGCATCAGCTTGCGACGATCTTCGGAAGGCAATGAATACCAGTTACGTGTTTCGCCGCGCCGCTTGCTCATGTTGTAAAAACAAACGACCGGCCAATCCGGCAGCGCGGGATAAACCCGGTCCTGCCGGTAATGCTTCATCCGCTCGTCAAACGCCGCCATTGCTTTCTCAAATTCCGGGGTGCCCCGACCAATCTTCTGCTCGTTCTCGAGAACCGCGGCGTACTCGTCCGCGCTCGTTTTGTATTCACTTTCCTCCGTCAGCGAGAGATAGCTGTAAACTGGAAGGAGAACGTCAGGGCCGAGCGAGAGACTGAGTTGTTTCTCGACGCGATTCGCGGCGTGGAGATCGGGCGTGACCAGCATAAAGCCGAGATCCGCTTTCGGCGTGACGATGCTCATCGTAAGCAGTTGGGTGGATTCGAGCGCGCGGATTTCCTGGACGAGCGTGGAGAGCGCGACCTTGGCATTGCGTTGCTCCTCCGGGCTGAGCAGTTGCCATTGGCCATGCTCGAGCCGGTAATAGAGATGAAGACAATGCCAGCCCTGTTCGGGAATGAGCGGCGTCTCTTGTTCACTCATCGGATTAAACCGGAGCGTTCGCGGGCTTCGGCAAATGCTCGAGACAATATTCTTCACCGTCGCGGGCCACCCGGAATTCCCGGTTCGGGTCGCTCACCTCGGTTGCGCCGCAGGTTTTGCATTTATGGAGCGGCTCCTCGTCGCTGCGCGACTCGACTTCGAAGCGTTTCCGCCGGCTGGCGACTTCTTTACGCTGCCGCACTTTCTGAATCGTTTCCGGTCCGAAGAAGATGAAGTAATTGGCGAGCGCGGCGATCAGGGCCAGGCGATACGAGTTCGACTCCGTCACGAAGGCCAGCAGCAAAAAGCCGGCATAAACCCAGGCGATCCATTTGATCTTCAGCGGCAGGATAAAAAAAACGTAGATGACTTCTTCCGGATAAAAGTGGGCAAAAGCGAAGAAGAGGGTCGTGAACAGCATCTGATTGGAGAATTGGCTGTTGGAAAGGAGCGCGGCCGCGGTGGTGCCGACCATTCCAACCAGAAAATAAAGGGTGACACGAAACGGGCCCCAGGCCTGTTCGAGACGCTCGCCGACGTACCAGAGGAACCAGAGCGCAATGAGGACCAGGAGCGGGTGCGACATCTGGGGGACGAAAATGTAGGTGATCAGGCGCCAAACCTCTCCTGCGCGGATCCGCGCGATGTCGAGCGCGAGGTAGGAATCGAAGCCCTTGTTCAGGTAAACGAGAATGAAAACAAGGACGTTGAGAGTGACGATGGCGCGGATCAACCCAGGGATGGCAATGAAGCCGATGCGCCGTTCGAGTTTGTCCAGAAGCCTCATCGCTGCGTGCACGGTAGAGAAAGCGCGGCCCGCTTCAACTAGGCACGCTGCGTTGACACAAAAGTCGCGGCGTCTAGGATGACGCGGATGAGTGATGCCGCGCAGAAAAAAACGCCGCTTTACGACGAACACGTGCGGCTCGGCGCGAAGATGATTCCATTCGGCGATTGGATCATGCCGGTGCAATATAGCGGGATCATGGACGAGCATCAGGCCGTCCGGAAAAATGTGGGCGTGTTCGACATTTCGCACATGGGGCAATTGACGGCGACCGGTCCCCAGGCCGGGCCGTGGCTGAATGAGATGCTCACCAACAACATCGACAAGCTCGAAGTGGGCACGGGGCAATACACGTTCCTGCTCAATGAGAAGGGCGGGATCATCGACGACCTGATCGTCTATCGAACCGCGCCGGAAGAATTTCTCCTGGTCGTGAATGCTTCGCGCACGGATGAGGATTTCGCCTGGTTGCAGAAGCACCTCGAGAGCAAGGCAGAGCTGCAAAATCGCAGCGCGGATTATGGCGGGCTCGCGATTCAGGGGCCGCGGATCATCGACCTATTGCAGGCGCTTGTCGGCAAGGAGGCCGAGCTGCCGGCGCGCAATCAAATCAAGGAATTCGATTACGATGGGATCAAATTGAGCATCGCGCGCACAGGCTACACCGGAGAGGACGGCGTGGAGGTTTTCTTTCCGGCGGAGGCGGCGACGAAAGTCTGGACCGACGTGCTGGCGAAAGGGAAAGAGCTCGGCATTCGTCCCTGCGGACTCGGCGCGCGCGACACCTTGCGTTTGGAAATGTGTTATCCGCTCAACGGCTCCGATCTTTCGCCGGAGCACAACCCGATCGAAGCCGGCCTTGGATTCTTCGTCGATCTTAAGAAACCGAAATTCGTCGGGCGCGAAGTGCTCGCCCAGGCCAAGGAAAGCGGGACGGCGAATCGGCTCGTCCCGTTCCGCATGAAGAGCAAAGGACCGCCGCCGCGGCCGCATTACTCCGTCTGGCGGGAAGGCGAAAAGGTCGGCGAGGTCACGAGCGGGACGCTCTCGCCGAGCTTGAATGAAGGGATCGGAATGGCCTACGTTGCTTCGGCGCACGCTAAGACAGGCTCTGACCTCGAAATAGAAATTCGCGGGCAAAAACTCCCGGCCGTCATCGAGAAAAAACCGTTCTACAAAAAATCATGAATGTTCCTGACGATCTTTTTTACACTGAGTCGCACGAGTGGGTCCGCGTCGAAGGCGAGAACGCGCGCGTCGGCATTAGCGATCACGCCCAGGCG
>DASQLH010000198.1:0-28604 GCA_035630155.1 Chthoniobacterales bacterium
CGTCGGGCCTTGTCCTGGCGCTCGAAGAAGTCCACCCGATCCGGAATTTAGCGGAGGCCTAGAACGAGACTTTGGGAGCTTCTTTCTGTTCCGGTTTCTCGATGACGAAGAGCTCGGCCGGCGCAAAGTTGAAGCTGTTCGCGATGATGTTGGTCGGGAAAACTTCGCGCTTCGTGTTGTAGGCCATGACGGAATCATTGTAGGCCTGGCGCGCGAAGGAGACTTTGTTTTCGGTCGAAGTCAGCTCTTCCATGAGCGTCATCATGGTCGTGTTCGCCTTGAGATCGGGATAGGCTTCGGCCAGCGCGAAGAGTCGCCCCATCACGCCAGACAAAGCCGACTCGGCCGACGAGAGGTCTTTCATGGCGGAGGCCTCGCCGGGATTTTGCGCCGCGCGGGTATTGGCGGTGGCAGCGGCATTTCGGGCGGCGATGACGGCTTCGAGCGTGCCGCGCTCATGCTGAAGATAACCCTTCGCCGTCTCGACCAGGTTTGGAATCAAATCGTAGCGCCGCTTGAGCTGCACATCGATTTGCGAGTAGGCGTTCTTGTAGCGATTGCGCAACGTGACGAGCGCGTTGTAGGCCCCGATGACGAAGAACAGCACGAAGATCGTCAGCAGGGCGATGAAGGCGAGAAGAACCAGGCCGATTTCCATGAATTTCCTTTCTCTAAAGTTGGCCCATTGCTAGGGCAATGCGGGCCTGCACGCAACGAAATTCAAACCGCCGCTCCTTGCCTGGTTCGAATATCGATCTCCGATTTGAGGGTGCGATGAACAGGACATTTCCCGGCGATTTCCATCAGCTTGGCCTGCTGCTCTGGAGTGAGCGAACCGGTCAATTCAATAGCCATGTCGATTCTGTCGAGCATTCCTTCTTTCGTTTCGCATTCCTCGCAATCGCGGGCGTGGATGCGCGAGTGCCGCAACGAGACGATAATGTTTTCCAGCGGCAATTTCTTGCGGCGGGCATAGAGGCCGACCGTCATCGAGGTGCAAGCTCCCAGCGCGATCAGCAAATAATCGTAAGGCCCCGGAGCGGCATCGCCTCCGCCGTAGCTCACCGGCTCGTCGGCCTGCACTTGATGCGATCCCGCGACAACGTCCTGAAGAAAGCTCGTCGCGTTGCCGCGCACGACGACATCGGGCGCGGTGGTGTTCATTGAATCAGCCGTGGTCGAGATTGAGGTGTCCATGCTTGGAGCATATTCGGTCGGCGCCCGCGATTGCGATTATGAAAAGGGACCAGAAATTTCGGATTGCGGATACCGGATTTCGGAAAGGAGGCTTTTGATTCGATGCTTCGACTGCACTTCGCGAATCGACAAGAGGGTTTGAGAATTGAAGAGTAAAGGCCATGTCGAACGAACCCTGCGCGCATATCGCGGAAGTCGGTGAAATCACGCTGCCGGCAATCCGAGCCTGTGAGGCCTGCGTGGCCATCGGCTCGCCCTGGGTGCATCTGCGAACCTGCCAGGAGTGCGGCATTACTCTGTGTTGCGACAGTTCGCCCAATCGCCATGCGAGCCAACACGCCGCCGCGAGCGGCCATCCGGTGATCGCTTCCGCTCAGCCCGGCGAACGCTGGCTCTACTGTTATCCCGACGACGCGTTTTCCGAATACTGATTCTTGGCTCCTGTAGCCGCGCCGCTGTGCGGCGCGGGGGGAAAACATCGCAGGCCCTGGCTCTCTCGCGCGGCCCACAGGGCCGCGGCTACAGGGGGGAGGTTGGAGCCGGCATGCCCTCGTGCCGGCGCGATGGGGCCGCAGTTTCCAATCGAATGGGTCCGCGTTAGGTTCGCGTTTATGAAACTACTTTTCTTTTCCTTGCTCGCGGCCGCTCTCATGGCAGCGCCGCTTTGTGGCCAGACTTCGCCAGCGGCTGCGGCGCCCAAGACGTCGAGCGAAACAGCGAGCACATTGACGAAGGAAGAGCGCGACCGCGCCGTCGAGTACCTCAAACAAACGCAGAAGGATTTCCTGGCGGCGATTCAGGGCGTTTCGGAAGCGCAATGGAAGTTCAAGGCTGCGCCGGACAAGTGGTCGATCGCGGAAACTGCGGAGCATATCGCCCTCACCGAACAAACGATCTGGGATTTGGTTTCGGGTAAGATCATGAAATCGCCCGCCGCGCCGGAGAAGGCAGCAGCGGCGAAAGGCAAGGACGAGACGATCCTGACGGTCATTCCGGACCGCTCCCGGAAAGCTCAGGCGCCGGAACGGCTTCAGCCCACAGGGAAATGGGCGACGCAAGCCGCGCTCGCGAAAGATTTCGAAGCACTCCGCGGCAAGGAGATCGCCTACATGACCGAGACGAAGGAAGACCTGCGCAATCACTTCGAGGAGCATCCCTTCCTCAAGACGATGGACGCTTATCAATGGCTCATCTTCAACGGCGCCCATTGCAAGCGGCACACCGCGCAGATTCTCGAAGTCAAAGCCGATCCAAATTATCCGAAGAGTTAGCCGGGCAGATCGGTTCTCGCTTGTGAACGGAGGAGTGAGTTCGACACGCCACTAAGGCGGCGGCATGGACGGCGGCAAACTTTTGAGCACGTCATCCATCGCTTCGCCGTTCTTGACGACATTGTCGTTGAGATAGAGTTGGTCGAGCATCGCCTGCGCCGCTTCCCGCGACAGCATCCAGCCCAGGGGCAGCGGCACCTGGGTGTCGCGAAGCCCAAAGTAAATGATGCCGGGAGTCTTCGAAGGGGTTTCGTCGATCTCGCCCGCTTTGAAAGGCCGTTGCTCGCGGGCGATGGCTTTTTGCGCATAAACGCCGCGAGCGTTGCGCGTGTTGAGCAAGGCATAGGGCGGCGCCGTGAGGTCACCGAGGAAATCTCCCTGCGTCGTCACGGATTCGCTCCGCTTGGGGCCGGGCGGTTCCGGGGCCGGTTTGGCGGGCGCGATGGAGAGGACGCCTTTGCGCGGATCGTTGCTGATCATGATAACCTTCACCTCGACGTTCGTGATGTTCTCGAACCGGCACACGTCCTTGACGCGCGTAACGATCTCCAATGCCGTCGTCGCGCCGGAGTTCTCGAAATAGCCGCCATCGACCACATGCGAGCCGTTCGGGAAACGCCCGGCTGGACTCACGTAAGTAAAGCGCGCGCTCATGTCGGCGGCGGTGCTGAGCGGAATGTTGCACGCGGCTTTAGTGGCGGGCATCCGGTCTTCCGCGAGTTTGCTGGCGGCATCCTCGGCATCGAGGAAAACAGTCGTTAGGCGAAGATTGGTGGTGATGATGCGATTGCCTTTCTCGACGGAAGTGCCGTTCAGAAAGAGGCTCGGCATCCATTCGCGCGGGCCCGGGCTCCATAAGTCGACGAAGGAGCCGGCGAACCGATTGTTTCCCATCGTGTTCCGCCAGCCCTTTTCCCACCCGAGCTCGAGCGCGCGGCCGCGGTCGAAATAGGGGACGGGGAAAGGAAGGAAGCGCTGGACGAAATCCGGGTAAAGCATCGAGGCAAGCGCGGGCGAAAGAAAATCCTGGCCGAGAATGTCGTCCGCTTTGTCCTTGAACTTGAATGAGCCAGGGTTCGGCTCGGCCAGGAGCGCATCGAAGACCACGGCGCCGAGGCTGCCGCCGGAAACTCCGCTGATGGCAAAGAGGTGCGGCGCAAAGTTAGGATTCTGGTCCTGGAGCTCGCCCAGGACGGCGGCCGTCCAGTAAGCCGCGCGGATCCCGCCACCTTCGCTGGCTACGACAAAGAGCGGGTGCACCGTCCCTGGGCCATCGTTTTTTTCCGCGAGGGCATACCACGCGCGAAAAGACTGAATCACATCGAGGCGATCCACCGGCTGGGGCGGAACGGTTCGGATAATGTGGTTGTCGTTCCAAAGACTGAAGAGCATCGCGGCCGCGAGCAGGATGGCGATCATGGGAAGTTGCCAGCGCCCGCTGAGATAGATCAGCAGGCTGCCGACGCTGACCCAGGAAGCGGCCGCGAGGAACAGGATCGTGCCCATCCCGAGCCATTGCGGAACCGAGACCGGATCGATGGCAAAGACGACAAAGAGCAGGAGCGAAGCAAGCAACATGATGCTGGCGGCCACCCGCGTCGCGAGGCCCAGGTCCGAGAGATATTTGACCTGCCGCGCGGCTGTTGGCTGGATCATTTTTCGCCGGAGAACCAGGAGGGCGTAGAAAACGATCGCGAGGACCACGCAAACACCGGCGAAGACGTGCAGCCAGAATTTGGCCGGCGAACTCGAGTCGTAAGGGCGCGCCGCCGTCACGAAGCCCGCGGCCACGATTAGCATTGGCGCGACTCCCAGCAGCCGCGGCACGATCCTCGCGGCCAGCTTTGAGTACGATTCAGGACGCGGGTCGCCCGGGAAATCGATGTAAAGAAGGACGCGCGCCGCGTACCAGCTGGTGAGCGACCACAGGATCAGCGCCGCAAAGAAGCCGAAGACGCGCGGCCAGTACCATTGCCCGCCGGCCATGCCTTCCCCGACCGTGCGCAAAATTTCCGTGCCTTGCGCGACACTCAGGAAAACCGGGCAAGCCAGCAGCGCCACGATGAAGCTGAACCGGCACGGTTTAAGTTCGCGGTAAAGATGGCGAATGCTCCGCCAAAGACGTTGGGGCCAGTTCGCGGCCTGATTCAGTTCAGCATTCATTCGAACCTCCTGAAAGTTCTGAGCTAAGTCTGACCTTTGGTGATGGCCGACACAGCGGTATTCACCACGACGCTCAGGACGGAATCCCTGAACTGCTCGGTCTGAAGCGTTCCCGCGTTCACCGCGCGCAACGCCACCATTTCCGCGGCGGCTTTTTGCGATTCCACCAGCCAGCGAAATTCGGCTTCGTCGATCTCCTTGTTCGCGAGTTGCTGCACCCACTTCTGCAGGTTCGCTTTTGATTGTTCGAGGAACGCCTCGGCGTCCTGCTTACCCTGCGCCGCGAATTGCTTGAGGTTTTGCTCGGCCAGCGGCCCGAGCTGGCTCTTGATGTCGTTGAAGATTTGATTGAAGTCAGCCATATCGAATTCCTTTCGCCTAGGAGCCTGCTCGCTTGTCGTTCTCGGTGTTGATTAAAATGTCGAAAAGGCTGCTCACTTGCGTGCGAGCGTCATCCGCAAACGCCGGCGAGAGTGTTCCTTTTGTTTTCCACATGTTGAAGAGGCTGGTCAGTTGCGCCTTGATCTTCTTCCACTGGGCGACCGTCGGGGCGTTTTTCGTGCGCTTCTGTTCGGTCGCAATCGTTTCGTCGATTTTGTTCATCAATCCATTCACATCCTCCGCGACGCTATTGTAGGGCGCCTTGTTTTTCGCCTGGTCGATCAGCGCCAGCGAATCGGTCTTGAGTCGCTTATCGGTATTGTAGGCGCTGTCACTGAACTGAGTGGAAGACAACAAACTCCCGGTTGTCCCGCAGCCGAACTGCCCCAGCAAAAGCGAGGCACAGGCCAGAACGACACAGACGTTTCTAAGAGGTCTCATGGTATTTCCTTCTGTTTGGGTTGATGGCGAAGTAAGGCGGGGAAAGACGCCGGATGGGAAGCGGGTTTTGGTCGCGGGGATCATGGCGACGCGCCTGATTTCCGGCGTGATCGTGCGCGAAATCACTTTGCGCTGTAAAGCCTTTTCTTTTCCAGGAGATCGAACATGCTGGATTAGGCCATGCGAGATTTGCCGCTCATCGCCGAACGAAAACGCCTGCCATCTCCGGCGACTACGCCGCAGGCGCTGACCTGGGATGGAAAAGAGCTTTGGATGGGATCGCGTGACCTGCGACGCGTCTATCGGATCAACCCGGAGAAGTGGACGGTTAACGAGGAAAGGGAAGCTCCCGGGATTCCGTGGGCCGCTGTTTGGGCGCGGGATGCTCTTTGGTTCACCCTGGGCGAAGGTACGGAGGACGATCGTTATCTTCGCCGTTATTTTGTGGGCCAGGGATTTTCAGAGACGGAACGGATTCCTTGTCCCGATTTTACCGGCTCCTATCTGAGCTATGATGGCGAACATCTCCACCTCAGCCAATGGTATAAGCATCGGATTCTCAAGCTCGACGCGGAAGGAGACATCCTCCGCGAAATTCCCATCCACGCTGAGATATGCGGCCATGTCTTTGTCGAGGGCATGATCTATGTGCTTCGCGGGACCGAGCAAGGCGAGGGCGATTGGCGGATCGCGCGCCTGGATCCGCGGGAAGAAACACCGCAAATCGAAGAGCTGGCGCGAGTCCCATTCCAGTGCCGGTCGCTGGCTTTTGATGGCGAATGCTTTTGGACGAATCACCGCGAAGCGGACCGAATCGTTTCCTTCACGCTGCCAGACGCGGCGAGTTGATGACGCCGTGTGAATCCTGTTCTGGAAGAAATAATCGCGCGTCGCGAAACGACTCTTCTGCCTGACGGGACCTACCTGTTTCGCGACCAGCTGAACATCAAAGGCGTCGTGACGACAGCAGTCGTGACGTGCAAGGGCTGGTTGCTCGAAATGTATCGGCTAAGGGCGGGTGAGCTCTATTTCCTGAGCGGGCAGAAAGAGATTCGTCCAAACGGAAACCGCTTTGCTGTCTTTTATCCGCCTTACACGCTCGTGCGGCCTCGCTTCGTAAACGCGAAAGGCAATCTCCTGGGGCTGGCAGGGACCGCGCCGCTCCCCGCGGGCATCGGAACGGTTCCATTTGTCTTCGAGAGCAGCGGCCCATTCGAAGCCCGCAGCGTAAGCGAGATTTTGGCGGCGGGCGGGAACCGGCAAGCCATCGACGCGAACCCGAGAGCATCAGCGCTCTCAATTAAAGCGAGGAAGCTCATCGTGGAAGGATACGCCAGCGAACCGTCGATCGGCCGAATAGCGGCGCGGCTCGGAGTGAGCAACGAGCATCTTTCCCGGCAATTCCGGCGTGATTACGGAATGAGCCCGAGGGAGTATCTTCACCAGCTGCGGCTGGCCGATGTTCCTCTTGAATTGGCCCGCGGCGAAGCGATCACGGAGATCTCCCACGATTCCGGTTACGGCGAGCTGAGCCGATTCTATAAGCAATTCCGCAAGAGCACCGGGACTTCACCCGGCTTGTGCCGAGAGATTGTCACGCCGAAGGCCGGCTAGTCTTCCGTCACCCCTTGGCAGGGGTTTGGGATCATTGTGCAACTATTCCCGGAGTTTGCTTCGCTTCACTCCGGGCTTTATTCCGGCGCACACTTCGGGTGCTGCGGCCGGATCCCATAGATGCAAAAGGTCAGCACGTTTCAGCGCCGGCCGCGCGAAGATTGGAGTCCGGAATTAGTTCCCGTATGCGCACAGGGCGAGGCGCTTCAGCGCCGGAGGCGCGAAGGAATAGAGCCCGGAGTGGAGCAACGCGGAACTCCGGGAAACCAAATCCGGAAAAATGCCGAGCCCCTGGCAAGGGGCGGCGGAAATCGATCGCATCAGAGGTAGCGTTCATCGAACGGCAAGCCATGCGCCTTCAAGAGAACTTTGAGCTCCTCGAGAAACGAAATCGTTCGGTGATGTTCTTCCTGTCTCTCGATGTAACGACGGACCTTCGGCATCTGCGACTCACTAACCGTGAACGCGCCATATCCTTCCTGCCACGCGAATCCCGCAGCCTCCGTGAACGTCCTCGAAATCCAGCCGGACGAGTTCGCTTTCACCTCGCCCACCAACTTCGAGATCGCCTTGTCCTGCCGGAATTTCGCCAGGATGTGAATATGGTCGGCAGTGCCGTTTACGATCAGCGCGATTCCTTTCTCATCGCGGATAGCGCCGCCGAGGTATTGATGAACGCGCGACCGGACTTGGGACGTCAACCATGGCTCCCGGCCCTTTGTCGAAAAAATAATGTGATAGAGCAGGTTGCAGTAGGAGGAACTCATCGCGGGGGGCCTTTCCGTCGCCCCTGTTCAGGGGCTGCGGCGTTTTTTCATCATATACCCGAAGTTCCGCTTCGCTCCACTCCGGGCTTTACTCCGGCGCACCCTATGGGTGCTGTGCCATTCTTGAATCATACATCCGGAGTTTCGCTTCGCTCCACTCCGGGCTTTACTCCGGCGCACCCTTCGGGTGCTGTGGCCAGGACCGCATACCGGCTGACGCCCGCCATTCGTCCGCGCCATGATCGATCTCAATCGCCGCTGGAAATTAAGATCAAAAAGCGCCAAGACAGCCGCGTTTTCTCTCCTACAATCGGTTCGTTTAAAAAAGGAGAAGAGATCATGCGGAAAGTAACTTTTGGGGGCGCGCCGAGTCTGGATAACTACTTCGCGCGCGAGAATGGCGCGGTGGATTGGTTGATGTGGTCGGACGAGGCGGCTGAGGTCATGGGGGACTACTGGAAAACGATCGATACGGTCGTGATGGGACGGAAGACCTATGAAGCGGCCCTCCAGATGACCAAGGGTAAGAGCAATCCTTATCCTGGAATCAAATCCTATGTTTTCTCGCGGACGCTCAAGGCGAAGAAAAAGCCGGTCGAGATCGTTTCCAGCGACGCCACCCAGTTCGTGCGCAAGTTAAAGAAGCAGGCCGGCAAGGATATTTGCGTGATGGGCGGCGGCGAGCTCGCGCATTCACTTTTTGAAGCGGGACTGATTGATGAAATCGGATTCAACATTCATCCGGTTTTGCTCGGCTCGGGCGTTCCCCTTTTCTACCCGATGAAACGCCAGATCGATTTGGAGTTGCTCGATTGCAAGCGCTTCAAGAATGGCTGCGTGTGTGTGACCTACCGGGTGAAAAACTGAAAACCGGCAGAGGTGTCGCGTGCGATTCCTCTGCATATGGAACTGGAAACTCTCAAAGATCTTTACGTCCACGAACTGAAGGACCTTTACAGCGCGGAAAATCAGTTGATCAAGGCGTTGCCGAAGATGGCGAAGGCGGCCACGAACCGGCAATTGTCGGCCGCGTTCAACCAGCACCTCGAGCAAACCAAGCGCCAGGCGAAACGGCTCGAACAGATTTTAAAGAGCCATGATGAATCGACCCGGGGGCCGAAATGCGAAGGGATGGAAGGATTGATCGCCGAGGGCGACAAAATGGCGAAGGAAGATGCGGAAGACGAAGTGCGCGATGCGGGACTGATCGCGGCGGCGCAACGTGTGGAGCATTATGAGATTGCGGGCTACGGCTGCGCGCGGACTTATGCGCAACTCCTCGGCGATAAAAATGGCGCGCGGTTGCTGGATACGACCCTTCAGGAGGAAGGCGACACGGACAAGAAACTGACGAAGCTGGCGAAGTCGGTCATCAATCTGCGGGCGAAAAAGGCCGTCAAGAAGACGGAGAAGAAGAAGGGTGTGAAGGGCGCGCTAACGGGCCTCGTCAAAACGGTGATGGGGTAGGAATTCGTCGCCGGATTCCAGGCCCAAGAGCGGAGCGCGCAGGCGCTCGATTAAAACCCGAGAACTCTCAGGAACTCTTCGTCGATCTTGCCCACGATCGGCAGTCCGTGGTCTCTTCGATAACGCCGGACCGCGGCTCGGGTCTCAAAGCAAAAGTTACCCTCCGTATCACCGACGTAATATCCATCTTCGCGCAGCGCCTTTTGCACGTTGCGAACGATCCGATTGCGGCCGTGGCTGTCGTAAGCAGAGTTCGCCGGCAAATAGACGCCTTCATTGGTATCGCGCCGGGCGGCTTGCGCCGGCTCGATTGCTCCTGTCAGGGCAATGATGACCAAACTGGAAAACATCAGTTTTTTCATAGGTGTATTATTAGCGTAACATTGCGCCGTTCGCCCAATCTGGCAACTGCGCGGCCGTGAACGTTGCCGCGTTCAGCGGCTTTCGGATGTGCTTTGCACCAACTGGATCGCGTCGCGGAATTGCAACGGATCGGCGATAGTGGAGAAGGATTCCGCCGAACCGCCGGTGCCGCGAATCTCGACGGTGCCGTAATTGAATATTCGTCCCATCATGCCCTGATAAACAGCCACCGATTCGATCTTGGAAATGAACATCTCGAAGGTGTGGCGCCGGATGAAACCGACCTTGATGAGGACGCGCCGGTCGGTGATGACGAGCTCGCTCGTTTTCACTCCGACGGCCGCCGCCAGGAGAATGAAAACGGGGATGATAAGGAGCAGCCACGCCCAGTAGTAAGCTTTCCACGAAGCGAACATCGCGATCGGCACGATGAAGATAAGTGCGAGGGCCGCGCCGAAGATCGAACCCATCAACGCCATCCAATGAATGTTGGTGTGGTGAAGTGGCCGTTCGTTGGCTTGGAGCGTAGCGGTGGTGTAGGAACCGAGCGACCCGGGGTCGAGCGGCGGAGGTGGTGGGGTCGGTGGTTTGGTCTGAATCGGGACGGCGGAGGTGGGTGGCGGGGCAGGCGGTTCGCGGTAGCTGGTGGCGAATTGCGCAAATGAAGAAAGGGGCGCCCAGTCCGTGGCGCCTTCGCTTAAACCAAGATCGGAAAGTTGGATCGTGCCGGCGATGAGACGGCTCCTGACCTCGGGCTCGGAGTACGGGCCAAGCTCGCGGCCTTCATGGCGAATCATGAAATCCATCCTGGATTTTGAGATAATCCCGCGGCGAACGATGTAAAGCGGATTGGCGCTTCGCGACGAGCTCAAGCGCGCTTGACGGGATGGTTGGCGAAGGCTCCCTTGAGGCGCGCGATGAAATTTGCCAAGCCGTTTAAGCCAGTTGTTTTCGTCGCGAGTCTGATCGTGCTCGCCGCCTTCACAGGTTGCTGGAAAAAGAGCGGCGAAGCGGTGGTGATGGAGAAGGAGTATATCGCCGCGGGGGAGGAGCTAAAAACACCGATGCCGGGGACGTCGCCGAGCCCTGCCGAGCCAGGTGCGACTCCCGCTATTCCCGCGGCCACTCCATCCGAATCTGGCGAAACCGTGGAATATACGACGGCGAAGCCTTTGGCCGAGGACGAAATTGTCGTGGATGGCCACGTCATGAAAAAGGATGTGCGCGGGACCATCAAAGATCCTCGGGCCTATCCTGGCCAGGAGCAGTGGCGCATCTCCGTGCGCATGGTTGAGGGCGGCCGCGCCTTTACGGTGCGCGCTGAGCAACGGCAGTTTGAAAAACTGAAGGCGGGCGACCGCGTGAAGGTCCGGTATCGGGAAGGGAAATATACCGGCACGGTTTGGAGCGCGGAGATCGTCGATTAACGCCGCGCTATCTCCATGATTTTTGATGTAGCGGTCGCGGGATTGGGTGGGATGGGAAGCGCCATCGCCGCCCATTGCGCGGCGCGCGGCGCTTCCATCATCGGCTTCGAGCAGTTCGATCCGGCTCATGATTTGGGCGCGTCCCATGGAAAGAGCCGGATGATCCGGAAAGCTTATTTTGAAGATGCGGCTTATGTGCCGCTCGTGCTTCGCGCCTACGAACTCTGGCGAAAGCTCGAGGTAGAGACGGGAGAGGAACTGCTGCGCATCACGGGCGTCCTTTCGATCGGCGCTTCAGATAGTGAGATTATTTCGGGAACGCTGCGGGCCGCTGACCGGCACGATCTGCCGGTAAAAGCATGGAGCCAGCAGGAGGTCAAAGCGCGCTATCCGAGCCTGCAGCTGCTGCCGGACGAGTTGGCGGTCTTCGAGCCGGATGGGGGTGTGTTGGATCCGGAACGTGCGGTCCGCGCCCACTTGAAAGTTGCAGAGTCGGCCGGCGCGGAACTTCGCTTCAAGACAACGATGGCGAGCTGGGAGACAACCGACAAAGGCGTCGAAATCCGCCTGGACGACGGGGCCCGGATTTCAGCCCGGAGCCTGGTGCTGGCGCTGGGGCCATGGTTCCAGGAAACGCTCGAATCGCTCGGCATTTCCCTTCGTGTCCAGCGCAACGTCCAGGCCTGGTTTTCGTCCGCGACGAACGCGTACGAAAGCGGGCGATTTCCATCGTTCCTGCTCAACCGTGCCGGTCTGACCGCGCCGCTTTACGGCTTTCCGGATTTCGGGGATGGCGTCAAAGCCGCATTTCATGGTCTGGGAGATTTGACGAATGCCGACTCGGTGAACCGCGAGGTGGACCTGGCGCGCGATGTCGAGCCAATCGCGCGAGCCATGGAACAATGGATGCCGGGTTCCACCCAGACATTTCGCGAAGCAAAGCCCTGCCTCTATTCGCTGACTCCCGACGGGCACTTCGTGATCGATCGCCATCCCCGGCACGCGAACGTGTTCCTGTGCGGCGGCTTCTCCGGCCATGGGTTTAAATTCGCGCCGGTCGTGGGTGAGATCGGAGCCGACCTGGCACTGGACGGCGGCTCACGGCATCAAATCGATTTTCTCTCGCTGCGAAGGTTCGATGGCAAACGAAGTTGAAGTGCAAAATCGCGGCGTGCCCGAAAATGTTGAAGAATTGCGATCCAGGACACAGACTATTAGCCAAGGGTAAAAGAGGGTGAGAAAGAGATTCATCATTTTCGTTACGGTCGTGGCGTTATTGGCGCTCGCGAATTCCGCCGAGGCTGGCCCGATTGGAGATTTCTTCAAGGCGCTCGGGAATTCGCTGGCTCATCCGAGTCAGAAAAAATCGAAGCCGCGCCCTACCAAGATGGCCAGCAAGCAGTCCAAGACGAAGGGCGCCGCGCAAGAGGCGGATTACCCGCCGGAGCCAACGGCGACCCCACTGGTGCTGGCGACGCCGACGGCCACGATTCAACAAGTGCCAGTCCGTGTCGCGTCGCTCCCTGGCGCGACGAAGAGATCGAAACGCGACATCCCTTATGCGATCCCCGTTCCGAACAAGCCGGGCTTTGTCACCAGCCCGTTCGCGCCGAAGCAAGGGTTGGTGGACGTGCGCGGCTTCCCGAGTGGAACCGAAGTGACCGATCCTTATACCGGGAAAGTTTTTCTTACGCCGTAAAGCAGAGGTCGGCCTGCCAAGCCGGAGCCTTGGCGTAGGCTGGCCTGCCAAGCCGGAGCCTTGGCGTAGGCTGGAAGTCAGAGTTGGAGCGCGCCGCGCAGATGAGGGACGAGACGCCTGGTGAACTCGACGGAATCGCCCGCGGAGAGATGGGACCATTCCGGACAAGTGAAGCCGGCTAGCTCCGGGTGATCCGCGAAGTGAATCCCAGGGACGCTGGTGCTCTTGAGCAAAGGTTCCCAGGTTTGTTCGCGAGGGGATAAGCGGTCCTCGAGCGCCTTTAATTCCCCGGTATAGGGAAAGCGAACGAAAACGACCTTGCCGCCGCGGGCCCGGAGCTTGTTCACGGCCGCGACCGTATCGCGGAACCGGCCTTCAATGGCCTTGCCCATGCCGGCCATGAAAGCTTCTCGCGGGACAAAGGTCGGCGGCGGCGGCGGAGTGAAAAGAGGCAGCCAGATTTGCTGGATGCGGCTCTGCAATTCGCCTGGCCGGGCGCACTTTTCGGTCATCCGGACGCGACGTTCGCGATCTACGGTTTGAAAATAAGGCGGGAATCTCGGCGGGACCTGGGCGTGAGGACGATTCGGTATTGGCAATTTTTTCAGAAGCATTTCCAGGGTCAGGTCTTCCTGCTTTAGAAACGCGACCCGCTCTTCGAGGAACATGCCGAGATGATGGCTGGCCCGTTGCGAGATGGTTTGATCGCGATAGCGTTTCAGGGCTTTTTCGGAGGTCTCGACCAGCGGCCCGCCCGGCGCGAACCACATCCCGGGCACGATGCTGCAAATCACCGTGCCATGAAAAGTTTCGTCATTCGCCAGGTCGGCAAGGATCGGGTAGGCGCAACTTCCGGCCATCGCGAGTTGCACCGGACGTTTGCCGATACCTTTCTGCAATTCGTCGAAATCGAGATCGAACAAGGCGCGAGAGTCGCCGACGATGACCAGCGACTCCGGCTTCACCGTGCGGCGCGCCTGCACCCAGAGATCTTCGGTGTCGTTCAGGGTCGGGGCGTAGCCAAGCGAACGAACGTAAATCTCCCACGCCGCCGCGGCCGCCATGACGATCAGGACCACCACAACGGTGATGCCGCGCCACGGTTGCGTGGGAATTGCCCGCTGGAAGTCGAACGGGCGTTGAAAATCAAAACTGGAAGTAGATGAAGGCATTGCTGTTTCCTTGATTGAGGATGATGGCGCACGCCATTAGGGCCCACGTGGCGGTCACCGCCCAGCGGGGGAGACGATCGACGGCTTTCTCGAGGCCCGTCTCGCGCAGCGCCCAATGGGCGATAAACATGCAGAGCGTGACGAGACCGATCTGGAGCATTTCGCGGGTGCCCAGAATGGCGTCGGCCTGGGCGTGCGCGCCGAACATTCCGCGCAGAAGGCGCATCGCGATGGTGAAATCGGTCGCGCGAAAGAAAACCCAGGCGAGACAGACCGCGCCATAGGTGGCGAGGCCCAGGATCACCTGGACGAACAAGCTTTCCGTCCACTTCGCCTCGCCGGCAAAACGCCGCAGCAAACGCTCGATCACGAGATAAAGACCATGGAGCAAGCCCCAGACGACGAACGTCCAGGCCGCGCCGTGCCAGAGCCCCCCGATGAACATGACGATGATGAGGTTGATCAGCGCGCGTGTCGGGCCGGCGCGATTGCCTCCGAGCGGAATGTAAAGGTAGTCGCGCAGAAAAGTGGAGAGCGAAATGTGCCAGCGCCGCCAGAAATCCGAGAAGCCGACAGCCGCGTAAGGGTAACGAAAGTTGTCCCGGAGATGAAAGCCGAGGCAAAGCGCGGCGCCGATCGCGCAGGTGGAATAGCCGGCAAAGTCGAAGAAGATCTGGCCCGCGAAAGCGATCACGCCCATCCACGAATCGAGCGCGACAAGCGGGCCGCCATAACCAAAGACGCGATCGGCGGAACCGGAGAGCAGCGTGTCGGCTAGCACCACCTTTTCGAAGAGACCCAGCGTCATCAAGAGCAGCCCCCAGAGGAAACGGCCTGTTTGCGGTTTCGGAGGTTCCAAGAGTTGCGGGAGGAAATCTCCCGCGCGCACGATCGGTCCCGCGACCAACTGTGGGAAGAAGGAGACGGCGAGAACGAAATCGCGGAGCGATTTCGTCGGCTGCATCACGCCGCGATAAACGTCGAGGGTGTAGGAAAGGGAATGGAAGGTGTAGAAGGAAATCCCGACCGGCAGCAGAATGTCGAGATGCGGCGGCTGGTAGATGATGCCGATGCGCGCCATCAACCACTGGAAATTTTCGAGCAGGAAATTTCCGTATTTGAAAAAGCCGAGCATGCTCAGGTTCGAGGCCAGGCTGGCGATGAGCCAAAGTTTGCGCGAGCGAGGAGTCGCAGCCTTGGCGATGCGGGCGCCAAGCCAGAAATCGAGAGCCGTCGTAGAGAAGAGCAGAGCGGCAAAGGGCGGATTCCATGCTCCGTAAAAGAGATAGCTCGCGACCACGAGCAGGTTCTTGCGCGTCGTCCAGGAGCGCAGGCTCCAATAGAGAGTCACTACAACCGCGAAGAAAACGACGAACGTGAGCGAGTTAAAAAGCATGCGAAGCCGCTCTCCCTAACGTAACGAACGCTCGGACGACAAGAACTATTCCAGCGGCTTTAGATTCGCCGCGTCAAAGAAAACTAGACGCTCTTGATCCGATGTGCCGTGCAGAACCAGGAGGCGTTTCCCATCCGGCGAAAGCGAACTGTCCGAAACGAGGTCGAGGGTGCGGAGTGAATCGGTGATTGTCAGTTCGGGGAAACTCAGTTTGACGACGTAGCTGTCGTAATGCTTTTGGAGCAGGAAAGCGCTGTTGTCGTAAACGACGTAACAGGCCGAGGAATCTGGCGCCGGCATTATCTTCGACACCGTGGCCGAGGCGCTATGGCCGGTGGCGAGCTTGCCCGTGGCCGCGTCATACAAATTGACTATGCGATCCGCGCCCCAGGCCAAAATCCATTTCTTGTCCGGAGAGAGATCGACGCTGGCTCCATCAACGTCGTCATGCGGTCGCAGGGAATAGGCGACCTTCATGGCAGGCAGGTCGCGCACGGTCGCGTCGCCGCGGCCGGGAGAAATCAGGATGCGGTTACCCAGGAAACGTCCCGTTAATCCATTCACCGCCACCAATGGCTTGCCGACCGGCTTGTTCGCGGCCACGTCCCAGACCTGGAGATTCCCCTTCGGCCCGTTTTCGCCAGAACCATCGAAGGTGGCCAGCCATTTTCCGTCATCGCTCACGTTGAAAGCGAAATCGTAGGCTGATTCCGCGGGCGGATGCCGCATCGGGTTGCCCACCGGTTTCCAATCTTTCGCGTCGTAGCGCGTGACGGTGCCGGTCCCGTCCATGACGAAACATTGCGCGCCACCGGCCGCGAAGGCCGCGGATCCCGGCTCGTCCTCATTCGAGCCGGCGGTCAGGGGAAGAGCAGCGAGGCGCTTGCCGCTGCGAACCTCGAAGACCGCGACCTCCTTCGCCGAGAAGATGAGCACGGTGTTTCCATCGGGCGAGAAGAGCGCGGGCATCTGCGTCTCGGTCGCCACGGCTACATCGAGCATGGGTGAAATGGCTTTTGCGCTGGCCGCATCAAACACGCGGGCGTGCCCATCCTTTAACCCGACCAACACCAGCCTGGCGTCAGGGCTCATCACATAGGTGTTCGAACCTGTCTCTGGGCCCAGGTCGCCGGTGACCCGCGGACCGTCAGGAACTTCCCAAATTCCGACGTCTCCCTCGCGGTGGCGCACCACGACGCGGGTCCCGTCGTGATTGAAATTGGCCCGGAAAACGCCGCGCAGGTCGCTCAGTTTTCCCGCGTCAGCCGCGACGACCGCAGGTTGAGCCAGGAGACCACCAGCGATGATGACGAGCGATACTCGAATTGCGCGCCACGGTGTTGTCCGCTTAATATTCATTCCGGCAATCCAACAGAACGCCGCGCCAAAATCCAAGCGAAACTAAAAGCCGCCTAGTCCTATGCGAACCACCACCCCGAAGCTGCGTCACGGACTCTCTCTGCTGCTGGCCTATGCCCTAATGCTGAGCACTGGCCCGGCGGAGCTGCCGCCTTCCGCCTACAAGGAGCGGCAGGCCCAGGCGCCGGAAGTCCTGGTGATAAAGGTGCGTTCGGTAAGTAAGCGCGAAACGAAAGAGGAGCGATGGAAAAGGACCGACTTCACAGTGGAAGCCGAAGTGCAGAAGGTGAACCGCTCCGCCACAAAGCTGGGTGTGGGAGCGGTTATTCAGATTCGCTACGCTCAGCGTCATTACTCGCAGCCTATCGCCGGCCCGAGTGAGATTCCGGCGTTGACGGAAGGCCAGGTCTGCCCCGCTTACCTTTCCGGAGATGGAAAAATTTACTCGCCCGCGGCGGGTGGCTATTCCTTCGAGACGATTAACTGACTGACACGGGGCCTGTCTCTTATCGGGAGGTAGTGTCCTATTTCGAAGTGGCACCGGGAAGATTTGCTTCCATTGGCCCTCACAGAGCTGGTTTTGTGATTAAACTACGGTGCCGGGCAATTTCGCCGTACGGCTTGCCCGGCAGTTAAATTAAGCACATCTGGCGACAAACTAGTGGATCCCCCAGATTCTTTAGTGCGTTGATTGTATGAAAGCACGCTAACTTTTCGGTAGTGGGTCAGTTTCAATTTTGAATGTTCCTCGTTCATGATTCGTGGCACGCTGGTTCATGCCAAAAGCCAAGCGCAGCCCGAAAGCCGGTAAGCCGAGGAAAGAAAAGCCTGACTTCGCGCAGACCGCGTTCTCCGTATTCCAAAAGGCGACAGGCGTGAAATCGCCGCGCCAGTCCGCCCAGCGTTCGCAGTCTCGTTCCGGGCGCGGGAAATAGCCTCACTCCGGTTCCTCCCAGTCTTTCGGGTTGTCGAATAAACCGGGTTGATCAGCGTAGATCGGCACGACCATATCTAGCTGCCGCTCAAACTTTTCGTAGTCGGTGTGCAGCTTCATTATGGCGACTACTTGCCCAAGGTGAACCAAGACGTCGCGCAAACCGATGTCCTCGCTAAGCCAAGAGTGCAGTTTGTTGCTCTTGCTCCCCCGTTCTTCCCGGCGCTCTTTTAGTTTCCTGAGAAGACCAGGCGCAAGGCGGCGATAAATCAGGTTGTTGGTGAGCTGGCCGAAATACTGCGGCAATTTCATGTCGTGCCGAAGCTCGACGCCGCGCAATCGGCAAAGATGTTTGAAATAATCTGCCGGGAATGTCCTCACCCATTTTCGCAGATTTTCGGACAGGAATTTCTTGAGCTGTTCTTCCAGGTCGCGCCGTGGCCGGTCGTATTGAAAACCCGTGGCCTCATCGACCAACGCAATAATGCCGACCGATGCCAGCGCTCGGATGAGAATGTCAGCCTGCACCGCGATATGCTTTTGATTGTGCGACAATTTTCCTGCATCTCGCGCTCTGAGGAAAACTTCACAGATTTTGGGAAGCAACTCTGCCGGGTATCCAAAGGCTTTTGTGCCTTTAAGCGTGCGGAAAATTATCTGACTGGACGTCACATATAAATCGTTATCAATGAATGGCTTGAGATTCTTAGCCGTAAGGAACGCTGGCAGGTTGACGTCAGCATCATAAAACCCGCGCCCCTTGGCCTGCCGGGCGCGGCCCAAAGCCCGCATGACGTCGCTTTGGGTCAAGACTCGCTGGCGGCCATCAATTACCGCACACGAAATGTCGAAGATTGGCAGCACCCCTTCGTGGGTTGCCTTCGGTATCGGTTCACTATCTTTATCGTATCGAGCGAGCGCGGCGTTGCGTGCGATCTCTGAGCGTTGTTCCGAGGACAAGGCTTTAGCGCGAGCCTTTCCCCCTTTCGATTGTATGGAATCATCTGGTGTCATGGCTGCATACTTGCATGCTTGTGCAGGCATAGCAAACTTTCTTTTCTTTGCTGCTTGCAATGCTTGCTTGCATGCAGTCTAATGTCTGCATGAACCGATTGGACTCCGCGAAAAGAGCGCAAGTTGTTTCGTGCTTGGTCGAAGGCAACAGCATCCGCGCAACTGTTCGCATGACTGGCGTAGCGAAGAACACCGTCGTTAAACTTCTCTGCGATCTTGGCCGCTCCTGCTCCGATTATCAGGACAAGGCTTTCGTGAACTTGAAATGCAAGCGCATCCAGTGTGATGAAATCTGGTCGTTCGTTTACGCGAAGGAAAAGAACTGTCCTACAGAGAAGAAAGCGAATGGCGGCGGCGATGCGTGGACGTGGGTTGCGCTCGACCCTGATAGCAAACTCGTTCCATGTTGGCTCGTGGGACGACGTGATGCGGGCTGCGCATTTCACTTCATGCACGATCTGAGAGGCCGGTTGGCTAATCGCGTCCAGCTCACCACCGACGGTTTTAAGCCGTATTTCACAGCGGTCGAAGATGCGTTTGGGGCAGAGATAGATTATGCAATGCTGCAAAAGATTACGGTAAGGTGAGCGACTCGCCAGAGACGCGCTACAGCCCGGCAATCTGCATGGGAGCGCGCAAGGCGGTCATCAGCGGCAAGCCTGATTACAGCCATATTTCCACGAGCTACATTGAGCGCCAGAACCTCACGATGAGAATGTCCATGCGCCGCTTTACTCGGCTCACCAATGGATTCTCGAAAAAGGTTGAGAATCACGAGCACGCGCTGGCGCTCTATTTCATGTATTACAATTTCTGCCGGATTCATCAAACGTTGCGCGTTACCCCGGCGATGGAAGCTGGCGTTAGCGATCATGTTTGGAATCTTGAGGAACTGATTGCGCTGCTTTAGTGCATGTTCCTCCGCGAAATAATAGGAATAAAAGTAGTCCAGTGTTGGCACACCCGATGATGAGGAACATAATCATTTGATGTGGGACTCCCCCGAAGCAGCCGGACGGATGAAATACGTCTTCGGCGCTTTAGCCGTAGTGATGCCGTTTGTTTTTGGCATCGCAGCTCTCTGGTTCGACAGGAAACAAGGGGAACTCCTCGATATGCGGAAGCGGGGACGGTCCTTTTCGGCAGAACAACGCGCGCAATTCGTCGCCATCGCCGCTGAGGCCAAGGGAGCGCAGTTTAATCTGTATCTCGCCTCCGATTCGCGAGAGGCGAGGAAATTTGCTACGGAGGTTGGCGATGCGATGCGAGAGGCTGGGCTACTCATTAGTGGAACTGGCAACGCCAGCGTATTACCCACGCGGAATGTGGTTCTCACCGTCCTGAATCTCGACAAGCCCCCACAGGCGGCATTCGTTCTCCAGCGAGCGTTTAGGGAGTCAATACACATCGACCCTCCCATCGAAAAATTCGGAACTCTTTTGGGTGCAGGTTTCGGAGGAGACGGATTGCAAACCGTTCAGGTCGAAATTTACGACCGGCCCGAAGTAGAACGGGACTAGTTCAAATCCAAACTGACCCACTACCAACTTTCCTGAGGAATTCCAGTCTGTTTCCTGCGGTCTTTGCAGATCGCCATGACAGCGGCCTTCACGGCGGTTTCCGGCGAGATTACGGGAGGTATGCCTAACACGATCGTGTATTCGTCCTCGGGCTTTTCGAGCGGACTGTGTGCCACGCCACGCAGCCATGCATACGCTCGCTTCGCGCTGGGGTGATTATGAAGCTGAAACGTTTCAACCACGCCTTCCCAAATCGGCGCTTCTGCAAAACCCTCTAAAATAACGCGCGATTCGACATGCTCCGCGCGACAGCGCTCCGTTTGCTCTATGGCCTGCTTTAGCTTTTCGATGCGTTCGCGCACGCCTCAACCCTCGCGAGCAAATTGCGAACAGTCCACGCGGAACTTTCGACGCCTGCCGCCATCGCTGGCGTGCAACAATGCGGTCAAATTTACCCCGCGCAGCGGCCGAGTGACCATTCGCTCCTGGAACGACGAGCAAGGTAATTGCGTTGTTGAGATCAGCGATACCGGCATCGGCATCGAGCCTGGCCAGCAGTCACGGATTTTCAATGCTTTCGAGCAAGGGGAGCGCACCATCACCCGGCAGTTTGGCGGACTTGGACTGGGGCTGGCCATTTCGAAGACGCTGCTCGACCTCCACGGCGGGACCATCTCGGTGCGAAGCGAGGGGAAGAACCGCGGCGCATCGTTCACGGTAGGGATGGCGGCGTTCAAGACTCCGGAAGTGACCCCGAAGGTGGCGGTTCCCGGAAACGGCAGCCGGCCGCCAAGATTGCACGTGCTGATCGTGGACGATCACGCGGAAATGTTGCGGGTGCTTTCGGCGCTGCTGCGCAAACGCGGACACGTCGTCGCGACCGCGGATTCTTCCCAGGGGGCGTTGACTGCCTTGGACGGCGGACAATTCGATGTGTTGATCAGCGATATCGGCCTGCCTGACGGCAACGGCTACGAGCTCGTTCGCGAAGCGAAGAAGCGGCAATCGCTGAAAGGCATCGCACTAAGTGGCTTTGGGATGGAGGAAGACTTGCGCGTCGGGAAAGAGGCCGGGTTCGATTATCATCTGACCAAGCCGGTCGAGTTTCAGAAACTCGAAGGGGTCTTGCGGGAAATCAGGCCGTAGCGCGCCGGGCCTCGTAGCTCCTGCGGTATTCCGGCCTCGGCCACGCGAATGGAATGGTGCGTGCTTAAACACACGGGCTCCTTAGCTCTCGCTCGTGAATTTCCCGCACAAAAAACTTCTTCTCACCGCCTTGCTTTGCGTGACGTGGATTGCCGCCGTCGCCTTCGGGCTTGGCGTCCTGCTGCGCTACGAGAGCACCCCAGGGCGCATCGGTGTGGTCGATGGAAACTGGCCGGCGACGTCCGCGATTCCACGGTCGGGACCCAAGCCCACGCTGGTCATGCTCGCGCATCCGCATTGTCCCTGTACCCGGGCGAGCATCGGAGAGCTGGCGCAAATCATGGCCGATACCCAGGGCAAGCTAGATGCCTACGTGCTTTTCACCCAACCAAAGGGGGCGGGCGCCGATTGGGACGATACCGAGCTCCGCCGGAGCGCGGCGGCCATTCCGGGAGTTACAGTCTTGACCGACAGCGACGGCAGCGAGGCGGGTCTGTTTGGAGCCGAAACGTCCGGCCATACTCTTCTTTTTGATCGAGCGGGCGCGTTGCTCTTCAGCGGGGGAATTACCGCCTCGCGCGGGCACGCTGGCGGTAACGCAGGAGAAAGCGCCATCATCGCGGCGGTGAACGGGAAGCGCAGCGACCGCGCGCGGACCCCAGTGTTCGGGTGCGCGCTGGTCACGCCATCAACCCAGGGGGCAATATGTTTGAACTAGGACTTAACCGAGCGCCGCAGGAGGCCTCGAGCGCGCGCGCGGAAGAGCTTTTCCAGCAGCATCGCCAGCAGATCTTCCGGCAGACCGACCAGCTCTTCGCCAAATTGATGCTCTTCCAGTGGGTGGCCTGCATCGTCCTGGCTCTTGTGATCTCGCCCTACACTTGGAACGGCGAGTCGAGCCAGGTCCATATCCATGTTTGGGCAGCGATTTTCGTAGGCGGCGCGATCAGCCTTTTCCCGGTCTGGATGACGCGCGTTTGGCCCGGCGCGGTCGTAACCCGGCACGTGGTGGCCGTGGCCCAGATGCTTATGTCCGCTCTGCTAATCGGGGTGACCGGCGGCCGCATCGAGACCCATTTCCACGTCTTCGGATCGCTTGTGATCCTGTCGTTTTACCGCGACTGGAGGGTGTTGATCCCGGCGACAATCGTCGTCGCCCTCGATCACTTCCTCCGGGGCATCTATTGGCCCTACTCGGTCTATGGCGTGCTTAGCGCGAGCCCATGGAGATCCGTGGAACACGCTGCCTGGGTGATCTTTGAGAATATTTTTCTGGTTATCTCGTGTTTCCGCAGCATCAACGAAATGCGCTTCATCGCGAATCGGACAGCTGCTTTGGAGACCAGCGATCAAAGTTCGCGGCAGCTTTTCGACGAGGCTCCGATCGGTATGGCTGTTGTCGGCTTGGACGAGCGCTTTAAGCAGGTCAACACGCGGTTTGCCGGCATGGTCGGCTATTCCGAGCAGGAGTTGCTGAGCCGGACACCGCTCGATATCACCCATCCTGAGGATCTGGCGGAGACAAAGCGCCTGGTGGCTGCGATGCTCGCCGGGACCGAGCGATGTTCGGTCGAAAAGCGCTACGTCCGCAAGGACGCCGAAATCCTCTGGGTCACCCGCACCGCGTGCGTCATCCGCGACAAGGCGGGACAGCCGGCTCATTTCCTCATCATGGTGGAAGACATCACGGAACGGAAACGCGCCGAGGCGGCGCTTCGCGAGGCGAAAGAAGAAGCGGACCGCGCCAACCGGGCGAAAAGCGAATTCCTCTCGCGCATGAGCCACGAGCTGCGCACGCCGCTGAATGCGATCCTGGGGTTCAGCCAGTTGCTCGAGCGGCAAAATCCCAGCGAGCAACAGCGTTCCCGCGTTCAGCACATCATCAGTGCCGGGCGGCACCTCCTCAATTTGATCAACGAAGTCCTCGACATCAGCCGGATCGAAGCCGGGCATTTGCAGCTTTCGGTCGAACCGGTAGCCGTGGCAGTCGTGCTGGAGGAAGCGCTCGATCTGATGCGCCCGCTGGCCGCGGACCGCTCGATGGAGCTGGCAGTTGATTCGCGGCTCGAGAGCGACCTTCATGTCCTGGCGGATGGGCAGCGTTTGAAACAGGTGCTGCTAAACCTGCTGACGAATGCGGTGAAGTACACCGCCGTCGGAGGCCGCGTGGACGTTTCTGTCGATACCTCGGATTCATCCAGGCTGCGCCTCGTGGTCACTGACTCGGGTGCCGGGATCGCTTCCGAGAAGCTCTCGCGATTGTTCACTCCGTTCGACCGGCTCGGAGTGGAATTGTCCGGCGTGGAAGGAACAGGACTGGGGCTGGCGCTTTGTCAGCGATTGATGCATGCGATGGGTGGCGAGATTGGCGTCACGAGCCACGTCGGAAAAGGGAGCGCCTTCTGGATCGAACTGCCCTCGGCGAATTCCCCTCTGAAACGCCTGCCGAAAAGCCGGGACGGGCGTTTGCTTGAAACGGCCGACACAGCCGAGTCCGGAAAGATTCTCTACATCGAGGACAATCTTTCCAACCTCACGCTGGTGGAGCAAATGCTCGCCGAACAGCCGCAGCTCCAACTCATCACTGCGATGCAAGGCGGCCTCGGCCTGGACCTGGCGCGACAGCATTTGCCCGACCTCATTTTGCTCGACCTCCATTTGCCCGACCTCCCAGGTCACAAAGTCCTGGCGCGTTTAAAACGCCACGAACTGACGCGCGATATCCCGGTGGTGATTATCAGCGCGGACGCCACCGCCCGTCAGATCGAACGGCTGATGGCGGCCGGCGCGCGCAGTTACCTGACCAAACCGCTCGATATCGCGGATTTCTTCCGGGTCATCGAAGAAACACTGCGGGAACGAAACGGCGTTCTTGAGTGCGCGGTCGCGTAGCAGCTCACACCTCTATTTTTAAATCATGAATCCCGAAGAGAACGACAACGAGCGGTGGCAGCCAAACTCCGCCCTCTATTCGAAGATGAAGATTCTGGTCATCGATGACGAGCCGGCGAACGTGGCTCTTCTCGAGGACATGCTTTCCGAGGGCGGCTATGCGCGGGTGAAATCGGTCACTGATTCTCGGGTGGCCATGGAGACTTGCGAGACCTTCGAGCCGGACCTTGTGCTTCTGGATTTGATGATGCCGCACGTGGACGGCTTCACGATTCTCGAATCGATGCGGTCCGCCGCTCGCGAAACGTTCTTCCCCATCATCATTCTCACGGCCGACGCCAACGAAGGCACAAAGCTCCGCGCCTTGCGCGCGGGCGCGACCGATTTTCTTCTCAAGCCTTTCGATCAACTCGAAGTGCTTCTTCGGATGACGAACTTGCTCGAGACCCGCCGGCTCCATCTTCAGCTCGACATGAAGATGGCCGCGTTTGAAGACGCCGTTCGGGAAAGGACCTCGGAGCTTCGCGAAGCGCAGATGCAACTCCACGGCGTGGAGCGCTAAGAGCCGGCGCTCATCCTGGCCTCAATAAGACGCGCCGTTGAGCGTGAAGGTAACGGGACACGTCACCGCGGAGACCGTGCCGGCCTTGAAGCGCCATCTTCGGAAACCATCAAGCGCTGCGTTATCGAGGAACGCACTGCCGGTGCTCTTGGACATCGAGACGCTGCGGACAGTGCCGGTGACGGGATCGATTGTCATCGCCACAATTCCATCGCCCGTGATCCGTTGCCGCCTGGCTTCATAAGGATATTCCGGCCGCGGCGCGCTCACGGCCAGTACCTTCGCGGAAGACCAGTTCAGAGGCGCAGCCGATCCATTGTTCCTCGGCTTCACGATGGGCGCGATGGGTTTGTTGTGTTGGCGCCGGACCGGCGGAGGCGTCGGTCTTTCCTCTGGGAAAGATTGGTCGTTTTGGGTGGGAGTGGGCAATGGCTCCGGATGTTCCGGCGTGGGGTCTGGAATCGTGGGAGGCGGTTCTTCGAATGTAATCGGCGTAAACTCCTCCGTGACGGTCGGCCCGCCGGGCTTCTCCATGCGATGAACATTGGCGATCGCGATCGCCGCAAAATGAATAAGCAGCGCGGCGGCAAAAGCCATTCCCACGCGCAACTTCTGCCTCGGTTGATAGAGCAACGCCGTTCCTGTCATAACTGTTCCTTTCCAACTCGGACTACCAGTTAGACCCGCGAGACGGCGAAAACTTAGCCCATTATTGGAGCCGGCCTGCTCCCGCAAGCGCGGGACCGGCGAGGTGAGATGGAGCCGCCGGCCTAACGGCACGAGGGCGTGCCGTCTCCAAGCGTGCCGTCTCCAGGAAAGGCGGAACTATTACGGCTTCAGAATCGCAACGATCTCGGTTTGGATGGGCTGGCCGGTGACTTCGATGTCCTTTTCGGCGACATAGACGTCGATCTCGGACCGCACGCCGAATTTCCCTTCGAGGTAAATACCGGGCTCGATGGAAAAACAAACGCCGGGAGTGATCCGCCGTGAATCGCGCGTCTCGAAGTTGTCGATGTTCACGCCGTTGCCGTGGCCTTCCTCGCCGATGGAATGACCGGTGCGATGCGTAAACTGCTCGGCGTAGCCGGCGCGCTTGATCACGCCCCGCGAGACGTCATCGACTTCGGCGCCGCGGATGCTTTTGCCTTCGCGAATGTTCTTGCGAACGAACTCCGTGGCCGCGTCACGCGCTTCGCGAACGATGTTGAAGATGCGAGTGAATTCTTCCGGTACGCTTTCGCCCACGTATCCGGTCCAGGTCTGGTCGGTGCAAATCGCACCCGGCTTTCGCACCTTGCTGACAATGTCGAGTAGAACGAAATCGCCGCGCTTGATCGGAGAATTGGCTTCGCGCGTGGGAAAGTAGTGCGGGTTCGCCGTGTTTGCGTTAACGGCGACAATCCCGCTCTCGCGCTCCATTCCTTCTTCTTCCAGCCGCCGGGCGATGAATTGCTGAATGTCGTATTCAGTCATCGCCTTGTCGGCGCGAATGTTCCGGCCGATCTCGGCGAAGGCTTCCAGGAGAATGCGATGCATCTTATCGGACGCTTCGACGTGCGATTGTTTTTGCTCCGGAGTCAGGACGGCTTCGAATTGCTGGACCAGCTCCGCGCTCGTCACCGGTTCCACGCCGAACGATCGAATCAGCTCGATCGTGCCGGCATCGACGCGGGAGATATAGGGGATGTCGTTCATCGGCGAATACTGCATCGCCACGCGGAGAGGTTTCTTTTTGTCGGCCGAAGCGAGAGTTTCGGAAAGGCGCGCGCGTTGTTCCTCCCAGCCCCGGTAAACCAGGCGTTTGCCGGGCAACGGATCAAGTTTCGCACGCTCAATCGAGTGCACGATTTTCGTCGGCTCGCCTGAAGCGGGGATGTAATAGAACCACCGCCGCGAGCCGGAAGCATCCTCGCCTAGCATGAGAATGCGAGGCGCCAGCGGATCGCTCGCGCGAAAATCGTAGAAGAGCCAGCCGTCGAGTTTCGCATCGCGCAGGGCCGTCTGGATGGCCGCGACGCGCTCGGCGGGTGTCGGGTTGGCGCGCATGCTGGACGATGACACCAGGATGAGGAGCGCGGCGAGGGCGAAGAGCGATTTTTGTTTCATGGCAGGCCCAAGAGAGATAGCGAATTCGCACTCGGGATGACCAGCCAAACCAGCGCAGGTCACGCGCGAACGAACTCAGCGACGAGCGGGTAATGATCCGAGGCGACGCGCGCGAGCGGGCTGCGATGAACGTCCAAACCGAGAGCGTGCAAGGCGGCATTAACGAAAATGTGATCGACCGCGAAGGCGGGGAATGAAGTCGGAAAAGTGCGAAATGCCCTGACCGGGGCGACGAGTTTGCGGGCGTCGCGCAAATGCGTCGCCAGCGCGCGATGAGTCCGGGAGCCGGGCAGACTGTTGAAATCCCCGAGCAGGATAACCGGCGTGTCCGCCGGGCCCGTCGCGAGCAATTCGTCATTGAGCAATTGCGCCTGGAGCAGACGTTCGCTTCGCCCCAGGCCGAAATGCGTATTGATAATGTGGACAGGGCCGAGCGGTGTCTCGACATCCATGGAGATCGCCACGCGGCTTTCGCGGCAGTAAAAAGTGCCTGTGCCGGGCAACGCACACGCCTGGCGAAGGGCGAGGGGATAGCGGCTCAGAATCGCGTTGCCGTAATGTTCGGCCCCGCTCTGCATGGCGGGATGGAAGTAGCGATGCCAGCCGAGCTGCTCGGCGATAAGCCCCGCCTGGTCGACTCCGCCGGAACGCGGCCGGCTCAGATCCAGTTCCTGCAACCCCACGAGATCCACGCCGAGCTCCGCGATCACTTCCGCGATGCGCGTTTCCGAGCGATGCCGATCCATCCCGCAGCAGCCATGCACGTTGTAGGTCGCCACCCGCAGCTTCGAGGAATCCGGCTCGCTCATCGTTCTGTTCTCGCGATGCAGTTACATTTGCTGGCGGAAAATCGACGCCAGGCGGCCTCCGATTCTTTCCGTCAAAGGCCGCCGGCGCCAATCACGAAGCGTAATCTCGCGAGAGTGTCCTTTGTCGTCGTCGAAAATGCGGGCGTGCGCTTCGACCCACTCTTTGTCGAGCACGTTGAGGTTCGCCTCTTCGTTCAAGGAGAGGGAACGATTGTCCAGATTGGCCGAGCCGACCGAGGCCCAGCAATCGTCCACGAGCAGATACTTACAGTGGAAACGCCCGGGCTGATATTCGTAAAACCGGGCGCCGGCTTCGAGCAGCGGTTTCCACCGCGTCTTGCCGACGGCGCGGACCATGCGGGCGTCGGTATCGGTGCCCGGCGTGATGATTTCCACGCGCACGCCGCGGCGCAACGCTTCGACCAGCGTGCGCCGGCAAAGGTCGTCTGGAATGAAATAAGCGTTGGCAATGCGGATGATCTTGCGCGCGGATGCGATCGAGACGAGCAGCATCAGGCGCGCGCTGTCGGATCCTTCACCGGCGGAACTCTTGAAGGCCTGGCAGAGATGCTCGCCCGCGCATTCAATCTTTGGAAAGTAAGCGTCGCCGTGGAGCAGCTCCGCGCGCGTCTCGAGCCAGTTGTCCATGAAGGCCTGCTGCAATTGCGCGACGGCGGGGCCTTCCACCTGATAATGGGTGTCGCGCCACAAACCCGGCGTGCAGCCATCGCCTTTCCAATCATCCGCGATGCCGACGCCGCCGATGAATCCGAGCTTTCCATCCACGACCAGGATCTTGCGGTGCGTCCGGAAATTAATCGTGGCGAAATGGACGAAGCGAAAGATCTCCACATGCACGCCCGAGCGCCGGAGCAGGCGGATGGCGCGGCCGCGCACGCAA
>DASQLH010000199.1:0-23412 GCA_035630155.1 Chthoniobacterales bacterium
GATCCCGATCCGTCACTCGCTCGGCGCGGTCCTGATGAAGGCGAAAAGGTTCGCCGAGGCCGAGCAGGTTTATCGCGATGATCTGAAACGCCTGCCGGACAATGGCTGGTCGCTCTTCGGCCTGGCGGAAAGTTTGCGCGAACAAAAGAAGAGCGACGACGAAGTTGTCTCGACAAAGGAGAGGTTCCAGAAAACCTGGGCGAAAGCCGACACCAAAATCACGACGTCGTGCCTTTGCCAGGCGAAGACGCAGTAGACTTCTTCTGTAGCCGCTTCGCTGTGCGAAGCGTGAGATGAATCGCCGTTTCTATTAGGCGCTCGATCCTCAGGTCCAAGGCGCGTCCCCAACGCCGCCCACAGGGCGGCGGCTACAGAAGACGACGCGAGATTCACGGCTGTTGAACTTCCGCCGCGAACCAGCGCATACTGCCGGGAATGGAACGGCCCAACATTTCCGCGACCACTTTCCGGACTGCCTTCGTGCTGCTCCTGGTCCTCGCGGTGACGGTGATGTTCCTCGCCGTGACGTGGCCGTTCCTGAAACCGCTCCTCCTCGGCGCGATGCTCGCCGGATTATGCCGCCCTCTCTACAGCTGGGTTAAGCGGCTCGTCGGGGGCCGCCGGTCCCTGGCCGCAACGTTGACGCTTATCATCCTTTTTATTCTCGTCGCAGGGCCGGTCAGCGCGTTTGTCGGCGTAGTGGTGGCGCAAGCCATCCATGTGAGCGACCAGGCGATCCCGTGGGTGCAGCAACACTTCGGCGCGGCGAGCACCTTAAACGTCCACGATTGGCTGGTGCAGCGCTTCCCGGCCCTGGCGCCTTACGTGCCGGAGCAGACGCAAATTCTGGAGAGCCTGGGCCGGGTGGCGAAAGGAGCCGGGTCATTCCTCGTCGTGGGAGCCACGCAATTGACCGCCGGCACCGCCGGTTTTCTGCTCGATCTTTTCGTCATGCTTTACGCGATGTTTTTCTTCTTTCGCGACGGGCCCAAGATCATCGAGAAAATTTTCTACTACATGCCGCTGACGAGCAAAGACGAAGGGCTTTTGCTGGAGCGGCTCAGCTCGGTCACGCGCGCCACCATCAAGGGAACGCTGGTCATCGGCATTATCCAGGGCACGCTGGCCGGCCTCGGTTTCTGGGTGGCCGGAATCGATGGCGCCGCTTTTTGGGGAACGATCATGACCGTTCTTTCGGTCGTGCCCGGCATCGGCGCCGCGCTGATCTGGGTGCCGGCGGTAATCTACCTTTTCATCACTGGACAAACTCTTACGGCAACGCTGCTCCTTCTCTGGTGCGCAACCGTCGTCGGCACCATCGATAACATCCTGCGGCCGGCGCTGGTCGGGAAGGATGCCAAGATGCCTGACCTCCTCATTCTAATCGGCACTCTTGGCGGCCTGTTTCTGTTCGGACCGATCGGGTTCATCGTGGGCCCGATCGTTTGCGGTCTATTCCTGACGGTGTGGGACATTTACGGGACAACGTTCAAAGCAATCCTGCCGCCGGTGAAAAGCGTGAGCACCGGGGAATTGAAACGACCGGAGCCGACGCTCGAGGAGTGACCCTTCTTCTGTAGCCGCTTCGCTGTGCGAAGCGTGAGAGAGGTCCTGGTCTGTGAGCTCCAGCTATTTTCTTCCACGTCGCCCCCACGCCGCCCACAGGGCGGCGGCTACAGAAGCAGGGTTTCCTGCTTCGCTTCAGCTGGAGCGATGTTCGCGAACTTCTTCACCAGCTCATCGAGCTTGGCGACATAGTAGTCGATGTTCTCGTCGCGGTTTTGCGGATCGAAGGCGGAAGCAAGCTTCGACGATTCGTAGGCGGCAACTTTTTTGCCGCTGCCGGTGATGTAATAGCTCACCTGCTCGCCCGGCTTGTAATTGCGGCCGCTCGCCAAGGCGAGCTCATATGCGGCGGCGCGGTTGCGCGCGGAGCCGGCAATCTTTGCCCGGTACTTGTCGAGCGAATCCTGGAGCGTGTCGGTCTTCATCAACATGTCGATGTTCCATTCGCGTCCGCGAATCTTCTGCTCGAAATTTTCTCGCAATTTCGGAATCGATTCCGATTTTCCTTCCATGATGAGCTTGATCATTTCCTCGAGGAAAACGCGCTGGAATTTTTCGAGTCCACGCGACTTGAGCGCCCCGCCTTTGATGATGACCTCGCCGTCGCGTGTGAGGAGCGCGTAGTTCTTCGCCTTGTAGCTGAACATCGCTTCGAACTGCTCGTCGAATTCGACTTCAATGCCCAGCGGCAGAATCTCGGAAAGGCCCGCGCGAAGCTCTTCGATTTCTGTAGCCGCCGCCCTGTGGGCGGCGCCGGACGCCGGCGGGTTTTCAGAAGCGCTCTCCCGCGCGTCCCGCAGGGACGCGGCTACAGAAGGAGGAACGAAATAAATGCCGTCGGTGTCGACCTCGATGACCTGGGCGCCCCGCGCATTCAGCCAGTCGATCATTTTTTGCAATAGCTCGCGTCCGATCTGGGTGACGCGCGCCGCCGCATCGAAATCGGCGAAGTGCCCCTGCGCGAAACCGAGGTAGCCGTAGAAGCTGTTGATCAAGATCTTGAAGGTGTTTTGGAGCGCGTGAAAATATTGCTGCTCCGCGCGCTCTTTCGCGGCGCGCATACTGGCCTTCGCTTCGAGCCGGAAGGTGCGGAGGTCGGTCAGCAAGCTCCGAAAGATCTGGAGCTGGTCCGTCACCGGGAAGCAGTCGAACTGCAACATCACCGAGGGATAGAGCGAGGCGATGTCGCAATGCCAGACATTGCGCGCGACCCCGGTGAAGAAGATCGCGGTGTAACCTCCTTCGAAACCGCGCACCATCGGCATCTCGGGAATGGAATGGCGTTGCCGAAAGTATTCGCGAAGGAAGAGCGCGTTGATCCGGGTGGCGTTGCCGCGCACGATCACGTCCTGATAATTGTAAGGAAAAATCTGCGCCTGGATGAAATAGCTGGGGCTGAGGAGATCGGCCATCGCGCGTGTCTCGCGCACAGCGCAGGAAGCGCGCTGGCGGAAACGATCGGCGTCCCCGAGGTAAGCGCGCTGCAGCTCATTGCCGCTCAGGGAAGAGATCTGCGCTTCGTCGGTTAATCCAAAGTGCTGCGCGACATCGATGCGCTCAAAGCCTGACAAGCTGCGCATGCCGACGTCGTAGAATTGCGCGAGCAGAAAAGTATCGACGAAGTGACGGCCATCTACGGTGAACTTCGGATAATCGATCGTCTTCTCCGCGATCTGGAGCCGGGACGGGCGCGAGCGCAAGAAACCGCCGCTGCGTCCCCAATCCAGCTTCACCTTCGCCTTGCGCGCCCTCGCCACCAGATAGGGCAGATCGAAACGGAAAAGATTGTGGCCTTCGATCACATCGGGATCACGCTCCTTGATGATCGCGGTAAGGCGCTTGAGCGCCGCGCGCTCGGATTCCTCCACCTTAGCGGGATCGACCAAGATGAGCTCTTCCCAGCCGCTGTTGTCGGAGAGCGCAATGCTCATGACGTGATCGGCCGGCTGGGAGGCCTCGGAGATCTCCGTTTCACCGCCCACGAAAGAGAGGACTTCGATTTGGAACCGGCGCAATTCCTCGAAGGGCAAACCCTTGAAGAGAGTGCGCCCTGTGTGGGTGAGGTAATGCTGCACCGGATCGCTCAAGGCGAAGAAGCTGCGGCCGGCGGCTTTTAATCCATTGCGAAGCGCGATCAGCTCCTTCCAGCTGTTGACGCTGATCCTCCAGCCATAACGCAAATCGCCGGCAAGCTTTTCGGCTTCGATATTCAGATCGGTCACGTCCGAGTCGCACCAGACGAAGGGATGAAACGGCTCGATATCGGTGGAGGTCGTGCCGCCCTTTTCGCGACGATAAACCTTCACGGTCCCGGTATCGCCCAGCTCGATCGCGACGATCCGCGGCGTCGAGTCCGATCCGAAAAGGAGTCTGTTTTCCTCGAAAGCCATCGGCCTGCAACTACGCGGCGGATGAGCGGTGAATCAAGTCGGTGCATTCCCTCGTGCTCGTGATCGTGATCGTGATCGAAGTCGTCCCTTTCAAAACCGTCGATCACGAGCAGGAGCACGATTACGATGGGGCTGAAGAAACGCTCTGTGCTTTTTCTCCGACGCTCTGATATAGATTCCGAATGAAGATCCGTTTTCTTTCTTTCGCGCTCGCTCTTGTCGCCCCCACTCCGCTCCTCGCGCAACAAACTCCGAAATCGCTCGCCGAGGCAGAGCTGCCATCGCTGGTCGCCATTTACAAAGAGCTTCATGCGAACCCGGAACTTTCCACTCGCGAAGAAAAAACGGCGGCGTTCGTGGCCAAGGAATTGAAAGCGGCCGGCTTCGAAGTCACGGAGCGCGTCGGCAAGTATGAAACCCCGGGTCTGACCAGCTACGGCGTCGTCGGGATGATGAAAAATGGCGCCGGCCCCACCGTCATGGTCCGCACCGACCTGGACGGTTTGCCGATCCTCGAGGAGACCGGCGTCCCTTACGCGAGCAAAGTCACGACGAAAAACGACAAGGGCCAGGACGTTGCGGTGATGCACGGATGCGGGCACGACATCCACATGTCGGCATTTATCGGGGCGGCCCGTTCGCTCGCCAAAATGAAGGACAAGTGGAAGGGCACCCTCATGTTCGTGGCCCAACCGGCGGAAGAGACCGGATCTGGCGCTCGCGCGCTGCTCAAGGATGGCCTTTACACGCGCTTCGCCAAACCCGATTTCGTGCTCGGCTTGCATGACGACGCGGAGATCGCCGCGGGGCAGATCGGCGTCACGGAAGGTTATTGTTATGCGAATGTCGATTCGGTGGACGTGACCGTGCGGGGCATGGGCGGGCACGGCGCTTATCCGCACAAGACCAAGGACCCGGTCGTCCTCGCGGCGGAAATGATCAACGCCTGGCAAACCATCGCCAGCCGCGAAAACAACCCGGTCGATCCCATTGTCGTGACCGTCGGTTCCATTCACGGCGGCACGAAACACAACATCATCTCGGATGAAGTGAAGATGCAGCTGACGGTGCGCAGTTATAAGAAAGAAGTGCGCGAGCGCGTGCTGGCGGCGATCGATCGCATCGCCAAAGGCGTGGCGCTTGCGGCCGGCATCCCCGCCGATCGCGCGCCGATTGTGCAGGTGGACCAGGCTCAGTTTACCCCGGCGACCTATAACAATCCCGAGCTGACCAAGCGCATCACAGCGGTGCTGAAGACGGCGCTCGGCGCCGACAACGTGATCCCGAAAGACCCGACGATGGGCGGCGAAGATTTCAGCGAATACAGCCTGCCCGATCTTTCCGTTCCGTCATTCATGTTCAACGTGGGCGCAGTTGATCCGGCAAAAGTGGCTGAGAGCAAAAAGCCCGGCGCGCCGCCGCTGCCAAGCCTGCACTCGAGCAAATTCGCGCCTGTGCCTGAGCCGACCATCCGTACGGGCGTGATCGGCATGACCAGCGCGGTGCTGGAGCTGATGAAGAAGTAGAAACGTCGAGCGAACATCAAGGAGCGGCGATTTGAAATCGCCGTCCATCTAAACGGCGGTTGAAAACCGCCGCTCCCTGGGCCGCCGAAGGCGGCTGCTGCATGCGCGGCGCTATTCCAGAATGCAACTGTAACGGCCGTTCGGCAGGGCCTGAAACCGGCCCGAGCTCAGATCGCCATCATCGATCGACGCATCAATCTCCGTCAGTTGCTGGACTGAGATAGTCGGGCTAACAACCGACACGCCGGCCTTGAACCCAAAAACGTCCTTGTCCCAATCCCATTGGCCCCCGATCGGCGTCGTCCCTGTCCATTTCACGGTGGAATCCAAATAGGAGTTCATGCCGGGTGGCACGATCCCGCGCGTCACATCATCGGGGTAGGCCTGGTGCTCAACGGCGTAGGTGTCGAAAGCGGAGGAGGCGACCCGAAGGGCGTTGATGAACTTGGTATTTTGGGCGCGCTGGCGTGCGCGCAAAAAGGAGGGCATCGCCAGGACGGCCAGCAGGCAAACGATCGCCACCACGATCATCAACTCGGCCAGGGTAAAACCCTCCTGTGCGCGGCGCATGTGTGAAAAAGCACCATGATTTGTGCCACAAACGTCCCCGCCAACGGCCAAAGGCGGCTTATTTTACCCGCACGTTTTTACGCAGGAAAGTAGGCACATCCAGGTCCTGGCCTTCCACGATCGTGGGCTCGCTCTTCTCGAAACGGCCGCGAGTCACGGGCTCGAATTGCATCACTTCCTGTTTGGCGTGCGGCTTCTTTTCCGCGACGGGCGTGGGCTCCTTGAACGGCGCCGGTTTTTTCTTTGGCAGGATTACGCGTGGTTGCGGCGGCGGTTCCTCGATGAACGTTTCCTCCGGCGCTTCCGCCAGCGGTGCCGCTTCGGGCTCGAAGGCGACTGGCTCATCGGCTTGAATTAATTCGGGGGCAAACGGCGGCGTCTCGAAAGCGGGCTTGGGTTCCTCCGCCACAACCGGCGGCAAAACTTCGGCAGGCTGTTCCCAGATCGGCGGCGGAGTCTGCGCGACGGGTTCAGGTTCGGGCTCTGGTGGAGCGATCGGTTTCGGCTTCGCAACGCTAGCCGTCTTCACCGGCGCGACCACTTCTTCCTCATCGCTCGCCAGCGAGCTGATCAGAGTAACGCTCAGCCGATTTCCCATCCGGCTATCGACCGCCGTTCCAAAAATGATCTGAGTGTGATCGTGAATGTGCTTCCCGAGCTCCTGCATGAGGATTTCCACCTCGGTCAGCGTCATGCCGGGTCCGCCGGAGACCTGGACGAGAACGTGTGACGCGTCGGCCAGCATGCGCCCGCGATCCATCAGCGGATTCTTTAGCGCCTGAGTGAGCGCGTCGTGCGCCCGATTATCGGAATCGGATTCGCCAAAACCAAACAAGCATCGCCCGCTCGGACTGCGGAGCGCGGAAAGCAGATCGTCGAAGCCGATCCGGATCAACCCCGGCCGTTGGATCAGACTGATGATCGACCGCACGCTTTGGCTGATCGTCACATCCGCCACCGCGAACGCCTGATGGATCCCCGCCTTCGGCGCGACCATATCGCCCATCCGGTCGTTCTCGAAACAGATCACGGCGTCGCAATTCTCCCGCAGCTTGGCCAGCGCTTCCTGCGCTTGAGCGAGCCGGCGTTTTCCTTCGAACGCGAACGGCAGCGTGGCGAACGCGATCACCAGCGACCCACCTTCGCGCGCGACCTGCGCGACCGCCGGCGCGGCGCCCGAACCCGTCCCGCCGCCGAGCCCCGTGCAAACAAAGATCATTCGCGCATCCGTCAGCGCCTCACGCATTTCGTCGGCCGATTCAAAAGCTGCGTTGTAGCCGACCTCGGGATCGCCGCCCGCGCCCAGGCCCCGCGTGACCGTGCGGCCGAGCTGCACCTTGCGCGCCGCGACCGAGCTGGCCAGCGCCTGCACATCGGTGTTGATCGCGATGAGATCGGCTTTGTCGAGGCCATCGAGAACGATGCGGTCGAGAACATTGCACCCCGCGCCGCCGACGCCGACGACTTTGATGGGAATGTCTTCGTCCGCCCGTTCGGGTAAATTATAGTTGCGGTTAAGTTGGATCATAGACGCGGTCGTGGTGGTGCGTTAGGAGCGCATTCCGTTAAAAATTTTGCCGAACAAACGGCCGAGTCCGCGGGTCGGGCGGCGGTCGGCCTGCATGGCCTGCGCGTACTTGATCAAGCCGATCGCGGCCGAGAACTGCGGATTCTCGAAAGCGCTCGTCAAGCCGGACATGGTCTGTGCGTGAGCGACGCGGGCCGGCAGCTCGAAGACCTCCTCGGCCAGATGATCGATCCCGTTGAGGTGGCTGCATCCGCCGGTGATGAAAATTCCTTCGCCGATGTAATTGATGAACGGCTCTTCCTCGAGCTTCCGCTTGAGCAGCTCGAACGTTTCCCGCAGCCGCAAATGGATGATCGTGTTTAGCGTCTCCCGCTCGATTTCCTTGCCCGCGAAACCGGAGTCGTCCTTCAACAAAACGGTTTCGCCCGGGAGGCAATTGCCAAGCGTGACGCTCCCTTCCTCGATCTTTAGTTTCTCCGCGCGCGTCATCGGGATGCGCAGACCCATCGAGATGTCGTTCGTGATATGGTCGCCGCCCACCCCGAGTACGCCGCTCTGCTTCACCGCGCCGTCCACATACAAAATGTAATCGCTCGTCCCCCCGCCGATATCGATGACGAGCGCGCCGAGATTTTTCTGATGCTGCGTGAGGACGACTTGCGCGGAAGCGAGCGCGGTGAACACAACGTCCTCGACTTCCAGCGGCAGCTCCTTCACGCAACGGATCGTGTTCTGAATCCGCGTCCGCACCCCGTGGATGATGTGGAAGTCCGCCTCCAGCTTCTGCCCAAGCATGCCGACCGGATTGAGCACGCCGTCCTGCCCGTCCACGTGATAATGCTGGATGATCGAATGCAGAAACGCGTTCTGAGCCGGGATGCTCACTTCCCGCGCGTTGATCTTGACATCCTCGATGTCCTGCTCGTCGATCTCGTCCCGCTCTTCCGGCAATAAAACGGACCCGCGATTATTGAAGCTCTGGATGTGGGACCCCGCAACGCCCACGTAAACGCTGCGGATCATGACGTCGCTCTTGGTCTCGGCATCGACGACCGCTTCGTGCACGCATTTCATCGCGGTCTCGAAATCGACGATCTCCCCTTTGCGCACCCCGCGCGACGGCGCCTGACCGACGCCGAGGATCTTGATGGTGCCGTCCGGGCGGCCTTCGCCCACCACGACACAAATTTTCGAGGTGCCAATTTCGAGACCAACCATCAGATCGCTGCTTGCCATTTTTGCTTAATCCTTTCTGCTCTTCTTGAGCGGAATTGCTTTGCGCACGGCCGGCGTCGCCTTCGCGCGAGGTTTCGACGGCGCCGGCGTCGCTTCATTTTTTGCCAGAGGATGAACCGGAATCGCTTTGAGAATTCTCGGTTCCTCACCCTCGGGATCGATTGTTTCATTAATCACGTCCACGGCGTTCTTCGCGAACGTCACGGGAATGTTTCGTTGCACGAGCAGGTTCACGGTCCCCAGCTCCTGCTTCGAGTCGTCCGCGTAAACCAGAAACTGCTCGAGCCGCTCCAATTGCGTGTCGAGATTATCGAAACCGAACGTCACCCGCGTGTGGTTCTTGTCGGACACCAGCAGGCAATAGCCTTTCGAGACATCGATCTCGCGGATCTGGAACCGCGTCTGCATGAAGCTGCGCGTGCTCAGCCGCAAAAGCTCGAGCGCCGCCTTCGCTTCGAATGATTCGACGGTTTTTCCCGCCTCGAGCGACTCGCTCGTGCACCCCGTGATCAGCGGCAGGCCGAGATATTCAGTCAACAACTTCTTTTCTTTCATCAGAACGCCGCGCGCGTCCACCAGAAAAGCGGCGTCGGACGCAAATGGATCGGAGATTTGTTTGTCGGACGTGATCCACGCCACGGGCCTGCGTTCGACGATCTTGAGACCGATTTCGCCGGGCAGCTTCCGGATCACCTGCACTTCGTCCACCTGCGGCAACTGCTGCAGCCGGTCGCGGACCTGCGCGAGATTCACGCTGAAAATGTTTTCGCCTTCGCGCAGGTCAGCCGCTTTGAGGATTTGGTCGCGCTGCAACGTGCCATCGGTCTGCACCTCGATTTGGCTGAGCTGGTAATCGGGATTTTCGAAGAAAAGCCGCTTCGCTCCAAAGCGCACGCCGAAGAACGCGCCGGTGACCAGCGCGAGCGCGAGCGCGATTTTGGACGACAACACCAGCACGCGGCGATTGCGATGCTGCGTGGCCTTGTGCGAACGGACCCGGACATCCAGCAGATGTTGCTGCCGGCGTTGCCGGGTATTCGAAACGCGTTCGTTTCGAGGGCGCACGCGCTGGTTCTTGAGCTTCATCACTTCGCTCCAACTCTCCTTTGCGAAAGCTCAATGATTCGCGCGCATAACTCCGGGTAGCCGATCCCGGCGACCGCGGCCGCTTCGGGCAGTAGGCTCGCTTCGGTCATGCCCGGAATGGTGTTTATCTCGAGCACGCTCGGCTCGCCCTCATCGGGGAGCATGATGTCCACCCGCGAATACACCTGCAGACCAAGCGAGCGGTGCGCCCGCAAGGCCAGTTCCTGGATCGCGCGCGTTTGTTCGTCCGGAATGTTGGCCGGACAAACGTGCTCCGCGCCTCCGCCCGCGCTCGGATTCAGGAATGGATACTTGTTCGTGAAATCGTAGAAGCCGCCTTTGGCAATGATTTCGATAATCGGCAGCGCCTGGTCGCCCAGAATGCCGATGGTCAGCTCGCGTCCCGAAATGAATTTTTCCACCAGCAGTTCGCGATCGTAGCTCGAAGCATCGGTGATGGCGGCATCGACTTCGCGCTCATTTCGGATGATGTGCACGCCGACCGTCGAGCCCTGCCGCGGCGCCTTGATTACAAACGGAATCGGAATAGTGGGGCGCTGACCGAGCGTAATGATCTGCCAGTAAGGGGTTGTGATGCCGTGCTCGCGAAACGCTTCCTTCGAGCGAATCTTGTCGAAGGCGAGCTCGCTTTCCGCCACGCCTTCTCCGGTGTAGGCGACGTCGCGATCCTCCAGTATCTTCTGCACCTGGCCGTCTTCGCCAAACGTTCCGTGCATCGCCAGGAACGCGAGCTCGGTGCCGTCGGGTAATTCAAAATCCGCGCCTTTGACATCGACTTCGCTGACCTCCGCGCCTAACGACCGCAACGCCTTCGCGACACCTTTCCCTGTCGCCATGGAGACATCGCGTTCCGAGCCCGGCCCGCCCATCAACACCGCGATCTTTTTCGGCAACGCCTTCACGCTTCCTCCCCCACGATTTGCACTTCGGTTTCCAATTCCACTCCGCGTTCTTTCCGCGCGATGTCCTTGATCTTCTGGATCAACTCGAGCACCTCATTCGCGGTCGCATCGCCGTCGTTCACAATAAAATTTCCGTGCACCTCGGAAACGCGCGCATTACCGACCCGCATGTTCTTCAACCCCAGCTCGTCCACCAGTTTCCCCGCCGGAATGGTCTTCGGATTTTTGAAGATGCATCCAGCGCTCTTCGCGGCCGGTTGCGTCGTGCGGCGCTTCTCCTGCGATTCGTCGAGGCGTCGCTCGATATCTTCTACCGCCGCCGGCGTCCCCTTGAAAACGGCCGCGACTGCATAGTTCCGTTCCAGCGAAGGAACGTGCCGGTAATTGATTTCGAGTTCGGCCGGTGTCTTGTCGTGCGCGTTCCCTTCGTCATCGAGATAGCGAATCCGCACCACGTTCTCAAAAGTCTGCGACCCCATCGCGCCAGCGTTCATCCGCAAGGCCCCGCCGACGGCGCCGGGGATTCCCTCCATCCACTCGAGGCCGCCGAGTCCCGCCGCCTTACCCGCATACGCCACCTGCTTCAGCTTCGCGCCCACGCCCGCCCTGATTTCGTCACCGGACACCTCCACGCTGTCGAAATCTCCACCGAACGGACGAACCACCACGCCGCGGATTCCTCCATCGCGCACGAGCAGGTTCGATCCGCGCCCAATGACAAAAAGCGGCAGATTTTCCCGGCGGCAATGCCGAATCAAATCGGCGAAAGCAGCCTCGGTCCGCGGCTCCACCCAGAACTGCGCCGGCCCGCCCACGCGGAGCGTCGTGTGTTTCGCGAGAGGCTCATAAAGCCGGACGTCCCCTTCTTCGCCGACAATCGCCTTCAGCTTCTCGGCGATGACCAAATCGGCCGCGAGACAGGAAAGCTGCTCATGAATGTTCCCCGCGCCCAGGCTCAGGATCAGGTCGCCCGCGGCGATCATGTTTCCGACATCGCAGTGGAGCCGGTCGAGCCGCGGCTGGTAAGTTACTCCGCGATGGCCGTGCGCCGCGATTTCGTCGGCGATCGTCTGGCCGCTGATTCCCGGCAATGGCGTCTCGCTCGCCGGATAAATGTCGGTCACCACGATGCGGTCGGCGTTGTCGAAAGCGCGCCCGAATTCGCGGCGCAACGCTTTCGTGCGCGAATAACGATGCGGTTGAAACATCGTTAGCACCCGGCTGCGGCCGGCCGAGCGCGCCGTGGCCAGCGTCGCCGAAATCTCAGTGGGATGATGCGCGTAATCGTCCACAAGTAGAAAACGCTCGCTCTGATATTTGATTTCAAAACGCCGGCGCGCGTGTTGGAAACGGCCGAGCGAAGCCGCGATCTTGTCGAAGGGAATTCCCAGCTCCGTGGCGAGCGCGACAACTCCCAGCGCATTACTCACGTTGTGGCGCCCGGGGACATTAAGCACGGCCTCGCCCAGTCTTTCGCCTCGATGATAGACGCAAAACAGCGACGCAAAATCCTTCAGGTCGATATCGGTCCCGCGATAGTCCGCTTCCGGGGCAAAGCCAAACGAAACGGAACCGGGGCGCGGCCGGCAAAGCCTGCCCGCGTGGGCATCGTCCGCACAATAGAAAACCGGGCCGCTGGTTTGATCGAGGAGCTGGGAGAAGACGGCGTCGATTGCGGCGAGGTCCGCATAAAAATCCAGATGCTCTTCTTCGATATTCAGAACCAGCGTGTGTTCCGGTTTGAAAAACCGAATCGTGCCGTCACTCTCATCGCCTTCCGCCACGAAATATTCGCCGCGCGCGTCCCAATGCGCGTTCGAACCAAGAAGGGGAATTTCAGCGCCCACGTAGTGAGAGGGATGCAGGCCACCTTCGCGCAAAACATGCGCCATCATCGCGGAAGTCGTAGTCTTTCCGTGCATGCCGACGACGACAATTCCGCGCTTACCCGACATGATGGCGGCCAGCGCTTCCGCCCGGCGCGCGATCGGTTGCCCGGCCGCCCGCGCGGCCTGCATAATCGGATTGGTCTCCCGGATGGCGGAGGAATAAATCACCAGCTCGGCGTCGCTCGCATCCTCCGCCCGATGCTCCGCGCGAAACCGCAGACCGAGGCGCTGCAAACGATCGGTCTCCCATGAGCCGACTTTGTCTGAGCCGCTCACGTCATGCCCCAGCTCGACGAGGAGCGCGGCGATGCCGCTCATCCCGCTCCCGGCCACGCCCACCAGATGAATCCGGTGGCGCCCGCGGGTCAGCAGCTCCGGCAAATTCATTTCAGAGGCGAGCGTCATGATTCGGTTGCGTATATCTTTCCATCGTTTCGACGACGAGCGCGGCTGCGTTTTTCGGCGCGAGCCGCGCAGAATTTTCCGCCATGCGTTGCAATTGATTTGGATGCCCGATCAATTCGCGAATTTTTTGCGCCAGCAAATCTCCCGCGAGGTCGGATTCTTTCAGAAGGAGCGCTGCACCGGCGCGGACAAAAATCTCGGAGTTTCGCGTTTGATGGTCCTCGGCCGCGTAAGGAAATGGAATCAGGATCGAGGGAAGCGAGAATGCGGCAAGCTCGGCCAGGCTGGCCGCGCCGGAGCGGGCAATGGCGAAATCGGCCGCGCTGTAAACTTCTTCCATCGCGTGGTGAAACGCGGCGACGTGGGCCGGAATTTTCTCGCGAAGGTAATTGTCGGCAACGAGCCGCTCATCGCGCGCGCCGGAAAGGTGAATCACCTGGATGGGAACATCATGCAGGAACGGCAGGGATTTGATGACTGACTGATTGATCCCGCTGGCGCCTTGGCTTCCGCCCATGACGAGCAGCGTGAGAAGGTCGTCGCGCAGTCCAAGCCGCTCTCGGGCGAGCTTTTGATCCATCGGCTGAAGTTCCTTGCGGATCGGTGTGCCGGTGACTTCCGTGCGGGACTTGGGAAAAAAAGGGGCGCATTCCTTGAAGCCCAGCAGGACCGCGCGCACCATCCGCGCTGTCAGGCGATTCGCCTTGCCCGGAATAGCGTTCGATTCATGAATGAAAGTGGGAATGCCACGCATCTTTCCAGCCAGGACCGGCGCGGTGGAAGTGAAGCCGCCCATGCCGAGGATCGCGTGCGGATTGAATTTGCGATAGATGCCGCGGCAGAGCCGGAGGCTCTCCGTAAAGCGACGCGCAAACCCAAGGATGGCCGGCGAGAAAGGCGATGGCAGCCCCACTGTGGGCAATTTGTGAAAGCGGAACTCCGATCGGCCGGAGAGCGCTAGCGCGTCGATTTCTTTTTCGGAAACAAAAAGCATCACCTCGTGGCCGCGCGCCCGCAGCACTTCGGCAACTGCCAGCCCGGGGAACAAATGGCCACCCGTCCCGCCACATGCGATGACCGTATTCATAGGATAGGTCCCATACGACTTATATGACCTATCGGTCTCATATTCTCGGCGTGGTCCTCGCGCGGATGACCGCACTTTTTTTCTTCGCCGGCTCGAGCACACCCTGCCGGTAGATATTCAACAAGAGCCCAATCCCAAAAAAGCAGGCGGCGAGATTCGAGCCACCGTAGCTCACAAAGGGCAGCGGCAAACCTTTGTTCGGCAGCAGCGACGTCGTTACTCCGATGTTCACCGCCGCCTGCAATCCGAGCAGCGAAACGATCCCGCTCCCCAGGAGTAACCCCATCCGGTCCTTCGCGTGCAGCGCAATCATCATTCCGCAGACAATGATGACGACGAACAAAAACACGACGAGCAAACTGACCCGCAACCCCAGCTCCTCACCGATCATCGGAAAAATGAAATCGGTATGCGCATACGGAAGGTAGAGCATTTTTTGCCGGCCATTGCCGAGACCGAGGCCTTCGATGCCGCCACTCCCCCAGGCAATGAGCGCCTGCATTTGCTGCAAACCGGCGTCATCCTTGTAGCGCTCGGGATCCATGAACGCCGCGAGCCGCCCCATCCGCTCTGACATTTGGGTCGCGACAAACAGGAGGCCCGCCACGCCGCTGAGGGAGAGCAAACCCAGCCAGGCCGGATGCGTTCCGGCGACGAACATCATCACGAACATCGTGGCGCCGATCAGCGCCGTCGTGCCGAGATCGACCTCCAGCAAAATCAGAACTAACGCAGTGGAGACGATCCCCAGCGGAATCAGAAATCCCTGCACCAGCTTCCCGCTTTCTTTTTCCCGCACAGCAAACCAGGCTGCGAGAAAGAAGACGGTTGCAACCTTCGCGATCTCCGACGGCTGAAATGTCGCCGGCCCAAGGGCGACCCAGCGCCGCGAACCGTTGATTCTCATGCCGAAACCGGGCACGAAACAAAAGGCGAGCGCGATAAGAGCGAGGCCGAACCAGATCCACCAGGTCCGCAGCCAGAAATGATAATCGACCAGCGCACCGATTCCGCAGACCACGAAGCCCACCCCCAGCCAGACCGCCTGGCGTTTCACGAAAAAATACATGTCACCATGGCTGTCCTTCGCAAAAGCGCTCGTGCTGGAAAGCATGACGATGCCGATGACCAGCATCCCCAGCACAGCCAGACACAAAAAATAAGCGCTCTTGCGATGCATTCAGGATCGCGGCGGTGGCGGAACGCGCGGACAGAAGCCGTGCCCGTACGTGCAACAAGCGCCCGCCCCGGCGAGCGCCTCTGGGTTCATTCGATGTTTCATTAGTCGCCCTTCTTTGGTTTGGTCGCCTTGGTTGGAATGATCAGCTTCTGCCCGATCTTCAGTTTGTGGGGGTCGTCGATTTTGTTCGCGGCCAGCAGATCGTCGGAGGAAATCTTAAATTTGCGCGCGATCGAGACCGGGTTGTCCCCTTTCGCAACCACGTAAGTTTTCTTGCTCTCCGTTTTCGCGACGGTGCTCTCCGGCGCTGGCTTTACTGGGATCGCTTTGCGTTCCTCTTTGGCGACCGGCTTGACGACGGGAGCCGACGGCGCCGCGGTCTCAGTCGCGGCGACATTCGGGGCCTGAGATTTTGCCGGTGCTGGCTGGCTCGAACTGTTGCTCCCGCTGACAGAGGCGGGAATCGATCCCTGCCGGCTCTTGATTGTGTTGAACGCGATGATGCCGGCCACCGCGACGACGTGAAGCACGAGCACGATAAGCAGCGCGCGCGACAACTTCATGTTCGGTTCGGACATCTCTTCGTAATCCATCTCGTCGGGCGCGCCGAGAGATCTACGCGCGGTCGTGGCGCGCAGTTTTTTGCGGGTAAGAAGGGTGGGTAGTTTCATGGTGTTACTTGGGCAAGGCGTGCACCAGGGCACGAAATTGATCGCCGCGATCGGCGTAGCTCTTGAACATGTCGAACGAGGAGGTGCCGGGAGAAAAGAGAACGACTTCACCCGGCTTCGCGAGCGCATGGGCCCGCTCGACCGCATCGGCCAGCGAGTTGGCGATCTCGCACGGCACCGCATCCTTCCAATCCTGGCAGATGCGGCTGGCCATCTCGCCGATCAAAATCACGGCGCGCGCTTTTTCGGAAACCAGCGGCCGCAATGTTTCGAAAGTGAATCCTTTATCCTTGCCGCCCGCGATCAGGATCACGCCGCGGTTTTGGGATTGGAGCGCTTTCTCGACTGCGGCGAGGTTCGTCGCTTTCGAATCGTTCACGTATGTGACCGCGCCGACTTCACGGACGAATTCACAGCGGTGCGGACGCGGTTCGTAGACGCAGAGCGGCGGGAGCATCTGTTCGAAGGTCAGGCCCCGCGCCAGTCCGACGGCGAGCGTGGCCATCACGTTTTCGATGTTGTGCGAGCCGCGCAGCTTCGTATCCGCCATCCGGAGGACGGGCTTGTTCTGGTAAACGATCGAGCCGCCCTCGAGCCGGAAATCGGCGTTGTCCGCGTAGGCGCTGAAGGAAACCGCGCGCGCGGCGATCTTCGGCAGCGTCTCGCCGGCGTTGATCACAGCAACGTCTTCCGGAGTTTGGTTCTCGAAAATGCGCAGCTTGGCCGCGCGGTATTTGGAAACCGAGCGATAGCGATCGAGATGATCGGGCGCGAAGTTTAGCCAGACGCTGACGGCAGGACGAAACGTCCGGATGGTTTCGAGCTGAAACGAGCTTACCTCCACGGTGAGCACGTCGAGGTCGCGATCTTCGAGGGCAACTTCGCAAAGCGGCTTGCCGATATTGCCGCAAGCGATGGTGCGCTGGCCGCAAGCGTTCAGCATCTGCGCGAGCAACTCGGTAGTGGTCGTCTTGCCGTTGGTGCCGGTGATCGCGATGACCGGCACGTCGATGGAACGCCAGCCCAATTCCAGTTCGCCCATGATCTCGATTTGGCGGGAGGAAAAATTTTGGGCCAGCGGCGAATCCGGGTCGATGCCGGGACTCAGGACGACGAAATCATAAGGCGCCGAATCCTTCTCGGATGGCGGACCGCAATTCACCGTCACGCCCCGCGCCCGCAGATTTTCGATCGTGGATTTCAGCAACGTTTCTTCCGGGGCGCTATCCAGGACCGTGACCTCAGCGCCTTCACTGCGCAGCAGCAAGGCCGCCGCTGTTCCGCTCAAGCCCGCTCCGAGCACTGAAACTTTTTTGCCCTGGTATTTCATGGCAAGCCCAGGACTGCTGCGTCGCGGAACATAGGGCTCTGCCCTGTGCGGCCAGCAGACATTTTGTCTGCTGCATTTGTTTCAGCGGGGTGAAAACCGGCCGGGCGCACAGTCTGCAAGTCTATGTTCCGTATGCTTTTCATCTCAGCTTCAAAGTCGCCAGACCGAGCAGCGCGAAAATGGCCGACAAGATCCAGAAGCGGACGATCACGGTGTTTTCCTTCCAGCCGCTCAATTCGAAATGATGATGGAGCGGCGACATCGCGAAAATGCGTTTCCCGGTGAGCCGGAAGCTGAGCACCTGGAGGATGACCGAGGCCGCTTCGAGCACGAAGACGCCGCCCACGACCGCGAGGAGCAGCTCCTGTTTGCAGCAAATCGCGATGACGCCGATCACGCCGCCGATGGCCAGCGCGCCGGTGTCGCCCATGATCATTTTCGCGGGATGGCAGTTGAACCAGAGAAATCCCAGGCCTGCGCCGACCAGCGCCGTGCAAACGACCGCGAGCTCGCCGGTGTACGGATAAAATGGGACCTGGAGATACTCCGCGATTCGGAAATTCCCGGCGGCGTAAGTGAGCAGCGCATAGGCGAACGCAACCGTGATGGTGCAACCGATGGCGAGCCCGTCGAGACCGTCAGTAAGATTAACGGCGTTGGAAGAACCAGTGATGACGAAAGCGAAAAAGACGATCGTGAACAAACCCATGTCCACGACGACGGGGATCTTGAAGAACGGCAGGTAAAGCGAGCGCGCCTGGACTTCGATCAACGGATTGGTCAGAAACACCGCGGCGACAATGCCGGCCAGCGCGAGCTGGGTTACCAATTTTAGCCGGCCGCTGATCCCGGCGGATTTTTTCTTGGTGACCTTCAGGTAGTCGTCCACAAAACCGAGCGCGCCGAGATAGACCATGCTGAAGAGCGCCAGCCAGACGAAACGATTGTCCAGGCGCGCCCAAATGAGGCTCGAGAGCACGACCGTGCCGATGACGAGCACGCCGCCCATCGTCGGCACACCTTGTTTGGCGCTATGCAATTCCGCGAGCCGATGCACTTCGTCCGCGGTCCGGATCGGCTGGCCAGCCTTGAGCGCGATCAATTTCCGGATAACGAAATTGCCGAACGCGAGCGAGAGGACGAAAGCCGTAATCGCGGCCATCACGGCGCGGAACGTTACGTAACTAAAGACGTTGAAGCCTTTGACCTGATCGCTCAGGAGATGGAGATAATACATCATGGCGCGACCTCCTCGGGCGACCGCCGTTTTGCGAAGGCTTCCAGGACGCGCTCCATCCGGGCGGTGCGGCTCCCCTTGACGAGAATCAAATCGCCTGGCGCGGCGTTTTCTCCGAGTAGCTCCGCGGCTTGTTCCGGCGAGTCGACCGCTTTGCTGTTTTCCAAGCCGGCCTTCTCGGCCGCGCGCGCGATGGCTGCGCCGGTCGGCCCCACGGCGATCAATTCATCGACGTTCAGTTCCGCCGCAGCTTCACCGACTTCGCGATGGCCGCGTTCCGATTCCTCGCCGAGCTCGCCCATTTCGCCGAGCACGGCGACGCGGCGGCCGTCCGCATCGAGCTCGATGAGGGTCCGCAGCGCGGCCTTCATCGAATCGGGGTTCGCGTTATAGCTGTCGTCGATGAATTGAATGCCGTTGATCTCGGTGATTTGGAGACGCGCTTTGGTGAGGGGCGTTGAGGCCAGACCTACCGCACATTCTTCGAGCGAAAGCCCGAAGGCGCGGCCGGCGGCGACTGCGAGCATCGCGTTCTGCACCATATGAACGCCGGGCACCGGCAGTTGCGCGCGGCAGCGATGGGCGCCTTCCAGGATCGTGAAATCGGAGCCGGTGGCGCTTTGCCGAACATCGCCAGCGCGCACGGAACCGTTTTCGATGCCGGCCAGAACGATCCTGGCCCGCGTGAGTTTGGCAATCCCTTCGCTGAACGGATCGTCCGCATTGAGAATCACAGTCCCGCCCTGGCCAACGGCTTCGGCCAGCGCCCCTTTTTCCGCGGCGATCGCTTCGCGGCTTCCCATGAATTCGATGTGGGCCATGCCAACGTTTGTGACGATGGCCACGTCGGGCGCCGCCAATTTCGCCAGCGCCGCGATCTCGCCCGGGTGATTCATCCCAATCTCCCAGACGGCTATTTCGTCTTCCGGGTTTGCCGCCAGCATGGTCTGGGGAAGGCCGACGTGATTATTGAAATTGCCTTCCGTCTTGGTGACGCGGAACTTTTTCGCGAGAGTCGCCGCCACAAAATCCTTCGTGCTGGTTTTGCCGTTGCTGCCGGTAATCGCGATCACTTTCAACGGCAGCGACGCGCGATAATTCGCGGCCAGCGTTTGGTAACCGACGAGAGTGTCCGCCACGCGGATCAAGGCGAAGCCGCCGGGTGCCGCACCCTTCCAACTTTCCTCCACCATTGCGCCGGCCGCACCACGTTCGACGGCTTGCTGGACGAACTTGTGCCCGTCGAAGTTCTCCCCGCGCAATGGGACGAATAGATCGCCCGCTTGAAGCGAGCGTGAGTCGGTACTGATTCGCGAAATCGTTGTATCTGCATTCCCCGCCGCGAGCGAGCCGCCGGCGAGTTTTGCGATCTGGCCAAGTGAACGAGGATTCATGACTCGAACGAGAGTGGACGATTCTCCAAGGCTTGGCGCGCTGCCTGGATGTCGTCAAACGGCACCGTGTGGTCCGCAAATTCCTGGTAGGCTTCATGGCCCTTGCCGGCGATCAGGACAATATCGCGTGGCTGCGCCAGCTCGATCGCACGCCCGATGGCTTTCGCGCGGTCGGCAATTTTCTCGTAGTTGCCGGACCGAAAGCCTTTTTCCGCGTCTGCGATGATCGTTTCGGGATCTTCTTTGCGCGGATTGTCCGAGGTGATGATGCTGAAATCCGCGTTCTGGTCGGCGACGCGGCCCATGAGCGGCCGCTTCTGTTTGTCCCGGTCGCCCCCGCAACCGAAGACGACGATGAGTTTTCGCGGTGAAAGTTCGCGGAGCGTTTTGAGGACATTTAAAAGCGCGTCATCGGTATGCGCGTAATCGACAAAAACCTGGAATTGCCGTTTTGCAGGGACGGCTTCGAGGCGCCCCGGAACCTGCGGAGACCGCCCCAGGCTCAGGATCGCCTCACGCACACTGATCCCCATGCTGTTCGCCGCGGCCAGCGCCGCCATCGAGTTTGCGACGTTGAATCGTCCGATCAGCGGAACACGCACCAAATAACTCTTGCCGCGCGCGTCGAGCTGGTAGGAAGTGCCGGCAAATTCCGCGTGGTAATTGGAGGCGCGAAAATCAGCCCGCGGGCTCACGCCATAGGTGATGACCGGAACCTTCTTCTCCAGCCGGTCCACCAGCTGCGCACCATAACGATCGTCGATGTTGATGATCGCAGTCGCAGCGGTCTTGGCCTTCTGCTCGGCGAGTCCGGTGAAGAGCTGCGTCTTCGCCTCGAAATAATTCTCCATCGTGCCGTGAAAATCGAGGTGGTCCTGGGTGAGATTGGTAAAGACGGCGACGTCCCATTCCAGCCCGCGCACTCGGTCCTGCGCGATCGCATGCGACGACACTTCCATCGCCGCCGCTTTGCATCCGGCGTTCACCATTTGGGCGAGTAACTCGTGCACATCGAGCGATTCCGGCGTCGTGCGCACGGCCGGCAAAACACGGTCCCCGATCTCGTAGCGGACCGTTCCGAGCAAGCCGCAACGCAGACCGGCTTTCTCGCAAATGTGTTTAAGCAAAAACGTGGTTGTCGTTTTGCCATTCGTGCCGGTGACCGCGGCAAGCTTGAGCCGGAGCGCGGGCCGGTTATAAAACGCGCCGGCCAGATCGGCGAGAGCGTGCCGCGTGTTCTCCACCACGACACAGGTCGCATGAGCGTGTTGCACCTCGTGCTCCGTCACGATCACCGAGGCGCCTTTTTCGATGGCTTGCTCGATGAATTGATGGCCATCGCTTTTTTCCCCGCGCAATGCGACGAAAAGACCATTCCTTTGCACACGCCGCGAGTCATACGCGATGCTTTCCACGACGCGATCAAGCGGCCCGATGATTTGGCGGGGGGAAATGGCTGCAACGAGTGTTTTGAGCTGCATGCGAAATGGTCAAACGGGCGCAGTGCGCTCAACGGCGTGACGCATGGGTTGAGGCCACTCGTTCCACGGGAATCGCTTTTCTCACCATTTCCTGCGGCTCAAGATCAAGATAACGCGCGGCCTTCTCGGCGATGCGCGCAAAGATCGGGGCGGCGACAAGCCCGCCATAATTCAGCTCCGGGTTTTTAGTCTGCGCATCATCCAGCACCACCAGGCCGACGAATTCAGGATTCTCCGCCGGCAGGTAACCGGAGAAGGAAACGAGATATTTCCCATGCTCATAGCCGCCTTTGGGATCGACCTTTTGCGCCGTGCCCGTCTTGCCGCAAATCGTGAAACCGGGGACTGCCGCCGCCGCCGCCGTGCCGCGCTCGCTCACCACACCGCGTAACGCGTTGCTGATTTGGGTGGCGGTTTCCGGTGAAATTACCTGGCGCAAAACGACAGGCGAAAAAGTGCTGACAGTCTTGCCCTCTTCAGTCGTGATCGATTTTACGATGCGCGGCGTGATGAGCTTGCCGCCATTCGCGATGGTCGCCATCGCCACCGTCATCTGCAACGCAGTGACGCCGACTTCGTGGCCCATCGGAATGCGCGTGATGGAAATTTTGCTCCAGGATTGCGGCGGCCGGATGATGCCCGGAATTTCACCGGGCAGTTCAACGCCAGTGCGATCGCCAAAACCAAACCGGCGAATGTATTCGTAGAACTTTTGCTCGCCGACGGTCATGGCCAGCTTGGCCGCGCCTATGTTGCTCGATTTGATGAGGATGTCGTGCACGCTCATGTCGCCGTAGCCTTTGTGGTCGTGCAACGGCCGGCCGCCATAATTCCAAAGGCCGTTCTCGCAAAAGATCGTCGTCTCGGGGCGGACCTTGCGCTCATTCAGCGCGGCGGCGGCGGTGACGATCTTGAAGGTCGAGCCGGGCTCCATCATATCGATGATGGCGCGATTTTTCATCTGCTCGGGTTTGGCCTCGGAACGCTGGTTGAGATCGAAGTGCGGCCGGTTGGCCATGGCCAGGATCTCGCCCGTCTTCGGCCGCATCAGGATAATCGTCGCCTTTTGCGGCGAGTATTCGCGCATGGCGGCGTCGATCTCGTTCTCGACGATGTTTTGCAGGTTGAGGTCGATGGTCAGCTGGACCTGATATCCGTTGCGCGGCGAGCGTTCCTGGCCGCGGTAAAGCACGATCTCCTGCCCGGCGCGGTTATGCTCGATGTAACGATAACCGTCCTGCCCGTGGAGATATTCTTCCATGGAAGATTCCACGCCCTGGATGCCGCGATGCTCGAAATCGGTGAAGCCGATCACGTGGCAAAGCATCGAACCGTTCGGGTAAATCCGGGTGGTGTCCCGCTCGAAATAAATGCCGCGCAAATTCTGCGCGCGGAGTTTTTCTCGCAACGCCGTCGCTGTTGCTACCGGCACTTCCCGCTTCAGAACGATGTAGCGGCGGCTCGTCTGCAACTTCTCCGAGATTTCTTCCGCCGGGAGGTCGAGCGCCTCGCGGAGAAGCGGGACGGTCGCGTCCCGATTGTTCAGGTGGGTGGCATCCGCGATGACAGTCTCGACCGGCGTATTGTGCGCGAGAACTTCGTTGTTCGCGTCGAGGATCGCGCCGCGCTCGGCGAAGATGGACTGCTTATAGACGTGTTTCTCGGCAGCAAGCCCGGCGTACTCGTCGTGCTTGACGATTTGCAGGTAAACCAGCCGGAACGAAAAAAGGCTGAACAAAGCCGTGAACGCGAGGCAGACCAGCGCGCAACGAATCCGGCTGTTCCACTTCATCTTTCGGCACGTTTGTTGGCGACTGGTTGAACTGCATCCTCAGCGTGCAAATGGCGCGGCGCGCTCAGGCGCACGATGTTTTGCTCGGTGATGGGAATCATCTTCAAATAACCTTCCTTGA
>DASQLH010000200.1:0-19181 GCA_035630155.1 Chthoniobacterales bacterium
TGGGGATGCCCTGGCCCGCGCTCGATTATTCGAAGGGTTGCGATGAGGTTGAAAAGGAGCTGCTCAAGCGCTTGTGCGCAAGGTATGGCGCCACTCTGGTCACCGACCTGGATGATGCGCAGCTCCTGCTCTCTTATGTCACTCGCAATGGTCTGCAAGAGGACCGGAAAGTCAGCGATGACATCATCCAGACGCTGATCGCGAGCCGGGAACACATGCGCAGCTTCCGCTTTGACTCCGAAAAGGAGGAGGCAAAGTTCCGGAAAAGCTATGGCATTATCGCCAAGGCCGCCGAGCCAGTAACGGTGGCGAGTTTACGGGACTCAACGACGAGCGAGGAATATTGGGGTTTGTTGTGGTACATCAAGTGGCTCTTCAAGTTCGTGTTCCCGTCGATCTCCACGGAATCGCGGCTGCGCCCGGTCGCTGAGGTTGCCTGTTTACGCTATCGCAGGTGGGCCATCCTTGTGCTCGTTCTCCTGCTCATCGTTCAAATTTACTGGACCGTATCGTCTTCGGTCCTAAACAAGACCGACGCCCTAATCGCGGAAATTAGCACCCTGACGGTGACGGCAGACCAGCAGAGGCGCGCGGAGGCGCCGGCGACTTCGCCCGCACCCGCGCCGGTGGTGGCGCCGCCATCAGTTCGGAAAGAAACCAGGCAGGAGACATGGCAAACCACGCTGCTCGAGCGGGGTTCGAAGATCGGGGAGCTCAATGCCAGTTACGCGATGCTGCGCAAATTGACATTTTTCAACGCCGAAGCGACCACGTTTGCGGGAACCGACGAGACCGCTGCGGAAAGCATTTTCGCTCCGAGCCATTCCCAAATCGAAAACTCAGCGATTCGGACGATCGCCAGACAAGTGGTCGATGTGATGCAGAAATGGTTGCTGCCTCTGCTCTACGGCGCGCTTGGGGCGATGGTCTTCGTCGTGCGCACCCTTTCGGTCCAGGCGCGCGATCGGCTTTTCCGCAAGGAAGCGCTGGTCTCGCTGGTCTTGCGGGTTTACCTGGGAATGATTTCGGGCCTGGCGATCGGCTGGTTCTGGAATTACAGTCCAGAGGGACCAACCGCCGCCGGGGCCCTAACGCCTTCCACGTTATCGCCGTTTGCCCTCGCCTTCGTCGCCGGCTACGGCGTCGAACTTTTCTTCGCGGTGCTGGACAAGATCGTCTCCACGTTCACGAATAAGTAGCGGGCGCCGCAACAGGCGGGGCGACATGCTCCGAACTGCCGCGTCCGCTCCTCGACGGTGGAGAGTTCGGGGATTACAGCAGCAGGAAACTGAGCTTCTTTCCCGCCTTATTTCTTGTACAGCGGCGCCTCCGGCAGAATCGGGGGCTCGATTAGGTCTTCCGATTCTTCGATCTCTTCCGTCGAATTTACCGGCTGGCCGCCGGGATTGATCAACCGCGCGGTCACGAAAATGATCAGGTTGCGCTTGATGTGTTGCTCCATGTTCGAGCGAAAGAGCCGGCCGACCAAAGGAATGTCGCCGAAAAAGGGCGTCTTATCCTCCGTCTTCTGCACATCTTCACGCATCAACCCGCCGAGCACTACGGTCTGCCCGTCCCACACGCTCACGCTCGTCGTCACCTTGCGCGTGCTGAAAATGGGTTGGTTGATGACATTCGGCGTGATGACGTTCTGGGGTGTTGTTCGGATGAGATTCGTCATCGTGTCGAGAAAAGAGGACGAGGGCGACAGGATCGGGCTCCCGTAGTTGATGAAACCTTCGAACTCGACGACTTGCGGGACGAGATTCAAATCGATCGTCACGCCGTCAGGGCCAACCACCGGTTCTACTTCCAGGGTCACGCCTGTGTTGCGCGTTTCGAACGCGGTCGGGGTGGTCGGGGTGATAGGGACAGAAGAGGTGTTCCCGATCGGAATGAGCGCAGGAATCACATCGCCAGCCGCGGACTCACTCCGGACCGTTCCAACCGTCTGCGGAATCTGCGGCGGCTGGAATTGCGTCGGATAGCGAAACTCGCGCACGATTTCGATAATGGCGCGCTGACCACTCTTGGTGGTGACGCGAGGCGCCGAAAGGAGATCGACTCCTTTCTTTTGATTGAGCGCGCGAACGACCACCTGAAACTGCGGATCGGTCAGCAACCCGCCTACGCCAAAGATACCCGGCGAGAGCGCTGGCGATATCCCCGTTCCGAGAAGGAGGGAATCGATCGCACTGCCGTTGATGGCGAGATTTCCACTGCGATTGCCGGCCGTAACCGGATTCAAGCCGTTAGTCGGAAACGGATAATCGACCGGGTTCACCGGTGCGCCGGTCCCGGACGTGCCACCGGTTCCCGCGAGCTGGTTGTTCCCGCCGAAGCTGAAAGGACCCAGAAGCCAATCGAAGCCAAGTCCCTTCAGGTTATTCTGGGTGATCTCCACAAACTTCGCTTCGATCTCCACCTGCTTCGGCCCGGAGATGTTCGCCTGCTCGACGATCGCATCCACCAATTCCAGGTTGTCGGCTGTGTTGCGCACAATCAGCCGGCTGGTTTGCGGAAGAAAATTCGCGCTCGCGCCCGGGACGGAAAACGAAACACCCTGGTTTTCCAGAAACTCTTTTGCGCCTTCCCGATTCACTAACAGACGACCCCCGGTGGATTCCTGAGTGTCCTTTGCCGTCCCGGTAACAGGCAAAGCCCCCTTGGCAATGGTCGTGGACGGCTGGTTCAAGGCCGATCCACTCGGGTTCAGCGACCCGCTAATAAACCACGGCGGCACGCGATACTGCTTGGTTAAGAGGTCGTTGCTCATGTCGCTAAGGGGAAGAATCAAGACCGCGTAAGGTTCGACTTTCACCTTCAGGTTCGCCTGGCTCGCGATGTAACGCAGCGCTTCCCCGAGCGGAATTTGATTGAGCGTGAGCGTAATGCGCGCGTCCTCGGAGATAACCGGTCCCGCCGCGGGCTTGGTCTCGTCGTCGTCGGAATCATCCGACGCCACGGCGGTGGCGCTGGTGGTCTCCGAGCGCTGCGCGAGCGTGTTCAGGCGCAGGACAATATCCACGCCTTTTCGGCCGTCCGCTCCCGGATCGTTCTCAGCGGCTTGTTGCTGAATGAACTCAATTGCTTCCCGCACACTGGCATCACGGAATTCGATCTTCGGAATGATAATCGAGTTCAATTTGTTCGTGAGGCGCGCCGTTCCAGTCGCGTCCCGGGTAAAGGCATCCGTGACGAGGCCAGCGGTTTCGCCATATTTCTTCACGGGCTGCTCCCAACTCTTTTGCACCTGCCAGAGCTGCCGCGAACGCGCCTCGTTGTAGGCCTCCTCGCCGTAATGCGTTTTGGTGAGATTGATTTTCTCCTGCCCGCGGCGGGCGGCCACGTTGTAGGGATCGAGATGCAAGACCTGCTCGTATTTCTTGAACGCGAGATCGTAGCGGCCGCTGTTATAGTAGCCGTCGGCATCGCTGAGCAGCTTCTTCACTTCCTCTACCTTGGAGAGGAACTTCGGCCCCATCGTGCGGTTGACATATCCGGGCTCTTGCAAGCGAGCGAGCATCTCCGCCGCCGGCCGGCAATTAGGATCGTATCGATCGCTCAAGAGCTCGCGACAGATCGTTTCCGCCTCCGCGTATTTGCCTTCTGCGATCCGTTGCTCGGCCAGCTTGAGCCCGCTCGCGCAAAATCCGCGGACCGCTTCATCGTGGGCTTTCTCGCTGACCACGGCATCGGGCAAATGAGTCAGGGCCATGCGAAACTCCTCATGCGCGAGCGCGTAATTTCGCTCAGCCATCGCCGCTTTGCCTCTCCCCAGCGCCTCTTCTCCTCGAGGCAGCGCCGCCTGGCGCCGCGCGGCCTCGCGCTTGGCGACGTGATTAACGTTCTGCGCGAAACTATTTGCGTATGACCAGGTCAGGAAGAGAGCAGCAGTCGCGACAAAAATAGCGCGACGATGGTAAGTCGTTTTCATGGGGGGAGACTGGGGGTTACGGCCCAAGCGGGCCAACTTCGATCAGTTCATTTGGCTTTTGGATATTGACGACAACCGCTTTGCCCGGCTGAACGTCCACTAATTTATATTTGATCTGCTGCTCGGGCGGCAATGAAAATTCCCGGTCCTTTTTCACCGAGAATTCCCGCTGCCTGCCCCAAAGATAAACAAAGTTCGCCACGGCCTCGGGCGAGATGACGATCTTCTCCTTCACCAGGCGGAGTTGCTCCTGCGTCTCGCGATTCTCGATGGTCAGCTCGGAGACATCGATCTTGGTGCCGTATTTATTCGTCGCGTACTTCTCGCTGAATTTCACGATCTTGAATTTCGTCCCGCGAATCGAGTCACCGATTTTCAGGAATTGCGTCGGTTCTTTCAGATCGCTCGTGTTCAGCGCAAAGGTGTCATCCACCCACGACGCGAAAACGAGGTGGAACGGCTCCTGCGCGAACGATTTCATCTTGAGCTTGGCGATGAACGCGGGATGCGAATCTTTGTCGGCCGGATGGGTGTGAGTTTGCCATTCCTCGAGATTGGTGAAGCCATCGCCATCGGCGTCCTGCGAGAGAACGTCGGCATCGGCGATGGGCAGCGCGAACTGCTCCAGCCACTCATTGGGGACAGGCGGATGAACCTCGGTGGTCTGCAATGTGGCCGGCAGGCCGTTCGCGCCGATGAAATGTTTTTCAGGGACGAAAAGACCGGAACGTCCGCTGAAACTCCATTGCGCCGGGTGCCGCAGTTTTTCGATCGCCTGCTCCATCTCGACGGCCTTCGGCGGTGGCTGCGCGGCCTTCGGCGGTGGCGGCGGCAGCGCTGCAAAATTTTCGCCGAACTGCGAGACATTCCGGATGATGAGCAGCGCCGACGCGAACAAAAATAGCGCGGCTGCCAGCGCAGCCAGACGATGATAATGGGCGCGGAGCCAATTCATGAAAACATCTGTCTGGGGAGCGCACGCGCCCCCGCGTGCCGGCGAAGGCGCCTCGCCTTCGCGAACTTTTTTGCAGTCCTTCCGGGCCCGGTACAATTTCCAGGGTCCGGGGAGAAGTTCATTGTGGCGAGGCGCCGCAACCAGCACGCGAGGGCGCGTGCGCTCCCCAGACCTGGTCTCATCGCATTCGAAATGTGAACCTCACGATCTCGATCTTCGCGGTGATTTCGATGCGTTCGTTGCCGACAATGAAATTCAGGGCGGTGCCGGGCGCAGGCTTCGCTGGCGCGGCGGCCGTATCGCCCGCCACGTCGCGGGGCGGCCCTTTCTCCTTCTCGTTTCGGACATGCAAAAGCCGAATGATGCAGAACTGCTGGCTCGCTCCCGCGATCTGATTGATGACTTTGCGCGCTACGCTCGGCGTCGAAAGAAACGTCGCTTCCACAACATTGCGCTCGAGCGATTTTGCCCCGGCTGGAAGTGGGCCGGCGCCACGTTCCTCCGGCAACGGAGTCCGGCGGAAAGCAGTCACGGCTTCCACCCGGGCGTCGACCAGGCTGCCCATGAGCCACTCGATCTGCACCAGCTCCTGCCCAAGCAGCGGCGCGACGACTTCCTTGGGCAGGGCGGACGCAAATTCGTCGAAGCCGAGATAAAATTTATCCGGCAGCTTCACTTTGTTGGCGCGCGCCTTGTCGGCGATCGCCGCCATCGCCACGCGCAAATGCGTTTGAAATTCGCTCGGCGCCATCGGCGGGACCGGCCCCACGCGCATCTTCAATTCGTCCTTAAGCCTGGCGAGCGCGCTCGAATAATTTTCGGCATGCGCCTTCATCTTGCGGAGGTTCTCGCCGCTCGGATAAGGCGAGAGCCGCTCCAGCCGATTCATCTCCGACGCGGTCTTGCTGAAATGACCCGAGGCTTCCTCCAAATCGCTCTTCGCCACGACCAGGAACCAAAGCGCGCCGAGCGTGGCCACGCCGAAGAGGACGAGGAAGCGGCCGAGAAAACGATTCTCGCGAAACCACTTCATGGCAGCGACACCGGCTTTTTCAGGTCGAGCCGGAGCTCGTAAGGAAACGCCCACTCCGTGTTGTTCGGCGTGGTCGGCTTGATCACTTTCGCCTGGTCTTTCGGATCGATCGCAAACCAGGGCGATTCGACCAGGTTCTTAAAATAATCGACAACGACTTCCTGCTGCTTCGGATTAAACAAATAGAGTCCACGCAACAGGAGACCATCGATGGCGGGCGGAACCGGCGTCGCGCCGGGGCGCGGCGGCGACGCACTTGGAACTGAAGTCGGCGCGGCCACGACGGTGCGCGCATCAGGAGGGCCCAGCGGCTTTCCTCCCGAAATGGGCACCAGTTCGGTGATCCAAATATCCTGCTTCGGCAAACGCGCGTTCAGGTCTTCGAGGATGAGCGGCCAGAAAGCGCGATCGTTGATCGCACCGGCGAGTGGCGTGGAAAGATTGTCGAGCGACGCGATCTCCCTCCGCACCTGGTTCAATTGCGTTTCAATGCGCCGCATCGCATTCACCTTTTCCTCGAGCCGCGCGGTAGCGCGTTCCTGCATTTGCGCCGCGCGCCAGTAGAAGGCGCCCCAGGCAAGCAACCCGAAGATAAAACAAGCCGCCGCCGCGATAAGCAGCGGCAGGCGTTTCTGGAATTCCTGCCTGCGCACTACGCTCGCCGGACGGAGGTTTAGCCGCATCGGACAATTGGTCGCCGCTCTCAAGGCCAGGCCCACCGGTTCCCCCAGGAAATGCAGCGACCGCTCAATTTCTTCCCCCCGCGCGGAATCCGCGACCGTCACGTTGCGGAGGGGATTGAAAAACTCGATCGGCACTCGCATTTTCTCGTGGAAAAACTCCCGCACGGAGGGCGTGCTCGCTCCTCCGCCGGACAAAAAGACGCGTTCCGGAGCATTGCCGGTGTGTTGCGCGCAATAATGGCTGATCGAACGCATTACCTCTGCATGCAGGCGCATCATCGCGTTGCGCACAATTTTTGAGACGCGCGCCACGTCGCCGTTCAGCGCCTCTTCGACGCCCGGCAGGCAGGCAAAGCCGTCGCGCCTCTTGCGGAATTCCGCGGCGGCAAACGGCTCGTTGAATTCCTTCGCGATTGCAGAGGTCACGGAAATGCCGCCGATCGGAACACTGCGGGTGAAAATTCTTCCCGGCTCGATAAAAAGAAGGTTGCTCGTCCTCGCGCCGATATCGACGAGAAGCGAGCAGCCGGGAGGATCCCCGTAGTTAAAGCGAAACGCGTTGTAGAGCGCCATGGTCGCCAGATCGACAATCGACGTGCGCAGCCCGGTTTCCTCGACCGCGCCATTAATCTCGTCGAGCAAGTCCGCCTTGACCGCGGCAAGGACGACCTGAATCTGTTCGCCCAGCCCGCCCCCGATGAGTTGATAATCCCAAACCACTTCATCAATCGGAAACGGAACGTTTTGCTGCGCCTCGAAGGAAATGATTCGCTCGATTTTTTCCTCCTCGATCGCCGGCAGCCTGACGAAACGTGAAAAAACCGACTCCTCCGCGACCGAGTAGTTGACCTTTCCGCTCTTGATGTCCAGCTCGCCCAGCATCTCGCGGAGCGCCGTCACCATTTGGGTGCGCCGCATTCCGTCCGTGGCCGGATCGAAAAGAAGTTCTCGCGAACGGTAGCCGCACAAAATCAATCCGCCCCGCGGCGCCGCGCGAAACTCCGCCAGCTCGATACTCTGCGAGCCGAGATTGAGCGTGACGATGCGTGTCCGGGGGGAGGACATACCGCCGGCGAGAGTGGCACGGTTTGGGCGCGTTACGCCAGCCAAATCTTAACCGAATCCGCGGTCGGAAATCCCAAACCGCAATTCCCAAATCCCAAACTCGACCGTATCGGTCGAGAAGTTCCAAAACCCAAATCCCAAAACCCAACTGAGTCCCAAACCCGAAAGAGAGACGGCGCTCGACCGCTTTCCTTTGAGAATTGGAAATTTGAAATTTACCTGGGATTTGGAGCCTGGGATTTGGGATTTCCCGCGTCAGCGGGCTTGGGATTTCCGTTTTCGGCTTCATACGATTCGTTCGCCAAGCTCGCCGCGCTCCAGGCAGCCGCGGAAATATTCGATGGTCTTCCTGATTCCTTCTTGGAATTCGACCTTTGGTTCCCAGCCGAGAACTTTCCGCGCCCGGGTGATGTCCGGCTGGCGCACCTTCGGGTCGTCCACCGGCAGCGGCTTGTGCTCGATCTGCGATTTCGTCCCGGTGATTCGGATGATCTCTTCGGCGAACTGCTTGATTGTCATCTCGCGCGGGTTCCCGATGTTTACCGGCTCGTGGAAATCACTCATGGCGAGCCGGAAAATTCCGTCGATCAAGTCGGAGACATAACAGAACGAGCGGGTTTGTGAGCCGTCGCCGAAAATGGTGAGCGGCGTTTCGCTCAACGCCTGACCGATGAACGCCGGGACGACGCGCCCGTCCCGCAGCCGCATTCGCGGGCCGTAGGTGTTGAAGATGCGGACGATCTTGGTGTCCATCCCGTGATAACGGTGGTAGGCCATGGTCATCGCCTCGGCGAAACGCTTTGCTTCATCGTAAACGCCGCGCGGCCCGATGGGGTTCACGTTCCCCCAGTAATCTTCCGTCTGCGGGTGGACGAGCGGATCGCCGTAGCATTCCGAGGTGGAGGCGAGGAGGAAGGTCGCCTTTTTGGCCTTGGCGAGCCCGAGCGTGTTGTGGGTGCCGAGCGCGCCGACTTTCAGTGTTGGGATGGGCAGCTCGAGATAATCGATCGGGCTGGCCGGCGAAGCGAAATGGAAAACGTAATCGATTTCTTCCTCGACCAGGATGTAGCTCGAGACGTTGTGCTTGATGAACCGGAAATTCTCGTTGCCCGCGAGGTGCGCGATGTTGGCCGGGTTCCCCGTGATGAGGTTATCGATCGCGACGACCCGATGCCCTTCCGCCAGCAACCGGTCCGTGAGATGCGACCCCAAAAACCCCGCCCCACCCGTGACGACCGAAACCTTTTGCGCGCTCGAAGCCATGTTCCGTTGTTTCTAATTCGCACCTCGCAGATTTGCGAGCGGTTTCGTGTTGCTTGGCTCTCTGTAGCCGCTTCCTTGCGGGAAGCGCGGGCGAACGGGCATCAAAATGAACACCGTCGCTCCTTGATACTCGAAAGGCCGGTGAAAACTCTTTTTCGGGTTGGCGCAAGAGAATGAAGAGGATACGCTTCCAGCCGATGCTCCCCCGTTTATCGCTCTTCTCCCGCAATCCCGCCGTGATAGACGTAAAATTTTACGCCTTTAAAGACGTAGTTACGTCTAATTCTCGTTAGACTCTTTCAACACCTCTCTGATGTCATTTCACGAGACACTCACGATCACGATCATCGATAAGCTCGTCATAGCGGCTTTACTCCTGGTCGCGGGCTTCTGGCTCAACCGTATTCTTGAACGGCTCCGGGCATCATCGGCACGCGAAACTGATCGTCATCGTCTTCGCGACCAAAAGCGTGTCGAGTTTCTCGAACGTCAGTTGAGCGAGTTCTACTATCCCATCTATATCCGCTTGAACATCGACAACGTGGTTTGGAGACGGATTCTGGACCGTAAGAACGACGACGAACTCAAAAGCAAGATCGGCTACGCCATTGAGCGCGAAGTTTTGCTCCCCAATCACGCCGAGATCATCAGAGTTTTGGAGACGAAGATTCATTTGGCGGACTGTGACGATTTAACATTCCAGCAGATGCTGCTCTATATTCGGCACGTCGCCGTGTATCGGGCTCTTCGGGGCGTGGGCTGCCACGATGTTGATCCGATTCGCCTAGGTGAGCACTGGCCCAAGGATTTTTACCCGAGTATCGAAGCAACCGTAAAGAAGCTCCAATCCGAGTATGATCGACTCATGGAACAAGGTGCCAACCTGGCCTGACCGGCGATGCAGCGAACTCCGAAAGCTTGGAGTCGCTTATTTTGTGTCTTGTTAGACGCAATACTAAAACCGCAAAAAACCCATGTTTGAAGTATCTGGTGCATTAGTATTGTCGGCTATACGAGATAGCGGAGCCAAGGACGTTAGGACGATTGTTCGCGTTCTACGTATGCCAAGCGGCCCGAGCCGGTGGAAACTCGAGGCATCATGTTCCGCAGTCGCGACTGCGGTTCAGAAACTTATCGAAATCGGTGCTGTAACTCTACACCCGAAGACCATTGAAGATCCGCTCAACGCGAGAGAGATACGAGTCACGGACACACTAACGGAAATCCAAGAGGCATTCGGATTGAGCCTCACAAAGATGGTCCAATGCACCCGGCATAGCATTTTGCAGGTCGAGCCAAAGTTCGGAATTCCAAATGAAGACGCATCATCGCCAGAAGTTTTCGTGATTATGCCATTTGATCCTCCCCTAAGGCCCATTTATGATGATCACATCGCGCCCGTTGCGAAGGCGCTCGACCTGTCAGTAGGGCGTGCTGATGATTTTTTTACCGCCCACGCTGTTATGCGGGATGTTTGGACCGCAATATTTCGATGCAAAGTCGTCATTGCCGATTGCACTGGCCGGAACCCGAATGTGTTTTATGAAATGGGTATGGCGCATGTAGTCGGCCGTCCCGTGATTCTGACAACCCAACAGGAGAGTGATGTCCCGTTTGACATTCGACACCTGAGATACATTAACTACTCATACACACCACCAGGCATGATCGCCTTTGAAGAGGCGTTGAAGAAAACGATTTGTGATGTGCTTGAGCGCGATAAACGGAGTGAAGATGAAGCGTGGTGGCATCGCTAATGACCTAAGCGCCTAACCAAGCGCTGCAGGTCTCCGAGCCCAGCAAAATAAATGGCGCTGGGGCGCGCGGCCAATTTGCGCGGCATCAATTCCGTTGCCTGTTTCGGCAGGGGCAGATAAAAGCAGGCGGATTCTCCCGCCGCCATGGCACGCGATGTTTTCATTTCTCACTCCGCTCAGGATAAGAACGTAGCTGAGACGATCTGCGAGGCGCTGGAAGAGGCGGCGACCCGGGGAAACTGGGTCAGTCTGTGAATCTCGGCGACCTGCGCGTCGTCACCGCTGGCTCTTCAAGGGCGGCGGTCTCCACACCGCCGAATTGAAACGGCGGCGGTTGCAAACCGCCGCTCCTTGAGGCTGCTATTTCAACCATCGTCCTGAACGGAGCCGTCTTTCCTGCACCTGCCTGGTTGAACCGCGACTATTCCAAGGTAGACAACCCTCGTGCCAACCCGCACGAGCGGACTTCTGCAAAGCGGCGATCTGACGATCGTGATTGCGACGATCAATTCGGCGCGATACATCGACATCATTCTCCGGTATTACCGAGTAAATGGGATCGCGGTGACGCTGTTTGTCGATGATCGCGCGGTGGATGATTCGTTGGCGAAGGCACGGGAGCTGGTCCCGGACGCGATTTCGATATCGAATCCGGGAGGGTTTATCGCGGAAGGCCTGCTCGAGGAAATGGCGCGCGCGTGCCGGACGAAATGGTTGCTCCGGATCGACGACGACGAACTGCCATCGCTGGCCATGATGGATTTTGTAGGCAACGCGGTGAGGAACGACACGCCGGATGTGTATGCCTTTCCCCGGCAGCAATGCGCCGTCTCACGGAAGGGCGCGCTCCTGAGGCATGGGGAGGTTTCGCCGTTCGATCACCGGCAATGGCGTCTCTACCAGCCGGCCAGGGTCGAATTCACGCGCGGGTTGCATACGCCGGGCATTGTCTGGGACGAGCAAGCCCGGGCGGTCACGGCTCCACTGGAAGCAAGCCTGATCCATCTCGACTGGGCGGTGCACAGCTACGATGATCGGCGACGCAAGATGGAGCGTTACGACGCACACACCGCGAACGCGGGCACGAAATGGCGGTCCTATTATCTTTACGAGGAGGAGCCATTCGCGCCGGCGATTTTCTCAGAGTTACCGTGGCCGGAATTTCAGCAGACGGCTTTTGAGATCAGTCAGAGATTCCCAGAGCTCTGCCTCGAGGTTTGAAAAGCTCCTGTTTCACGCATCGTCGGAGAGCAGATCGGTGACAGCTTCATAAAGGGAGCGGCGCACGCGCGTCGCGGATTTGCCGGTTATTTCAAACGGCTCCTGCATTAAGTCCAGGGCAAAGGGGACGAGGGCGTCTTTGCTCGAGGGCAGCTCGATGGCGCCGATGTGGAAGGAGCGAATCTTGCGGAAAGGCCAGCGGTCGAAAAGCCATTCGGCGCCGAAAGGGGTGCCGCCTTCGAGCGATTGGCCGGCGGCGCACTGGTCCTCGCCATAGGTGCCGAGTTGAATGTCGTGCAACAGGATCCATCCCCCACCCTTCACGTAGGGCGCGAGACGGAGGACATCGAGAAGCGGCCAGGGGTGCCGATGATCCGCGTCGATGAAGGCGAGACCGAATTCATCGCGCGCAGCGAGTTCGCGGACGAAATCCGACTCGCGGCCGGCATGGAGGCGCACAGTGGAAACGAGATCGGGAATCAATTCGGGAATCTCGAAACCGATGGGACGCGTTTCGTCGATGCTGCAAAGGGTGTGGGCGTCGATCGTTTCGACAGTGACGCGTTCGCGGGACGAGGGCGTCCCGGCTCCAGTTGGGCCGGCTCCGTGTTGGCGATGAATGGCGGCGGCAATTATCGCGGCCGAGAAGCCGGTGAGGGTCCCGATCTCGATGACGCGGCGAGGCGCGAGGATGCTGACGAGCGCGGTGAGGAAGAAATAATCGCGCGAACCAATCCCGCCCGGATGGCGGATGTCATCCCGGTCGACCATGGCGTGGAGGAAATCGAGCTCGCCCGGCGCCGGAATTTTTCCCGGATGATCCAATTCGGCCGCGAGCCGCCGATACTTGACCTCGAAATGCTCGAACGACTTGAATTCGCCGATATCGAAATACCGGCGAACGCCCGCCGGCTCTTCCTGCTCAGGGAGGCGCCGGACTTTCCGCGCCAGCTCCAGGCGGCGGCCCCGAGGCCCATACCGCATCAGATCGAGATAATGCGAGGCGGACAGTTTCAAGCGCCCAACTTCGCTGCGCCCGGTGGACAAACAAATATTTGCTCAGGCCTGGAAAAAGAAGAGGCGGTCGCCGTGGCGACCGCCGCTCTAATCAAAGGCCCCAGGGAATTTACCGCCCCGTGTTCACAAACTGAATGCAATCGCCCTGGTTTTTGAAGGGAGTCCCGTTCGGCCGGACCGTCATGGTCCAGCCGCCATTCTTGCATTGCGCCTCGGTCGTCGGGACGTTGTTCCCGGCGCAAACGGCGTTAGGTCCCGGAGTTGTCCACCAGGGCGAATACATCACATTCGGACTCACTCGAGCGCCGCTCCCAGGTCCCACCGGTCCCGGCCCGTCGGGGCTGCCCCACCAATTGCAGGCAGCAGTGAGCGGGTCGTTGACGGGAGTGAGCCCCGGCTCAAGCCCAATCCCGTACGACATGATCGTGAGATTGAAGTTGTTGTTGGTCACGCTCTGGGAAACACCGAACATGCTCTGTGTGTTCGCGAACCAAACGGCCACGTTATCGGTGGCCGGACCGATCAGGTTGGTAAAATTGCTATTGTGCACGAGTAAACCGGGGGTATCGCTCCCCAGACTAACGCCATGAACCAGGGTGGCCCCTTCGAGGTTACTCACGTCGTTCAAGTCAAAGTGGACCGCGGACGTTGCCAGGGTGGTGTTAATCAACAGCCCGTACGCTCCGCCCAGAGTGCTCAGGATCCCGGTAATCGTGTTGTCGTGGATGTAGACATTGTCGGTCGGATTGATCGCATCGCCGTCCGTGATGAGGATCCCGCGCGCTGCCTGGCTGGCGGCGACGTTCTGGATCAGGTTTTGCGCGATCTCCGTCCGGAGAGGACCGCTCTCGAGGACGATAGCCTGGGCGGTCCCGGTAGGGCCTGCCTCCAGCGTGTTGATCCCGTCAAAGATGTTATATCGGATGATTGAGTCATTGCTGATGGCCTTGATGTCGATGCCAATGGCGGCATTGGCCGTGACCGAATTCCTGATGGTGAAGCCGTCCACGATGACATTAGCGGCGTTGATCAGGATAACCGGGACGGAGCCAGTGGGATTGGCGCCTTGCAAGGTCGATTCCCCCGGGCCGCCTGATGTTCGCGCCGTTACGGCCTGGCCGGCTTGCGCGCCATTGAGCGTGAGCGACCGATTGATCGTCACATTTTCGGGGTAAACGCCGGGAGCGACGTTGATCGTGGTGCAGACGGGATCATCGACGGCCGATTGGATTGTCGGATACGTCAGGCTGGGGACGGAACAGGTGGCCGCCCAGGTGGTGGAGGCGTGGAAGGTGAGCGCGGCGGCGATGAGCAGCGCTGTTTTGCTACGAGGGATTTTCATGCGGGTTTTCCTTTTGCGAATGGTTTTTGGGTTAAGGCACCGACCGCGTTATTGCGGAGCTGCCGTGAGGGTGCGTTTGGATTGAGCCAATCATTGACGGAGGGATCCAAACAAGGTGGTTCGGAGTGTAAATTCGAAACGTCAAATGGCGATGGAATTCGGTCGCGATTTGGAGAAAAAGCAAAAGCGTCCGGCGGTGGCGGGTTCGCCTTTCAAAACTCCGCGCAATTCATGATGACGCGCCCGCGGCAGATTTCGCTTTTGCAAATGACCTTGCACTTCTCCTGCACTGTCGCCGCGCCGCAAACCGGGCAGACGATCGCGGATGAACTTGCGGCAGGAGCTCCGCCGGTGCCAGGTGCGCTCGCGGGATCGGTTTGTGGACTCTGCGCTTTCAAAACTTGAGGCTGGGCGAGAGCAAATGGGCCCACCATGCGAAGGAGAGGAAGGCGACGCTGGCCAGCAGGAGCAACGTCGCGTGCAGCCTGACCCACCATCCAAGGCCTGGAACCAACCAGAACCGCACCGCGGCGATGGCCAGCACGATCAATCCGAGAGTCGCCGCCCAACCCATCACATGCGCCGTGGTCAGCCACGGATCAATTCCATCGCCGATGTAGGCAATGTTCTTGTTCGTCAAACTTAACGGCACCGCGATCAGGGCAATGAGACCAATCTCCAGCGCGCAGACGACGCGCGAGAGCAGATACAGCGCACGATCTCTCTTCGTCGAGAATAGTGGCCGCGCGTAGCGTTTCCGGATAATGGCCGCGACGGGCCAAAGGAGAAGCGTCGCGACCAGGATGCCGAGGCTGCCACCGATGAGCGGCAGCAACACCTTCTTGCTCGCGAAGCCGGTGACGCGTTGCGCGAGATGGATTGGGGCTGCCGGCAAGAGGTCGGTCACGTTGCCGTTCGCATCGCGCCGGAAGGCGATCAGGTCCGGACCATCGATCTCACGGTAAAGCAGCGGACCGACCTCGCGCCAGCGCTTCAACCCGCCTCGCGGGCTGGTCACACCCTCGATCGTCAGCACGCCATCGCCATCGGCGTTCACCGAAACCTGCGAGAGCACGGCGGCTACCTTGAGCAGACTTGATTCACCGCGCCGGCTGCCCTGGTAAACTCCGCTCACCGCGGCCCCATCGGCCCGGGCTGTTTTCAGATCGATCGGAGACGGCGCGATTTCACGATCGGGAAAATAGCGATTCAGGAAGGCGCGATTCACTTCGGTGCGGCCGCCGCCGGGGCGGGATCCCTGGCTGTTGTAGGAAATGAAAACGCCCACGCCCGCGTCGGGCATAAGCATCATGTCGCTGTGAAAATAAATTGTGTCGCCGCCATGGCCGACGATGCGATGCCCGTTCATCGAGTAGTCCATGAAGATGAAACCGATCGCGTGAATGGCCGGGTGGACTTCGAACTGGCGCGCCTGCATGGCCCGGACCGTTTCCGGTTTCAGAATCGTGGCGCCGTCGAGCGTTCCCTCGGCGAGGAACGCCAGCATGAAGCGGCTCATGTCGGTCGCGGTGGCGGAAAGCGCGCCCGCGGGAGATGCCGGCACGAATTCAAACCCTTTCGGGCCTTGCGCGGCGGCGAGGTAGCCCTTCGACATCAGGCTTTCGAGCGTGGGCGGGAGGGGCTGGGCAAAGGTCGAACGCGTCATGTGCAGCGGATTGAGAATGTGCGCTTCCACATATTTTTCGAACGCTTCGCCGGAGGTCCGCTCCACGATATAGCCCGCGAGGGTGAGCCCATAATTGGAATACGACGGCACGGTGCCCGGCGCGAAGATGCGCTGCGGCATCGCCGCGATCAGGTAATCGCGGATCGGGCGCATTTCTCGCGCGCTCGGCACGAACAGGTTCTTCAGCGTCTCCTCGAATCCGGCTGTGTGGGTGAGGATCCGGCGCAAGGTGACCGGCTCGGGGTAGGTTTTGGGAATCGCGAAATCGAGGTACTCGTTGACGTCGCGGTCGAGATCGAGCTTGCCCTGCTCGACCAGCTGCATCACCGCCGTCGCGGTGAAGAGTTTCGCGATGGACCCGGGACGAAATAAAGTCTTGTCCGCATCGACCGGGATTTTCGCGGTGAAGTCGGCGTAGCCATATCCCTTCGCGAGCAGGACCTGCCCATCCTTGACGACGGCAACGACAGCGCCGGCGATATCCCGATTCACGAGCTGCGCGGGAAGCAGCGCGTCGAGAAAGGGTTCGAGATCGTTCCTGGTCAGCTCATGGGTGGCGCTGGACTCCGCGGTGGGCTGGGCCGGCAAAACCGGGGCGGGCGAAAATAAGGGCGACGGCGCCGGGCCTTGGGCCGCGGCATCCCAGGTCAGCGGGGCGGCAAGAAAGATCGTGAGGACTAACAGACGAAAGGAAGACGCATTCAATTTCACGGGGCGATCCTGCGGGGAGGACCGGAAATTGGCGAACCATTTCCATTTGTCATTCCCAGCACCGTCGCGCACTCTCTCGCTGTTCCAAAACTGACCATGCGCATCCTTTCCGGCATCCAACCGAGCGGCAATTTGCACGTCGGCAATTACTTCGGAATGATCCAGCCCGCGATCGCTTTGCAGGCGGAAGGCGAAGCGTTTTATTTCATCGCGAACTATCATGCGCTTACCAGCCTGCGGGACGCGGAGGCGCTGCGGCAGAACAGCCGCCAGGTCGCGGTCGATTTCCTCGCCTGCGGATTTGAGCCGGAGCGCGGCGCGCTCTTCCTCCAAAGCGACGTGCCGGCGGTCACGGAGCTGGCCTGGATTTTATCGACCCTAGCGCCGATGGGTCTCCTCGAGCGCGCTCATTCCTATAAAGACAAACTGGCGCGCGGCATGTCCGCCTCGGCCGGACTTTTCACCTACCCCGTCCTCATGGCCGCCGACATCCTGATTTACGACAGCGACCTCGTGCCCGTCGGGAAAGACCAGAAGCAGCACATTGAGATCACGCGCGATCTGGCAGTGAAGATGAACGAGCAATACGGGTCCGGGGCGGATGGGCAGATTTTCAAATTGCCCGAGGCCCGCATCAAGGAAGCGACCGAAACGGTCCCCGGCATCGACGGGCAAAAGATGAGCAAGAGCTACGGCAACACCATCGACATCTTTGGTGAGGAAAAGGAAACGCGGAAACGGGTGATGAGCATCGTGACCGATTCGAAGCCGGTGGAGGCGGCGAAGGAGCCGGTAATGTCCACGATCTTCCAGCTCTACTCGCTCATGGCGCCAGAAAGTGACGTTGAACAAATGCGCGCAAAATTTCTCCAGGGCGGGACCGGCTACGGCGATTTTAAGAAACAGCTCTTCGAAAAGCTTTGGGAATATTTCGAGCCGATGCGAAAACGCCGTGAGGAAATCCTCCGTGATCCTGACTACGTCGACACCGTCCTCGCCCGTGGCGCCGAGCGCGCCAATCAGGAAGCCGACAAGGTGATGGCGCGCGTGCGGTCGGCCGTGGGATTGTAGTTGCGCCTCGTCTCGGAGGGACGTGCTTCCGCACGTCCCACTATCATCGGTTCTGGCAAAATATGGGGACAACACCCTCGTTCCCAAACTTCATTTGGGAACGCACTTGTCTTCGAAACTCTGTTTCGCAGGCGAGGCAACAGAGTTGCCCAGACACCGGCATTCCCAAACAGAGTTTGGGAACGAGGACAAGAGATAAGGGTTCGCCTCGCGCTCTACACGAAGTCGCGCTTCGCGAAATCGGGGACGAGCTTTTCGTTCACGTAAAGGCCATCCGACATCGAGGCGCGGCCATTCAGGCAAAGCGGCTTCGTCGCATCCACCAAAACGAAGCCGTACCTCCGCGTGAGCAGCTCGTGGATTTCGCCCAGCCACGATCCGCCCTCGTATTGCGGCATGTAGTTCAATTCGATGAGGAGAAATTTCGTTCTCGCCAGCGTCTGGGCCGCGCCGGACAGCGCTTCCTTTTCGTAACCCTGCACATCGATTTTGAGCAGCGAAATCTCCGGCAGCGCGGTGACCAGCGTGTCGAGCGTCCGCATCGGACATTCCACTTCACTCTCGACTGCCCAATTGCCGCCAATCAACTCCCGCATTTCCTCGCGCGGTGGCAGGACCGACGCGCCGGTGGAATCCCGCGTCACGCGCAAAGTTGTCACGCCGTTAGCTTCCCCGATCGCGACGTTCTGCAGCTCGATGTTCGATCGGCCGCCAAATTTCTTCTGGAGCACCGCAAAGGCCGCGGGGTTCGGCTCGATCATGATGAGCTTTTCCGGCGAAACCAGGTCGAGGAAAGCATTCGCCCACTGCCCTTCGTTGGCGCCGAGATCGACGATATGACGCAACTGCCCCCAATGCCCGGGAGGAAACAAGCCCAGCCCGGTAACCTCCGCTTCGTGCACGAGCCACTCGCTTCGCCAAAGATCGGACGGCGAAACGCTCCGGCCCAGCTCACGCAACCGGCGCCGGTTGCGCATGATTTCGACCGCGCCGAAGGGCAGCAAATACTTGAGCAACTTGCGAAGCGCTTTCATGAAATGCGACGCGCCGGAACCCGGGAAATCTTCCGCGAGCGGCTAGCTCCCGGCGTTCGCATCGGTGGGCAAATGCGCGGGGCCGCTCCCCTTTAGCTCGGCAAAAATCAATCGTCCCGCGCCGGTTTGCAGCGCGCTCGAGACGACCACGGTCGCGACCTTGCCCATGAAGGCGCGCGCATGATTCACCACGATCATCGTCCCATCCGGAAGATATCCGACCGCTTGATGGGCTTCGCGGCCTTCCTTGATCAGATTCAATTCCAATTCGTCGCCGGCCGCGGCATTCGGGCGCAAGGCGCGAGCGAGGTCCACCAGATTCAGCGCCGGCACCTGCTGCAACCGGGCGACCTGGCAGAGCGCCTGATCGTTCGTGAGCAGACGCGCCTGGAGCACCTTGGCCGT
>DASQLH010000201.1:0-15930 GCA_035630155.1 Chthoniobacterales bacterium
AGGGCGCGGTCGATATCGTGAGCGATGAGGAGATCCTCGCCGCGCAACAGTGGCTGGCCGAAAACGAAGGCGTGTTCGTCGAGCCCGCGAGCGCGGCGCCGATCGCCGGTCTCATGAAAGGCTGCGATCCCGCACGCGGCCCCGTCTATTCGTTCGCGAAAATTCCAGAGGGCAAGCGCATCGTTTGCACAGTGACGGGCCATGGACTGAAAGATCCCGATATCGTGGCGAATCGGTTCACCGCCTTGAAAACTGTTCCGGCAACCGAGCAGGCGGTTCTGGAGGCAATCGGCTTCTAGCTGGGTTGACAGCCACGTAACATAAGCGAAAACCATCCCGTTCCGTGATTCTTCGCCTTCATCCTGGCCCGGCTTTGCCATGCGCCTGATCGTCCAAAAATATGGCGGCACCTCCGTCGGCTCGCCCGAGCGAATCCGGAATGTCGCGAGCCGCTTGATCGAGACCCAGCGGCAGGGTTGCAAGGTGGTCGCGATCATTTCCGCGATGGCCGGTGTGACCGATCAGCTCATCAAGCTCGCCCAGGGCACGTCGCCGAAACCGGACGAACGAGAGTTCGATGCCTTGCTGGCCACAGGCGAGCAGGCGGCGATCGCGCTCACCGCGATGGCCGTCAACGCGCTCGGCGGCAAAGCGATTTCGTTGACCGGAGCCGAAGCCGGCATCCTTACCGACCGCGCGCATACTCGCGCTAAAATTGCCAACATCACGCCGAGACAAATCCACGCGCTCCTCGCGGAAGATTACATTGTGGTCGTCGCCGGTTTTCAGGGGCAGAACGCGGACGGCGAAACGACCACGCTCGGCCGGGGCGGCTCCGACCTGACCGCGATCGCGCTTGCCGGCGCGCTGAACGCCGATGCCTGCCAGATTTTCACCGACGTCGATGGCGTCTTTACCTGCGATCCGCGCATCGTCTCGGAGGCGCAGAAGATCGACGAGGTTTCTTATGACGAGCTGCTCGAGATGGCCGGCGCCGGCTCCAAGGTGATGCAATCCCGCGCCGTCGAGTTCGCCAAGAAATTCGGGGTGGAATTCGAGGTGCGTTCCAGCCTCAAAGACGCTCCCGGGACCATCGCCAGGGAGGAAACGGCGAACATGGAAGATGTGGTCATCCGCGGCATCAGTGTCGAGCGCAACCAGGCCAAGGTGACGATTGACGACGTCCGCGACGAACCGGGCATCGCCGGCCGGATTTTCTCCACCATCGCCAGCGGCAACATCAGCGTGGACATGATCGTCCAAAGCGTTTCCGAGCACGGAACGACCGATCTTTCCTTCACGATCCATGAGAACGATCTGCCCGCGGCGGCCGAACTCCTGGCCCCGGTGGTAAAAGACGTTCGGGCCTCCGGCGTGATCACCAAAGCCGGCGTCGCCAAGCTCAGCGTGGTCGGCATCGGCATGCGCTCCCATTCTGGGGTGGCCGCGCGCCTCTTCGATTGCCTCGGCAAAGGCGGAATCAACATCCAGCTCATCTCCACCTCCGAAATCAAGATCGCCGTCGTGATCGACGGCCAGGACGTCGACCGGGCCGCCCAACTTACTCACCAAGAGTTCGGCCTCGCGAAGTTCATGCCTCCGACGCCAGATTAGGCTCTTTTTGACGAGCCGAGGCTGGGAGATGCCCCAAAACGACCGCGTCAGCCGGTATAAGATACGGACATAAAAACTGACTTAAAGGACAGGGCACCATTGGCTAAACATTGATTGGGCCGACTGGACTGGATGGATTGCTCGGGTCAAGCGCTTCGAGACCGAGCTTGCAACGGAAGAGGTCCCTCCAAGTGGCCGGAGGTAACGGCGAGTGGTTCTCGTCGGCGTAAATTCTGGGGCCGCGTACAGCACTGCCGATTTATCGCGGGCCTTGATCGATCCCTTAGCGGGGAACCAGGCAATCGGGGCTCGAAGCTCTACTCGCCATTCACCCCATCTATAACATCAGACAATATATGTCATATGAACTCTTGAGGTGTTGCTGCTATATGGTTATGGTAAATGGAAACCACAGCCCGACCACTCTCGCACGAATCAATTCAGCAATGGCGCAACCTTGGCGAAAAAATCCGGTCTGGTGAGGCCTGCCAAGTAATCCCAACTGAAATGCTGGATCAGCATGCTCTCAATCTCCTTCGGCATGAGTTTCGGCATTTTGTCTTGAATGGCCGTCCACGCCAAAAAAAGGACCATGTTCGTGGTTAATCTTTTGAAAATCTGATTGTAAGAATTTATCGAATCCAGCACGAAGATTTCCACGCTGCGAGGATGATATCCGTCTTTCAATTTCGGATTTCCGTGTTTAAAAAAGTTGGTCGGGTGCCGCATGGCGTCTTGGAAACGCTTTGATTTTGTTTTCAGGTGCTCCATCACCCCGCTGCGCAGCGTCAACTTTCGATCTCTGGCGATAGTTTTTACGATGCCATTGGCGGCCAGGGCTAGAGTATGAATAGACGCCGGGTCTTTGTCGTGAAACCAGAGATCAATTGCGGTGTCTAGCTGCCCGGCCGCAGCTTGCTCAAGACTCTGATCTGGGTAGGTTTCGCGATCCAATGTTGAAACATGATGCGAACAAAGAAGCTTTGGAGCAAGTCGAGACGCTCACGGAATCTAACCGTGACAACGGCGAAGACCTTCTCGAATCCGAAGATTTGAAGCGCCAGCTCCGCGAAGCTCGGCAACGCGAGGGATTACCCGAGCCACGCCGCCAAGAGCCGGTCGAGTAGCGCCGAGAAATTCGATTCTCGCCGCTTCGCCCGTTCAACATTCTTCACGGTTAGGGTGACGTTGTAGGCCGATTTCCCTTCGGACTTCCGGCCCGCACCCTTGCGTTTCCCTCCCCATTCAACCGTCTTTTTCATTTGAAAAAATATCCATATTTTCTTGTTTACAATCTCGAATATATCTCCATAATATCAAGTAGTCAATATGAAACAACTGAGCAAACAGAAACAGGCTTTAGTTTTGGCCGCCCTGCGCGAAGGCGCTCCACTTAATGCCGTCACGCGGATGTTCAACGTGAGCATTCACACCGTCCTGCGTGTGATTCGCGACACTGGCGAAGCGTTCGCCGATTACATGGACAAAGAACTGCGCGATCTGCCTTGCGTTCGAATTGAACTTGATGAGCAATGGCAATACGTCGGCTGCCACGCGGGCCGGATGATGCAGAAGGAAAAGGGACGCGGCGACTTCTGGCTTTGGGCGGCGATTGACGCGGACACCAAACTTGTTTTCTCGCATCGCATCGGCAAGCGGGACTGGTCAACTGGCTATCACTTCGTTGGCGACGTTCGCGAGCGCGTTAAAGGGCCGGTGCAGATTGCGACAGATCAATTGCCCGCATACGCAGGACACATCCGAATGCACTTCGGATATGAAGGCTACAGTTACGGAACCGAAACGAAGATTTTCGGCGAGCCGCATCTACCCGATGGCACGCTGGCCCGTCTTGGACGCAATGAGGGCGTCCGCAAGATGGAAACTGTCGAGCGTGCAGCGGTAGTAGGCTCGCCGGACTTAGAAACGCTCACTACGAGCCATGTCGAGCGCGTGTTTTTGACCGTGCGGCAGGAATTGAAGCGTTTTCAGCGCAAGGGGCTGGGCTACAGCAAAGACTTGGATATGCACAAGGCGGCCGTCGCGATGCACTTCGGAATTTACAATTACGTTCGCGTTCACAAGACGCTTGGAACGACGCCAGCGGTTGCCGCAGGTGTCGAGTTGGAGCGTTGGAGTTTAGAACGCGTTGTGGACATGACGGCGGACTACATGCGCCGGAAACAGGATGCCGTTTTTGAAGCTGCCTTGGCGGCTGAAATTTCAGATTGACACCCAGGCACGGTCACTGCTTGGATAGGTTGCATCAACCGCGATCCAAGCGATATTCACCCCAGATGGAAACAGTAATGGCCAAGCCTCTCGAACGGGAATTTGAGTATTACCTCAAAAATCAGCCAGAACTCGTTAAAAAGTTCAACGGCAAGTACTTGGTAATCAAAGACGAGTCTGTCTTTGGCGCGTACGATTCCGAACCGGACGCGATTAGGGCAGGCTCGGAGAAGTTCGAACTGGGCACATTTCTCGTGCAGAAATGCGAGCCCGGCAGCGAAAGCTATACCCAGACGTTCCATTCTCGGGTCGTCGCTTGCGCATAGCCGCGAGAGATGGCCATTCCTCCCGGATCACCTTACCAATCCTTTACAGCAACGGCTACCAAGCTGGAGAGGGAGCTGGTCACGCCATGCGCTATCTCGCTCGCAGCGGCGACACGAGGGGGCACAAAGCCTCAGTTGCGCGAATTTCAGGCAATCTGGGACACGGGAGCCACTAATTCGGTCATTTCTCCGGCGGTCGTCGCCGCGTGCGGCTTAAAGCCGATCGGCATGACGCAGGTCCATACCTCAAATGCAACATGCCTAGCCGAGCAGTATATTGTCGATATTTACTTACCGAACAAGGTCGTGTTTCAGAATGTGCGCGTCACCAATCAGAAACTCACCGGGACGCCAATGCTCATCGGAATGGACATTATCGGATTGGGGGATTTCGCCGTCACTAATAAGGGTGGCAAGACAACGTTTTCGTATCGGTGGCCTTCTGGGGAACGCATTGACTTCGTAAAGCAATCTCCCCACGTCGATCATACCGTCGGTCCAGGCCGCAACTCTCCGTGTCCCTGCGGTAGCGGGAAAAAGTACAAGCGCTGCCACGGTCAGGGCAAGCCCTGATACTCTAAAAAACCATACCGATTCAGCAGCAACACCACTCTTGAGGGGTTGGGTCCGATTCATTTTAGAGGCTCCCCGCAGCCATAAGTTCCTTAGCGACGACGCGTTTACGCTCGAAATAGGCCGCTGTAATGTCCACGACACGTTCTAAACCCCACGGCTTTTCCTCAAGTCCGGCGGCGACCGCTGGCGTTGTTCCGATGCTATGATAGGGGCGGGAAAAGGAAAGGCGCTGGCCGACCACCCGAGGGCAAGAAAGCCGTCCTGGTCACGCTCACGGAGAAGAACGTGAAGCGGGCGAAGAAACGGGAAAAGAACTTCTCCGGCCTGCTAGATCGGTTACTCGCCGATTGGCTCGCGTAACCGCTCTTTGGCCTCGCGGAACTTCCGCTTGAGGTCTTCGGACTCGACAAGCTCCTCGCCCTTGACCGGCGTAGAGTCGGTAATCTTTTCGACTTGCCGCACGGCCTCAGTGTTTGTGTCGCGCTCCGCCATGATGACCAACATGCGCCCCGATTGAATTGACGCAAGTGGTCTATTCCAGCGAACATCCTAGCGGTGCTTGATGACATTTTCAGCGACGTGGAATTTGACGATCCGTTTTGGGTTCTGACTCGGAATGCGATTCAAGCCTCTCTCGCAACTCTGCCATCCGTCTCTTGGCGCCCGAAGATAGGATTTCCGTCTGCTCAGGAGAGAGCGAGCAATCCCAATGTAATTCGTGAAACCAGGGACGCGGCCATCCAAGCAGTGAGGCAGTCCACAGAAGCGACAATGCGAGCCTTCTCTCACACGCTTGCGCAAAACGAATGGCCGGTCTTAACAGAGCAAGAAGTATGGAACCTGACCATTGCGCTAGAGCAGATCGTTCGATTCCTCGACTTATGTTCTGTTCCAGACGGCCAACAAAATCTGACACTGTTTCGGGGGGCGGAACCTGACAAGGGGGGAAAGGTGATCCTTTGGTTTTATGCTCAGTGGTGGTCTGGGGTTGGACTTCGTCGCTGGGTTGGGGATGTGACTCGCGATGAAGCGATCTTCTATCAGTATTTTGATCGACCTTGAACGCCTTCACGTTTGACCTCCACCCATCGAGAAAATCCAGTGCGACCCCTCAAGTTTGAGCCAGAGAAAAGCAAGACAGGGAGGAACGTGTACCGAATCACCCGAGAGGCTGCCGCTCAGGGCCAGCTCCACACCGCAATCTTTCTCTGGTTTATCGAATTTGATATGGCTTCGGTTCACACGTTGGCGGTTGCTGCCAACACCCTTCTTCACCAGATCGGAAGCAAAGTTGGCAAGCCATCGCCAACAATGGCGTGGCTGAAATCGCAACCACCAGCCTTTCAAAAGAGAGCGCGCGATGCCCAAAACTTTTTCAAGCACGCCAATACGGATCCCGACCGCGTACTCAGTTACGCTCCGATAATTACCGAGATATACCTTATCGACTCGATCTTTTGCTTTCACAATTTGTACAAAACTTCCACGCCACTAATGCTTGCGTTTGGGCTTCGCTTTTCTCTTTCTCATCCGAATATTTTGTCGCCGGAGGATTTCCCGGTACCACTTCCAAAGGGCGTCCCAGTTAATGAATTTGGTAAACTCGGGCGACGCGATTTTCTTGAGACAACTCTCGCGCTGATTACGCGGACCCGTCGAAGCTGACAGGCGGCGCTTCACGGCAGCGCCTCCTGATAGCCGCTAGAATCAAGAGGGTCTGGCGCTAGGTGGACGGTGCAATCGGACCCAACACCACTCTTGAGGTGTTGCCTCCGTTTGGGTATGGAGATTCTAAATGAAGGCTCCTAGGGCGAAGCTTTGTACCGCTTTAAAGGCGGCTGCACCCTATTTTCTGCAGTGCACCGCTCTCCCCATTCAAACCCGCACCCAAACGCCCGAGTTAGACGAAGAAATGTTCGCCTTTAATTACGAATGTTCGTCTAATTCTCGTTAGGCCTCGGAATTCGTATGCGTCCACAGCCTCTTATTTGCGTGCGTTGGAAAGTGGGAGCCGGAGTAGCGGCGTCAATCTTTGTCTTAACAGCAATACTGGCCTCGTCCCAGCCAGCGCCTGGATCGTTGGATGTGCACTGGAATGAGGGCGCTTCAGACTGCACGGCAACGCCGCAACACCCGCTTCAAGTCCATACCTACGAGCCGCAAACTTTTATCCTGCGTCAGAGTCCTTGCGCGACCTTCGAAGCAAATTTCCTTTATCTTCTGGTCGGCTCCGACCAAGCTCTTCTGATCGATACCGGGGCCGTAGCGGACCCGAAAGAGATGCCGCTAGCGAAAACGATCCTGGAACTATTGCCGGATAAGAACCACCAAAAGCTCCCACTTCTAGTAGCGCACACCCACCGCCATTTAGATCATCGCGCCGGCGATCCTCAATTCGCGTCCCTTCCATCGGTCCAGATCGTACCCATCGATTTGGAGGGAATTCGAGCGTTCTTCGGTTTCACTAAATGGCCCAACGGGATTGCACGTCTGGATCTGGGTGGTGGCCGAACTGTGGATGTAATTCCGACGCCCGGACACAACGCGACGCACGTCTCATTTTACGACAACAGAACGGGGCTTCTCTTTTCCGGAGATTTCCTGATGCCGGCCCGGCTGCTGATTGAAGACGCCGCGGCTTACCGCGAAAGCGCCCTGCGGGTTGTCGAGTTTCTGAAGACGCGGCCGCTCACCCATATCCTGGGCGGCCACATCGAATTGAACACGGCCGGACAGGCCTACCGATTCAGATCTCAGCACCATCCCAATGAACACCGGCTCGAGTTGGCGAAAGAAGATTTGACCGCGTTGCCAGCAGCGTTCGAAAACTTCAACGGCTTTTACGCACGGCATCCGAATTACATTCTTAGCAATCCTATTCGCAACCTTGCAGCGCAGGCAATTATCGCGCTCGCAGTATTAATGTTAATCGTGTGGGGAGTGCGCCGGTTGCTACGCCGGCGGCGCTTATGATCCCCAGCGTCTTCGCGTCCGGGGTTGGGAAGTTTTAGCTATGACCATGTTGCACCGTCAAAGGCCTAACCAATCGCTGGAGCCAGCCGCTGGCCGTTCCAAGGCCTAGCTTTCCGAGGACTTCAACATTCCCATTGCAAATTATGCTCGCTCTCGCCAGCGTGGCTCAGCTCAGTCTCGTTAGACCTCAGAGCCCTCCACCACTCGACAGCTGAGATCCCAGAAGCTCGACCTCTCCCGGGATGAGGGCCGACAAAATCACGATATGTCATATGAATTCACAGGGTGTTGCCCGCATAGTCAGTTACGGCTACCCCACTTCGTAAATCATCAGGGCCGTAATGATGACGGCGTGAATCCAGACGAGGACGACCATGATCATGCGCAGTTGGGCGGAGGCGTAGGTGTCGCCCTCTTCGCCTTTATAGCCGAAGAGCTTCTTGCGGCAGCGAAAGATGTAGATGCCGGCGCCGATCAGAAGCAGTTCCAACAAGCCAAAAAACACCTTCAGCCCAATCGCGGAACCGGCTCCGGATCGCGAGACCGCGAACAATTCGTCCATGATGATGAATCGCTGCGGCGGCCTGGCGCGGCCTTCCAGCCAGGGTTGGAAATCCCAAATCCCAGAACCCAAATCCCAGGTAAATCCCAAAGTGGAAAAATCCAAAAGTCCCCAGCGGCGCGAGCGCTAAAGCAACCGTTGCAACAGCAATTTATCAGAGCTCGACCTTCGCGAGCATCTCGAGGATTTGCGATTCCGAACGAGGGTTCAGGATGCTGTTAGCGGCGAAATCTTCGGCGGAGGGATAATTGGTGGCGCGAATGCGCGCGGCGGCTTTCTCGAGGTCGTAAGTGGTGTGACGCAGCTCAAGGTTTGGTCCGAGGAGGAGCCAGTAAGCGCCGGGTTGACCATAGGGCATTCCGACGCTGCCGGCATTGACGACGCGGATGCCGCTAATCGTGCGGTCAAATTGCATATGGGTATGGCCGCAAACGACAAGAGGAGCTTCCGCGGCTTGGAAGATCGGCACGAGCCGGTCTTCGGGGGTCAGGCGGGTGAAGATGTCGGTGTCGTTGCGCGGGGTGGCATGACAGAAGAGGACATCCCCTAGTCCGGCAATCTCAAGCCGGACGCTTGCCGGCCAGCTCGCCAATACATTCTCGTGTTCCGCCGTGAGCTGTTGCGCGTTGGAGCGGATCCCTTCGCGGAATTGTTCCGGAACCTCGACTGGTTCCATTCCACGCATCTGAGCCAGCACAACCCGATCGCCGTTGCCCCGGATGAACCGGAGTGGAAGATCGAGGTTCAGCAGGCAATCGAGCGTCTCGCGCGGCAACGGGCCTGGGAGCACGTCACCGCCCACCACGATCATTTCAACATTGGCGGCGCGGACATCCGCGATGACGGCTTCAAGCGCGGGAAGGTTGCCGTGAATGTCGTAGAGAGCCGCGACGTGCATTGCCTGAGCCTTTTCCCGGGTGATCGTGCCGGAAACTTCCCGGTGGAGCGAGCGCTATGAAGAACCAAGGGCGGAAATCCCAAATCCCAGAACCCAAATCCCAGGTAAATCCCAAAGTGGGAAAATCCAAAAGGCCCCAACGGCGCGATTTTTTACGCCAAATCCGACATGCGGATGGTTGACGAGCGGGTAATGCTTGAGACATTGCGGGCACTCCGGACTTTTCCCATTATGACAAAAACGACTTTTCTCCGTTCCCTGCTGGCCGTCGCCGCGCTGGCTGCCAGCCCATTCCTCACGCCCACCGCTCATGCGGCCGTCGGCGACATCCTGGAAACCAACGAAGGCAACGTGCTTCGATTCCGGACTCCCGGCGCGACCCCGTCGACCGTTGCCACCGGGCTTTCCAATCCAAAGGGCATTGTCTTTGACGGCCTGGGACGTTTTTTTGTCGCCGACGCGGGCAGGAGTTCGGTCGTTGTTTTCACGCTCCCTGGGGGCTCGGGAACCACATTTGTCTCGGGGCTCTCCTCGCCCGTTGGCCTGGCCTTTGACGTGGCCGGCGCTTTGTATATCGCCGAATCGGGCAGCGGCAACATCATCAGAATTGCCCAAGGCGGAGGGAGATCGACTTTCGCGACGGGGCTCGGCGGGCCTGCCGGCCTGGCTTTCGACAGCAGCAGCAACCTTTTCGTCGCGGACTTCACCGGCGGCAAGATCTACAAGATCGCGCCAGACGGGAGCAAGAGCACGTTCGCGACCGCTTTGAATCAGCCCGCAGGACTGGCGGTCGACAGCGCAGGCAATCTTTTCGTGGCGGACTCCGGTTCGGGCACGATCTTCAAGTTTGCTCCGGACGGCGGCAAAAGCACCTTCGTCACGGGACTCGGGCGGCCTTTCGGCATCGCGCTCGAAGCCAGTGGTTCTCTCGTCGTGGCGGACAACGAGGAAGGCGCCACGGTCCGGTATTCTGCCGCTGGGGTCAGGAGTCTTATTTTCTCGAGCGACTTCAACGTTCCGCAGTTTCTGGCGGTCGAGCCCGCCCCGCATCAATTGCTCAACATCAGCACGCGCGGCCTCGTCATGGGTGGTGATGACGTGCTCATCGCGGGATTTTTCGTTGGAGGAATCGGCCCGGTCGGAACGAATGTCGTGATTCGCGCGCTGGGACCGTCGTTGACGCCGCTCGGAGTCGGCAATGCGCTTCCGGATCCAGTGATCGAATTGCGCGACGCTTCCGGCACACTCATTGGATCGAACAACAACTGGAAGGATTCGCAGGAAGAGGCCATCCTGAACACCGGTCTCGCGCCCACGGACGACAACGAGTCAGCGTTCGTGACCTCGCTCAATGGCGGATTTTATACGGCCATCGTCCGCAGCGCCTCCGCGGCGACGGGTACGGCTGTCGTCGAAGTCTATAACCTGCAGTAAATAGGCCGCCCCTTCAGGGCTGGCGATTTGTTTATTCGGGTACCCAGGACGTTACCCTGGGCTGACATTGGACGCGCCTTCGGCGCTTCGATGCCGGTCAGGCTGGTGGGGTCGCCATCGCACCGGCGCGATGGCTCTAAATATTACTGCCGCTCCACTTCAGTTTTTGTCGAACGACGCCGAAGAACGATACGCCGGGCATCGCCGCGAGCGGCAGAACGCGAGCCGATTTCCTGATCTCGACCATCGTGCCGATCTCCATGCGGATCGGCTCACGGCCATCCACCGTTAAGAAGACAGGATATTCGTGCTCGGTCACCTCGATCGCGATGACTGCGTCTTCGCCGACGATGATCGAGCGGTTGGTGAGAACATGCGGACAGATCGGCGTGATGACGAACGCGCCCGATTCCGGTGACAGGATCGGGCCGCCGGCGGAAAGCGAGTAGGCGGTCGAGCCTGTGGGCGTGGCGACAATCAGGCCATCGGCATTGAATTCGGTGAGCGGCTCGCCGTTCACGCTGGTTTTGAGGCGAATGAGCCGGGAGACTTCGCCGCGGCTGAAAACGACATCGTTCAAACCCGTCATGTTGCGGCTCTCGCCTCCGGGGCTTTTCACCGCGACTTCGAGCAACGTTCGCTCGCTAAAAACCATTTTGCCCGCGGCGATGCATTCGACCGCCTCCGCGTAGGCGCTCGAGTTCGAACAGGTCAGAAAACCGAGCGCGCCGATGTTGATGCCGAAGACCGGCTTGATGTTGTCTCCCAACTGTCCCACGAGATGGAGAATGGTGCCGTCTCCGCCCAGGACGACCAGGAGATCCGCTTCGCGGCCGAGGTCAGGAATGGTGCGCGACGACTTCAGGCCGGCGAGCGCGGCCGTGTCGGTTTCGACCAGCACCGACAACCCCGCGCGCTCGAGCTCCTGGCTGAGCGTTCTAGTTAGTTCGGCGACACCGGGTTTCCCGGTGTGTGCGATCAAACCGATTTTGTTCGGACGCATACAAAGAATTCCTGGTTGCCATCCATCCCGGTGATCGCCGACGGCGCCAGGCCCACGACATTATGGCCCGCGTTCACCACGAAGTCGCGAATCTTGTTCCGGGCTTTCTCATGCAGCGCCAGGTCGCGGACGATTCCGCCCCGGGCGACGTCGGAAGCCTGGAGCTCAAACTGCGGCTTGATCAGCGCGAGGATCACTCCGTTGGGAGTTACCAACTCGAAAGCGTTCGGCAAGATCAAAGTCAGCGAAATGAAAGAAACGTCGATAACGCAGAGATCGATCGGTTCGGGAACATCGGCGCGACTAAGGAAGCGCGCGTTCAGTTTCTCCCGCGCGACGACCCGCGGATCGTTTCTGATTTTCCAGGCCAGCTGGCCATGGCCGACGTCGATCGCGTAAACCTTTTTCGCACCTGCCTGGAGCAGACAATCGGTAAACCCGCCGGTGGACGCGCCGATGTCGAGCGCTGTCAGGCCGGCCACGGAAATTTCGAAATGGCGGAGCGCTCCTTCGAGCTTTACTCCGCCCCGGCCGACATAAGGAGAGGGCGCCTGGACCGACACGGCCGCATCGTCGCCCACTTTCACGGAAGCCTTGTCCACGATCGCCTCCCCTACCCTCACTTCGCCGGCCATGATGGCGCGTTGGGCCTGTTCGCGGCTCGAGAAAAAGCCGTGCTCCACCAAATGGATGTCCAGCCGGGACTTTTTGGACTTCGCCATCATGCCGGGACCGGCTCTGCGCAGACCTCGACGATCGCCGCCTTGATGGCCTGAACCGCCTGCCGCAACTGCGCTTCCGTGATGCAGAAAGGCGGCATTAGAACAACAACGTCGCGAATCGGCCGCGTGAGCAGCCCATGCCGGCGCGCGGCCAGGCAGACAGCAGCGCCCAGTTGGCCGGGCTCGACGTCGTTTTGACGCAATTCGACGCCCGCGATGAACCCGCACTGCCTCACGTCCGCTACCCAGGGCAGCTCCCGCAATTCGGACAATTCCGCCCGAAGCGCCTCGATTTTGGGAGCGAGCGAACCCAGGACATTTTCGTTTTCGAAAATCTCAAGGCTGGCCTTGGCTGCGGCACATCCAACCGCATTGCCGGTGTAGCTGTGGCCGTAAAACAACGTCCGCTGGCGGTCGGAGTCCGCGCAAAATGCCTCAAAAATGTCATCCCTAACTAGCGTAATAGCGAGCGGAACATATCCACCAGTCAACGCTTTACCTAACACCATTAGATCAGGAAAAACAGCCTCGTGCTCGCAGGAGAACATTCGGCCGGTCCGACCGAAGCCGGTCAGGACTTCGTCGGCAATCAGGAGCGTTTTTGACCGGTCACACCATTCTCGGACCGCTTTCAGCGTCCCAGCTGGCCAAACTCGAATCCCGGCCGCACCCTGCACTATCGGCTCGATGACGACTGCCGCCGTCTCCCCCGCCACGTCCGCCGGCAGCGCCTCCAGCTCCGCAACACTCGATACCTGGGTGACCGGGAAATTCCACCGCCCGCCTCCATTCCCAAACATGGCGGCGGCGCCGAGGCTGGCGGCCCCGGCGGTGTCGCCGTGGTATGCGTGCTCGAACGCGATGAAGCGATGCCGTCGAGAGCCTTTCAGCCGCCAGTATTGACTCACGATCCGCAAGGCGACTTCCATCCCGGTCGAGCCGTCGTCGGAATAGAAGACGCGGCTGAGGGTGTTCGCGGGGAAGAGCTGCACGATCGCTTCCGCCAGCTCGATCGCGGCCGGATTGGTAAATCCGAGGAACGAGGTGTGCGCCACCCGCTCGAGCTGCCGGCGGATTGCGGCATTGATGTGCGGATGGTTGTGCCCGTGGATGTTGGTCCAGATCGACGAGTTGCCGTCGATGTATTCCCGCCCGCGGCTGTCGCGCAGAAGGGCGCCGCGCCCCTCGATTAATACGATCGGCTCATGCTCCAGCGCGCACCAATCGTGCATCGAAGTGAAGGGATGCCAGAGGTATTTCTTGTCCGCCGCGACAAGATCCTCCGTGTTCCAATCACTCATGCGCAGCGTATTGACGAAGCAAATTCTCGATGGATTGGAAATCTTCGGCTGAAGCGCGGCGCCGCTGGTATTTTCGGAAAATGACGTCCTTCAACGTCAGCAGGTCCTCAAGCAACGGCCGGTCGTAGTAGGTCCAGTCGGATTCATCCGCGAATTTGGCCTGAAAACGCCAGACCCCGCCGAACTTCGTGACGCGGACTTCGCGCTTCCGGCCCTCCTCATCTTTCTCCGTCCATATGTGTTGACTCCGCATCCGGCGGGAATCTTACATTAGCCGCTTGAAATACGCAGCCAGATTGCTCGGCTATTTTGCCGCCATCATTTTCTTCGGCGCCCTGGCCGCGCCTCCACTCTTCTGGGCGGCGCAATCGCTGGCCGCGCACGGAATTCTTCCCGTCCTGGCCACCTTCGACTTCGAATCGTTTTTCTCTCGCGCGCTGCTCCTGGGCGCGCTCCTGTTTCTCTGGCCTTTTCTGCGCTGGCTGCGAATCAAAGGCGCGCGGGATCTCGGCTTGGAACGCAATCGGCATTGGCTTCGCGACCTGGCCATCGGCTTCCTGCTTTCCGCGCTGCCGGTTATTCTTTGCGAAATCGTCCTCGTGCAAACAGGCGTCTATTCAATGCGCGCCAATTGGGATGGGGAAGCTGTCGGGAAGGTCACGCTGACCGCCGCGGTCGTTCCGCTGATCGAAGAGTCGCTTTTTCGCGGCTTGTTTCTCGGCGTCTTGCTGCGAGGTCTGCGACGGTGGCCCGCCATCGTCCTGAGCGCGGCAATTTTCTCCATCATTCATTTCCTCAAGGCGCCCGACCAGACCACGACCTCCGTGCAATGGAACTCCGGCTTCGTCTCGCTCTCGCATTCCTTCGATCAATTCAGCGAGCCGATGCTGGTGCTGGCCGGCTTCACCACCTTGTTTGTCATCGGCCTGATCCTGGCAGATGCGCGCCTTCTCACCCGGTCGCTTTGGATGCCGATCGGCCTTCACGCCGGCTGGATCCTGGCCAGCAGCGTGTTCGCAAAAGTCGCGCGGCGCGAGTTACTGGCGCTGCCGTGGCTTGGGAAAAGCATGCTCATCGGGCTGGTGCCACTCGCCGTCTGTCTCGTAAGCTGGGCCCTTCTCCGCGTCTGGTTACGTTATGCGCCTCCTCGCGAAACTTAATCCCCTCCCCGCGCTCGGATCGCTTTTCTATCCGCCCACCTGTGTGGTTTGCTGGGGAACTGTCGAGGGGGTTGAATACCTTTGCGCGAATTGCCTGAGCTGCGCGCCGCGCATCGCCGCGCCTTTCTGCGCGAAATGTTCCGAGCCGTTTTTTGGCGCGATCACCCAAACGTTTAGCTGCGCCAATTGCGAGCATCGCACCTTGCATTTCGACGCGGCTGTCGCGGCCTACCGCAGCCGGGGACTCGTTCGCAAGCTCGTCCATGACTTTAAGTACGGCCGGCAACGCCATCTCCGTTACCCGCTCGCGGAATGGCTCGGCGAGACGTTGCACGACACCCGCCTCCGCGGCCGGCGTTTCGATGTGATCGTCCCAGTCCCGCTCCATGCCGCGCGAGAACGCGAGCGCGGCTTTAACCAGGCCACGCTCATCGCTGAGCTCCTCGCGACCAGGCTTTCCCTGCCCCTTCGCCAGGTCCTGGAGCGGATCCGTTACACCACCACCCAGACCGCTTACGACCGGACCGAACGCATGGAAAATTTGCAGGATGCCTTTCGTTTACGAAAAAACCGGGACGTGCGAGGGTTGCGCGTGCTTCTGATCGACGATGTATTAACGACCGGCTCGACGCTGAGCGAGTGCGCGCGCGTCCTGAAAGCGGCCGGCGCCATTTCCGTTCACGCGGCGACGGCGGCGCGCGCCTGACCCCATGGCTATCTTCAAGAGACCTCCCATCGGCGGCGGCAGCAGCCGGAAACGCCGGGGCGATATTCCGCAGGGCCTGTTTCAAAAATGCCCCGGCTGCAAGGAGGTCGTGCACGAAATCGAGCTCGCCCAGAATCAGCGCGTCTGTCCGCATTGCGATTATCACTTTGGCCAATCGGCCAAGGAGCGGATCGAAAACCTTCTCGATCCCGGCAGTTTCGTCGAGCGCGATGGCGATCTGCGTTCGGTGGACACCCTCCAATTCCAGGGAATGGCGACTTACAAAGACCGGCTCAAAAAATACCAGGACGCTACCGGCCTGACGGACGCGGTCCTGAGCGGCCACGGCATGCTCGAAGGCTACAAGGTCGCGATCGCCGTGATGGATTTCAGTTTCCTCGCCGCCACCATGGGATCGGTCGT